>CANQAZ010000016.1 GCA_947589555.1 uncultured Clostridia bacterium | reverse complement strand
CGGAATCAGGGGGCTCCCGAGGGGGGGGGCGGACTGCGTTCGGGGGATTCTTCGGTCGCTACGCTCCCTCAGAATGACGCGGGGAACGCAGGGCAGAATGACGCGGGAAACGCAGAGCAGAAGGACGCGGGGAACGCAGGACGCTCCCGTGGAGGGGCTTGGGGCCCGCGGGGGCCCGTGGGGGGCGGACTGCGTTCAGGGGATTCTTCGGTCGCTACGCTCCCTCAGAATGACGCGGGGAACGCAGAGCAGAAGGACGCGGGGAACGCAGAGCAGAATGACGCGGGGAACGCAGGGCAGAATGACGCGGGGAACGCAGGACGCTCCCGTGGAGGGGCTTGGGGCCCGTGGGGGGGGGTCAGGCGGTTGCGTAGGCGAGGCAGGAAATATCGTAGATCGCCAACTGGTATTTGTTGTTGAACGAATTCATCACGCCCATCACCCACGAGAATTTTGTGCCGATCTCACCGATATCTTCCGCCGTGTAAGGATTTCTGTCGTCATCCTCCATGACTTCGGTGTGGAATTCGAACGAGACGCCCGACGACGTGCAGGTAACCGTCAGTTCATTGGAATCGGAGACGTAAATGTCGCGCGAAATTTCCGCATTTTCGATCTTGACAAGGGTATCCATCACCGCCATTGCGTAACCAATGGTGCAGGTCTCCTCGTTCTCCTCCCCCTCGTTGAAGGTGCAGGTCACTTGCTTGGTGTTGTTGCCGAACGCATCCGCCGCGTTGATAACGGTGGGCACGACGTCCGCCGGGTCCCCTTCCTCCACCAAAGTTGTGTTGGTGGCCGAGTTGGGGAATACCGAGTTGTACTCCACATCGGTGATCTGGTAACTGGTGCCGTACTGGCCGCTGAAAATCGAGGTCTTGCCGACGACGTTGACACGGTTGCCGACCGAGAGGATATCAAGCAGTTTGCCCGTCTTGTACTGGAAGTACACCGCCATGCCCATTTTGATGGTTTTTTCCTCCCCATCGATGGTGACGGTAAACTCATCCTCGATATACGCCGTGTGATTGAATTTGGCCGTGACGACCCCTTCCACGCTGACGGGAGTGCCATCATCCATTTCCGCAATGTGGCAACGGAGATATTGGAGGGTCATCGGCGTGGCCGCGCCACCGTGGAATTTGGGGTCGGCCTTGTTGCTGTACATCACCAGTTTGAGTTGCTGGGCCTGGTAGAGAGCGGCCGAGGCCGTTTCGCCATAGCGGTTTTCATCCACCGAGGACGCGCGGCCGTAGCCTTCCTGCAACAATTCCACGTTGAGGTTGCGATAATTTTCCGCCGTGACCGCTTTGCCCTCCGGAACGTACCAGATCCAAAGCAATAAACGGTGGCTGGTGGTATCATCGTAGTTCCACTGGGCATCGTCGGATTCGACCAAGACGGCCGCGGCCTTTTCCAACGTGCTGTGGGTGAAATCGGACGCCGCTTTGCCCCATTTTTCGATGGTGCCCGTCGATTCGGGGGTGTTTACCGCCAAATAACGCGCCTTGATGATGCCATTTGTGACGCTGAAATCGGAAGTGGAGGTCGTCGGCTTGAAGTGGGTGGTATCGCCATCGATATACTGCCAAACCGTGACTTCTTGCTTCTTGGTCTCCGAATTCATGTCCAATTTGAGGTTGGAAACGTAGTCCACCTTATCGATGGGCGTTTCGCCGCCGCCATCGTCGGGGCCGTCATCGCACGCGGCAAAAATGGGCAACGCGAAAGCCACTCCGCAAAGAAGGGCAAGGCATTTTTTTGCGAAATTTTTCATGTTTTTCCCCTTTTTTTCGATTATTTGCCGTATTTCAAATAGCAGTTCTGATAGGCGTCGTTAAAGGCTTGATCGACCGTCTTGGTGCCGGTGAGCACCGATTGCACCAAGAGTTCCACCTGCTCGCGGGCGTCCGAAGAGCCGTAGAACGCGGGAGAGGTGAAGTAGTATTTTTCATACTCCATGCCGACCTTAATGGCTTGCGCCGTCGCATGGAAACCGCCGTTCGCCGCTTCCATCGCCTCGTTGAACGCGGGGATGGTCTCCATGTAACTCTTCTTCAAAACGGGCATGTATCCGTTGTTGAGGGAGGCCTCCAACTGGTAATACGGGTTGGTGGTGAAATATTTCAGGAAGAGCCAACTTGCGATGACTTCCTGCGGGTCGTCACTCTTGAAAATGCAAGCGGAGGGACCCTGCGAAATGAGTTTGTACTGGGATTCATCGGCCGTTTGCTGAGGAATGGGCGCGATCCCCATATCGATGGAAGCGGTGGTGCCGCCCGTATCGGTATTGTAAGTGGTGCCGCCCGTGGAGCCGATGCTCATGCAGATCTTGCCCTCCGTGAAGAGGCTCGACGTGTAGTCGGCGCCCGAAACGGCCGCCGTCGTGAGGTAGCCCTTATCGACCTTATCTTTGAGGTCGGTCACGAACGCCTTGTTTGCGTCATTGTTGAAGAGGAAGTGGTCCCCCGTGGCCGACGTGTAAGGCGTGCCGAGTTGCTCGCACAGCGTGATGAAGAGGTTGCCCTCCGAATCGTAGCCGAGCGGGACAATGGAACTATCGATCTCATCCTTGATCTTTTTGCAGAGCGCCCACATTTCATCCCACGTGACGGGCACTTCGAGATTGTGCTGCTTAAAGAAGTTCTTATCGTAGAACATGACTTCCGTCGATTTGAGCCACGGGAGCGTGTAGGTCAAGCCGTCGCCGTACTCGGAGCCCTCGGCGAAATACCTTTCGTTGAAGTTGGCCTGCTCCTCCGCCGTGAGGCCGAGCGGACGCTCGACGGTGACGGGCTCCGCGCCCTCATCGAGGAGGTTGCCCTCTTCATCGATGTAATTGCCCTCGGGGTCCACAAGGACGGTGGGGATCATGACGTTGGCATATTCGCCGCCCGCGAGGAAGCCGTCCAGCGACTGCACCGCCTGCGAACGGTTGTAGCGCGCGACGTGATCGGAATAGCAATACGCGAGGTTGGGCTGTTTGCCCGCCTGGATCTCCGTAGAGACGGTTTTCAGCAAATTCGTCCAGTCTCCCTGCGCCGTATGCTCCACTTTGATGTTGGGATACATCTTTTCGAACCTGGTAATGTAGGTGTTGAGAATTTTGTTCAAATTGTTGCCCATTTGATGGTAGAAGGTGATGGTAACCTCCTTCGATGTATCGAAGCCGCCTTCGGGCATGACGAAATCGGCCTTTTGGCCGCCTCCGCACCCCGAAACCGCCAGCGTCACCGCCATCGAGCAAGCCATAAGACCCGCCATTACCACTGCGCCTAACCTTTTCTTCATGTTTTTCTCCTTTATCCTTATTTATTTTGGATCTGTTCCGGTTTTCGATTCGCCCGCCCCTTGCGGGGAGGCGGTCCTGCTTATCCCTTGATGCCGCTCCGTGAAACGCCGTGCATGATGTACTTGCGGAAGAAAATGAACACCAACAAAAGAGGGATCGTGACGAGCACGACGGCCGCCATCTGCACGGGGAAGTTGGGATTCGCCGGGTTGGACGACAGCGCGCTTGCGAGATCGCGCAAACCGACCGTGATGAGTTGGTAACTATCGTTCGGATTGACGAGCCTCGGCCATATATAGGAGTTCCACGCCCCCATCATCTTCAAAATGGTGATGGAAATTAGGGTGGGCGCCGCAAGCGGGATCATCACCTTCCAAAGGTACTTCAAGTCGCTTGTTCCGTCCACTTTGGCGGCGAGATAGAGTTCGTTGGGAATCTGCAAGAAATTCTGCCGCAACAAATAGATGTAGAACACGCTGACGAGGAAGGGCACGATGATGGCCGCGAAAGTATTCCGCCAATCGAGCACGTTTACGACCGTGATGAAATTGGTGATGGTGAAGAGTTCGCCGGGGATCATCATGGTCGCGAGGAGGGCGGCAAACAGGATATTTTTGCCGCGGAATTCGAGCCGCGCGAACGCAAACGCCGAAAGCACCGTGACGATGAGGGACAAAATGGTGGAAACAATGCCCACATAGACGGTGTTGAGGAACATTCTGCCGAGGTCGATGCCCGTTTCGGAAGCGGAGAACACTTTGGCGTAGTTCGACCAAACGAATTGCTTGGGCCAAACGGTGGGCGTGAGGAGATTGTACTCCTCCACCGACTTGACCGACGAAATGAGCATCCAATAGAACGGAAACAGCACGATGAACGCCATGACGGTGAGGAAGAGGTAGAGCCCGGCCTGTCCCAAAATTTTCAGCGCGAGTTGCTTGCGGGAAACGGCACGGATGTCCTTTGCCTTCATCCCCTTTTCCGCCTTGATCTCGTCCGCCTCCGCGGGCGCTTCCGCCCGTACCTCTTCGGAGGACTCTTCCGCGGGAATTATTTCGATCCGATCTTCTTCCATGTTCGCTTCCTCCTCAGTAATGTACCTTTTTCTTGCTGACATACAAGTTGACCATCGTAACCGCGAAGATGATGAGGAACAGGATGAGCGACGCCGCGCTCGCCATGCCCATGAAGTCATCTTCCAAACTATCGTAAATGAGACCGACCATCGTGTTCAGTCTCCCATCGGCGCCCGCAGGACCCATCGTTTCGCCGAAAATACCGACGATGCTCGTGTATTCCTTGAATCCGCCGATAAAGCCCGTGATGACGACGTAAGCGATCATCGGGGAAAGAAGAGGCACCGTGATGCGCCAGAAAATGCGGAAGCGGGACGCCCCGTCCACCCGCGCGGCCTCATAATATTGCTTGTTGACGCTTTGAAGCCCGCCGAGAAGAACGAGGATCTTGAAGGGCAAAGCGTTCCATACGATGTAGATGATGAGCACCGCCATATTCGCCCAATAGGACGAGCCGGCGTTGACCCAGTTGATCTCCTTGCCGCCGAACGCCCGTATGATGGTGTTGATGAGGCCGTAGGAGTGCGGAGGCACCGTCGGCGAAACCATGATCATGTTGAACATGGCCATGAAAACCATGCCTATTGCGATCGCGTTGGTGACGTAAGGCAGGAAGAAAATGGTCTGGAATATCCTGCGGAGGAATTTGATGGAGTTGAGCCCCACCGCAATGAGCAAGGCAAGCATCGTGGAAATGGGCACCGTGATGACCGTGAGGAGCATCGTGTTTCCGAGGCAGGTCAAAAAGGACGGGAAATGCACGACGTTCTCAAAGTTGCGGAAGCCCACGGCGAAAGTCTCTCCGCCGATGCTCGCAAGGCCGCTGTAATTCTCCAAAAAGGCGATGCGCAACGTGTTGATGATGGGCCATACCGTAAAGACGGCCAAGATCACGAGCGCGGGCAACAGATACAGCCACGCTTTGTAGCGGTTGAAACGGTCTTTCCAAAGGATCTTCTTTTCCATTTTGGAAAGAGGCGTCTTTTCCTTCTTTTTCTTATCGGGCGCGCCTTCGGGAGCCCCGCCCTCCGTCTCCGCGGCGGAATAGACCGCTTCCGCGGCCGCGGGCTCTGCTACGGGAGCCTCCTCTTCGGGCATTTCCGCCGCAGAGGCAAGCACCGCGGGCGAGGGCTCCGCAACGGGCTCCGCTCCCTCGGGCGTTTTCCCGAGATAGACGGGCGCCGATGCGGATGACGGGTGCTCCCCCGCCATCGCCGCATTGCCGAGGTAAACGGACTCCCCTTCGGGTTTCGGCGTCCCGCTTATTTTCAATGTAAATTCGTCGCTCATGCGCATTCCGCCTCCCTCTTTCGTTTTTGGGCGTGCATTTGGAACGTCATTTCGTTTCGCCGTCCCTTTCTTCGGGAACGGGAGCATCTTCCGCCTTCTCCGCGGGCGCTTCCGCGCTTGCTTCGGGCGCGGCGGGCGCTTCCGCGGCGGCAGGCTTATTCTTCTTTCCCAAACGGCTCTTTAATTTCGCAAACGGGCCCTTCGGCTGTTCGGACGCGCGGTTTTCCTTCTCCTTATCGTCCTGTTCGCGGGGGAGCGGGCCCTCGTGCACGACGTAGCCCTGCCCTTCCGCCGCCATAGCGGCGACCATTTCCTCATGCGCGGCGATCTGGTCGCCGAAATGGATGCGGGCCTCCGTATCCTTATGGAAGAGGAACACTTTGTGCGGTTTGAGATCGAAGCGGGCGATCTCCCCGGAGACGTTTTTGATCTCGTCCGCCGAGATGATGGAACGCACCAACGGATTGATGGAATTTTCGTGCTTGGACACGACGGAAATATCCCGCCCCATGACGTCGATGCCCGTCACCTTGCAGGAAAGACGGCCCTCGGGATTGGAGATAAAGCCCTCGGGACGGATGCCCACAAAGACTTCCTGATCCTCCACGCCGGGGACTTCGAGCACCCCCTCTTCGCCCAAATACAGCACCCCGTCCTGCACTTTGCCCGTGAACATGTTGATGGGCGGCGCGCCGAGGAACTTGGCCACAAAGAGGTTGGCGGGATCGTCGTACACCCACTGCGGTTTGCCCGTCTGCATGATGACGCCGAGTTTCATGACGACGATGAAATCGGAGATGGACATTGCCTCCTCCTGGTCGTGCGTAACGAAGATGGTCGTGATGCCCGTATCCCGCTGGATCCTTCTGATCTCCTCGCGGGTTTGAAGGCGCAAACGTGCGTCAAGATTAGAAAGAGGCTCGTCCAAGAGGAGGACGCGGGGCATTTTGACGAGCGCACGCGCAATCGCGACGCGCTGTTGCTGTCCGCCGGAAAGCTCGGACGGCTTGCGGTTCATGTACTCGTCGATCTGGACAAGTTTTGCAACCTCGTTCGCGCGGTTGAGCATTTCCTCCTTGGAGAGCCTGTTTTCACCTTTCAAATTCTGTAAAGGGAACAGTATATTCTGTTGTACCGTCATGTGCGGATACAGGGCGTAATTCTGGAATACCAGTCCGATGCCTCGGTTCTCCGGCGCAAGTTTGGTGACGTCGTCGTCGCCGAAATAAATCTTGCCGCCCGTTGGCGCCTGCAAGCCGCTGATCATGAACAGCGTCGTACTTTTGCCGCATCCCGAAGGACCCAACAGCCCTATCAGTTTGCCGTCCGGGATTTCAAGGTTGAAATCGTTGACGGCGATGACTTCGGCGTTTTTGTCCTTCTTGTTACGGCTTGGAAAGATTTTGGTGAGGTGTTCCAATACAACTTTCATAGCGTTTCCTTTTGTAGTACTATTGAAATGAATTTTTGGGACCCGAGACTCAAACGTTCTTTTCTGATTGGATAAATTCTTTGTGCGCCTGCGACTTTTTTTCGTTCAACTCATCCTCCGAGGCGAACACCACCTGCAACTTGATGTCCACCGCCACAGTATAGGCCAAAATATCATGGATGGGCGTATGGTTCTTGGTCGCAAAGAAGAGCACGACGTTCAGGATGAAGAGCGCGGCCAACAAGATGACGGACATGAGCGCCGCCCCCTGAGCGAAGAGAAACAGGAACACGAGCAGGACGGGGAACATGGTTTCGACCGCATACTTGCCGAGGAGCATCCGCGCGAACACCGCAACGGGCGCAACTTTCACTCCGTTGGGCCGCACAAGCCCGATGCCGAATACTTTTTTGCCGATCGTCTGCCCGTTTTTCAGGCAGAGCGGAAGAATAAATTCGAGAATGAGATAGGCGAGGAGGGAGCCCACGGACACCATCATGAACAGCATGGTGTGCAGATATTGGTATTGGGCGTTGACCTTTTCGGCGGGGGTAAGGGCCAGATATTTGTCGTACGCCGCCTTCGTCTGCCCGTCCTTGCCTTCGGAATTTTTCAGTTTGTTGACGACGTCGTCGAGGGTGGCCGCGGCCCCCGTTTCCTTCACGGTGACGGTGTAATCGTCCCCGTTTTCGGTATAGTTGAAGCCGTAATAGTCCGCAACGGACGGGATCTCCTCCTTGCGGAAAGTCTCCCACTCTTCAAAATATTGTCGGGCGAGGGCCTCCTCGCCGCTGTAATTGCAGATGAGCGAGATGATCCAGATGAAGCCGGTCGCGAGGACGGAGAGCAGGATCGCATCCAACAGCAACGCGGACGCTCTCTTGACAAAACCGATTTTTTTGAGCTCAAACATCCGCGGCCTCCGGGGCAGACTGCGCCTTTTGCGCTTGTCCGATTTCCCCACTCCGATTATAACACAACTCCGGGCAAGAAAGCAATCGTTTCAAAAAGAATTCTTCCGCGAAAACCGAAATTTTTCCCGCCGCCCGCCGCAAGCGCCCCGCTCGGAGCAGACGGGCGGAAGAATGCGGTTTGCTTATTTCCGACGGCGGATCGCAATGGCCGCCGCTCCGATCGCCGTGACGAGGACCGCCGCCCCCGCGCCGCCGATGATGCCGCCGCAACCGGAAGAGGTCTCCTCTTCGGCCGAAGGGGCCCCGCCGCCCTGCGCATTGCCGGAATCGGTTCCGCCGCCGGGGGTCGTCGTCCCGCCGCCTTGATTGCCGCCGACGTCGCCGCCGCTTTGCGAGCCGCCTCCTCCGACGTCGCTTCCGCCTTGCGAGCCGCCGCCCGTCGTGCCGAAAGTGCCGAATTTGGCGAGGCAATCTTCATCGACATAGATCCACGCGCATCCGCCGATCGTCGTATAGTTTCTATCGGAACGGGTGCCGAGGAAATATTGGTCGGAGTTGTTCGTCCAATAGAAAATGGAATGCTCGTCGTCCCACTTCCAATTTTGATTCGCAGTCCGCGAAGTACGGAAAATGGGATTTGCGTGAGTACCGCTTATGGTGATCTCCAAATATTTCGAGCCCTGTTTGATGAGCCAACCGTCGCCGTCCTCTATGATTTCGTACGACGCGGCGGAAGAGAGATCCGTCGTCGAAGTAAGGTAGTAGCCATCCTTATCCAAACTCGACGTCGCGTAATTATCGGCGCCGTTGTTCTGCATCATCAGGTAGTAAGTGCCTTCTTGGGGATCGGTGAGCGGCGTGAAGGTCTCCGTCGGGGTCGTCGTGCCGCCGCCCTGCGTTCCGCCGCCTTGCGAGCCCCCTCCGACGTCGCTTCCGCCGCCGGCGTCCACAACGCCGTCGCCCCAAATCGCATTTGCGTACTCGGGATTATCGATGAAGGGATTGCGGTTGCCTTGAACGCCATAGACGACCGTGTTGCGCGTGCGCTCGACCTCGTCCACGGGATCGAGTTCGTTCCATTCGAGAAGAAGATCGATCGCCGCGGCCTCGTTCGATGCGGAAATGACCTTCGTAAACGTGAGAGAGCCAAAGCAATTGCTTGCCCCGGAGCCATTGGTCGTAGCGTATCCGCCGAAAATACTCGATGTATAAGTATTGTAGTGCAAATACATATACATGACGATACGCGCCGCATCGCCTTTGCTTTCATCAAGCGGTTCGAAAGTATCGCCGCTCACATGACCGCCGAGTTCTCCGCTATCCGATCTCGCCTCTTTCCCGTTACTTGCTTTGCCGTATTTATGATTTCCGCGCGTCGTGTTCAAACTCACTTCGGTAGGACGGAGATGGTGGAGATCTGCGCCGCCGCGGTCATTTTGCCACAAATTGTTGGAAAGGCTCTTCGGCCATACGTGCTCCCGGTTCCAATCCCCTATGTTACCGCTGAGCCCCGTCGTCATGACCTCGTGGGTATAAAATTCGCGAATGCTCCGATTGCTTCCGCCGGGATCTGTTTGATATGCGTATTGCTCATAACTGCTATAAGACGTGTACTTCGTATGCGTCGTTGTGATCAAATCGTGGAGTTGGCCCAAGAGAGCGGTGCCCTGCGTCGCCGTGATGGACGAATAATAATTGTCCGCCGCCGCGCTCGCAACGGGTGCAACGGGATCCGCCGCGAGAAGGGCCGCGGCCCCCGCCCCGAAGAGCGTAAACGTAAACGCCGCCGCAACGGCCACCGATATGAGTTTTTTACCGACTCTCATATTTTTCTCCTTATGCTTGTTCCTTTCTGTATTTCAGCCAGCATTTTCTGCACATAGCCACATATCTTTCGTTCCCGCCGACGAGGATCTGCGAGCCTTCGGTGACGATCTTTCCGTCGTCATCGAGGCGGGCGTTGACCGTAGCCTTTGCCCCGCAGGTGCAAACCGACTTGATCTCGCTGATGGATTCCGCAATTTCAAAGAGCCGTTTGCTCCCCGGGAAGAGGTGGGTCGTGAAGTCGGTCGCAAGCCCGAAGCACAGGACGGGAACATTCTTTTCGATGACGATATCGGCGAGTTCATCCACCTGTTCGGGGGTCAAAAATTGGCATTCGTCCACGATGATAACGTCGCGATCGGAATACTTTTTGAGGTACAATTCGTAAAGATTTTCGTCCGAAGCAACGGCAACGGCGTCCTGTTGCAAGCCGATGCGCGATTTGACGACGGTCGCGCCGTCGCGCGTATCGATGGCGGGTTTGAGGAGCAACACCTTCATGTTGCGCTCCTCGTAATTGAATTTTGTGATGAGCGCCTGCGCCGTCTTGGAGCAACCCATCGCGCCAAACTTGAAATACAGTTTTGCCATTGTGTTTCTCTCGGTTTATTCCACGATGTTCATTCCACGACGTCGTAGACGAGGGGCTCCTCCGCGGGCTTTTCCCGCCCGATCGCCGTGGCCGCGAGGAGTTTCTCCTCCGCCGCCGCAAAGCGCGCGGGATCGTCCGAATACAGAACGGCGAGTTCCTCCCCTTTGCGGACGAAATCGCCCGTCTTTTTCTTTAAGAGGATGCCCGCCGAAGGATCGATGGAGTCCTCCGCCGTATTCCGCCCGGCGCCGAGCGCAAGGCTCGCCAGCCCGTACGCCTCGGTATCCGCCCTGCGGATATATCCCTCCTCCGCGCTCAAAACCGCGCGGGAGCACTTTGCCTGTTTGAATTTTTCGGGATGGGCGATCAGTTCCCCGTCGCCGCCCTGCGCGGAGACCATCTCCGCAAATTTTTGCAGTGCGCTCCCGTCCGCGATCGCCCCTTCCGCCAACTTCCTGCACGCTTCGGGGGATCCCTTGCCCGCCAAAGAGAGCATATAGGCGGCGAGGATCATGCAAACTTCGGTAAAATCGGCGGGGCCGTTGCCTTTGAGCGTTTCCACCGCCTCGATGACTTCGAGGGAGTTGCCGATGGCATACCCGAGCGGGCGGTCCATATCGGTGATGAGGGCGACCATCTTTTTGCCCGCGCTCTTGCCGATATCCACCATGAGGCGGGCGAGTTCGCGGCTCCGTTCCACGCTCTTCATGAAAGAGCCGCTTCCCGTTTTGACGTCCAAAACGATGCAATCATCGTCGGCGGCCAGTTTTTTGCCCATGATGCTCGCCGCGATGAGGGGCATGCTGTCCACCGTGGCGGTGACGTCGCGGAGGGCGTACAACTTTTTATCGGCGGGCGCAAATTCCCGCGATTGCCCCACAATGGCAAGGCCGATGCGGTTGACCTGCCCGATAAATTCCTCTTCGGAAAGGGTGGTGCGGAAGCCCGGGATGGATTCGAGTTTATCCACGGTACCGCCCGTGTGGCCGAGGCCGCGGCCGCTCATTTTGGCGACTTTTACGCCGAACGAGGCGACGACGGGCGCAACGACGAGGCTTGTTTTATCCCCCACGCCGCCCGTGGAATGCTTATCCGCACGGACGCCCGCAATGGCGGAAAAATCCAATTTTTCGCCCGAATCGCGCACGGCGAAGGTCAGATCGCAGGTCTCCCGAACGGTCATTCCCTTGAAATAGATCGCCATGCACAGCGCGGAGATCTGATAGTCCGGAATGCTCCCGTCCGTGACGCCGCGGATGAAGAAAGCGATCTCCTCCGTGGAGAGTTCCCCGCCGTCCCTTTTCTTTTTGATGATATCATACATCCGCATAGAAATCGCCCTCTCTCATCATTTTGAATGGTACTTCCGCGGCGCCCGACGGCCCGTCAGGCGGGATAGGTTTCCCGCAGGTAGTCCGCCAAAAGATCCCGCGCATAGCGGCTGCCGTCGAGGCGGGCGACCTCGGTTATGTTGTTCGAGCGGTAATACGCCGTGTAACTATCTATAATAATATAATATGTCGCGTTGTTTTGGACCGAGGAGGCCGAGATAGACGGCGCATAAATATGATAATTCGAATTCGTGGTATTCAAAAATTTACTTTTGAGGTAATACCCGCTGATGCTTCCCAAAATAATGGCGTTATCGAAGGGGAGAATGGAGAAGATGTCCGCGTAGGTCACCTTTCCCTTGCTGAGCGAGTACGGCTTACGGAGACTGAGGAATCCCCCCGCGAGCACGATGTCGTTGGGTTGCGTCTCCCCCCACTGCGCTACTCCCGCTTCGTAGTAGAGTTCGGGGAGGAGTTCGTAGATCGCAGAGCTGGACAGCGCCGAAGAAAGATTTGCGATGATATTTCCGTAGGGATCGTCCTCGCAGTACTTGTTGTAAAGTTCCTCGATGACGGGGTCGTCCGCGATGGAGGGATTGCCGTAAGTCGCGTTGGATAAAAGTTTGGGCGTGACCGTGTACTTTTTGGTGGCGGTATCGAAGGAGACTTCGGCGCAACTCACGCCGCTGTTCTCCCCTCCCCCCTGCAAATGATACACGTCGTACTTATCTTTGAGAATGTACTTCTGGTGCGTGTGCGCTTCGAACACGAGATCGATGTACCCGTCCGAAAGGGAGGCGTCGTAATAGGAATAAACAGTGTTCCCGTCCTTGACGGTGAGGGTATCCGTCGTCACGTTGTTGACGGCCGACGAGGAATAGCCGCTCCCCCCGTCGTGGATGGAATAGACGATAAAATCGCATCCCTCTTCGTTGCGCAGGCGGGTCGCTTCCGCTTTGACGAGCGACGTCAGGTTGGCCCCCGTCGCGAATTTCAGCCCGCTTTGGAATTCTCCCGAAATGGAGGAGAGGCAGTTGCCGATAGCGCCGATGATGCCCACCTTGACGCCCGCCTTTTCGACGATCGTGGAGGCCTTGCAGTAATCGGGCATCCGGTTGTTGTACGTCACGTTGATGCCGAGGAAGGGAAACTCCGCAATCTCGCTGTTGGGCGTCAGCGCTCCCGCGCCCCAATCGTACTCGTGGTTGCCGAGGGTCATGGAGACGAAATCCAATTCGTTCATCCACTCCGTCATGAGCCCGCCGCGGTTGGTGGAGGATTCCACCGTGCCCTGCCACATATCCCCCGAGGAGAGCAAGATCTCTTCGCGGACGGGGTCGGCGTACAGCCCCTTGACGTAGGTGGTGAATTCGTCCATCCCGGGCTGACTGCTACTATCCATGAATCTGCCGTGCAGATCGTTGACGGCGAGAAAGGTGAGTTGCACCGTCCCGCCGGAGGTCGAACTGCCCGAGCCACCCGAAGTCGAACTGCCCGCGCCGCCGGAGGTCGAGCCGTTCGAGCCGCCGGAAGATGAATTGCCCGCGCCGCCGGAGGTCGAGCCGCCGGAGCCGCCGCCCGTCCCGGACGATCCTTTGTCGCAAGCGGCAAGCGCCGGACAAGCGAGGAGTGCGGCAAGCAGAAGGGCCGAGAGTTTGGTGAGAATTTTTTTCATCGACATGTTTTTACAGGTCCTCCGACGTAAAGGAATAGGGCAATAGCATTTTGAGCGTATAGGTGCGGAACGCCCCGGGGGCGCCTAGCAAAATTTTGAAATCGGGCGGGCAAAATTCCGAGATCACCTGTCTGCAAACCCCGCAGGGCGCGCAGAAAGGCGAGGTTTTCCCCTCTTTTCCGCCCACGATGGCGAGCGCTTCGAACTCACTCTCCCCCTCGCTGACCGCCTTGAAAAAGGCGGTGCGCTCGGCGCAGACCGTAGGCGTATAGGCCGCGTTTTCGATGTTGCAACCCGTGTAGACTTTGCCGCTCTTGGTGAGGAGGGCCGCCCCTACGCGGAAGTGCGAATAGGGCGAATAGGATCTTTCCCGCGCCCGTTGCGCGCAGTCCATGAGTTCACGGTCGGTCATTTTTTCACCGCCTTCCAGAAACTTTCTCCGCTCGTATTTTCTTGCGCCACGCCGAAATATTCCAAAACCGTGGCAGAAATATCCGAAAAACTCGCGCGCGTCCCCAAATCGACGCCCCGCTTTACCCCGTCGCCGCAGATGAGCATGGGGGTATATTCGCGGGAATGGTCGGTGGACGGCGTCGAGGGATCGCAACCGTGGTCGGCGGTGATGAGAAGGACGTCCTCCTTCCCCATCGCGGGAAGAAATCCGCCCAAAAATTCATCGAATTCCGTCGCCGCCGCCGCGTAGCCCGCTACATCGTTGCGGTGCCCGTATTTCATATCGAAATCGACGAGATTGACAAAGCACAGCCCGTTGAAATCGCGGGCCTGCAATTCCTTCGTCACCTGCATGCCGTGCGCGTTGGAGGTCGTGCGGTGGCTCTCCGAAATGCCGCAACCCGCAAAAATATCGTAGATCTTCCCCACGGAAAGGGTGTCGTATCCCCCCTTTTTCAGGAGATCGATCATCGTTTCCGCGGGCGGTTTGAGCGAAAAATCGTGCCGGTTCGCCGTGCGCGTGAAGGGATATTCCCCTGTGAACGGACGGGCGATGACCCGCCCCACGCCGTGCTTTCCGACGAGCATTTCGCGCGCGATCTCGCAATATTTGTAGAGTTCTTCCACGGGCACGACGTCCTCGTGCGCCGCGATCTGAAAGACGCTGTCCGCCGAGGTGTACACGATGAGAGCGCCCGTTCTGACGTGCTCTTTTCCGTAATCCTTGATGACTTCGGTGCCAGAATAAGGCTTGTTGCAGAGCACTTTCCGCCCCGTTTTTTGCTCAAATTCGGCAATGACTTCGGGCGGGAAGCCCTCGGGATAGGTCGGGAGCGGGTCGGGCGAAACAATGCCCGCGATCTCCCAATGCCCGATGGTCGTATCCTTTCCCATCGACTTTTCGGCCATGCGCGCATAACTCGCCGCGGGCGCGGAAACGCCGCCGCCCACCCCCGCGATGTTGAAGAGCCCGAGTTTTTTCAAATTGGGGCAGTTGAAGTTGGGGTGCTTGCGGATGGCGCCGAGGGTATCGCTCCCCTCGTCGTGCCAAAGGTATGCGTCGGGGAGTTCCCCCACGCCGAAACTATCGAGTACGATCAGAAAAAATCTCTTTGCCACTTTCTATCCTCACGGTGCGGCCTCCCGCACCTCTCGTTGCCGTGTCAGGCGAGTTCGAGCGCAATCTTCATCATCGCCGTGAAGGAGGTCTCCCTCTCCTCGGCGGTCGTGTTCTCCTCGGGATAGAGGAAACTGTCGCTCACGGTGCAGATGCACAGCGCCTTTTTGCCGGCGCGCGCCGCGTTGCAATAGAGGGCCGCGCTTTCCATCTCCACGCCCAAGACCCCCATCTTCGCCCACTGCATGCCGCTCGCGGCGTCGTCGTAGAACATATCCGAGGAAAAAATGTTGCCCACCTTATAGCGCACGCCCGCTTTTTCACACTGCTCGGCCGCCCGCTTCAAAAGCCCGAAATCGGCGATGGGGCAAAAGGTCCCCGGCAAATTGTACTGCTTGGCATAGTTGCCGTTGGTGCAGGCGCCCTGCGCCAGAATGATATCCCGCACGTGCAAGTCCTTATCGAAACTGCCGCACGAGCCGACGCGGATGATGTTCTCCACGCCGTAAAAGTTGAATAATTCGTAGGAGTAAATGCCGATGGCGGGCTGGCCCATCCCCGACGCCATCACCGAAACCCGCTTGCCGTGATAGGTGCCCGTATAGCCGTTGACCCCGCGCACGTTGTTGACGAGGACGGGGTTTTCGAGAAAGCGCTCGGCGATGAATTTGGAGCGCAAGGGATCGCCCGGCATGAGCACGGTTTGGGCGAAATCGCCGTATTGCGCCTTGATGTGGGGGGTGGGAATGTTGGGATGCTCGCTCATAACAGGCCCTCCTCTTTGACGATCTTCACGATGCGGGAAGTGCCCAAACGGTCGGCGCCGAGGGCGATGAACTTTTCCGCGTCGGCAATGGAGCCGATGCCGCCCGCCGCCTTGATCTTGATGCCGAAGCCGTACTTGTCAATCTCCTCTTTGAAGATCTCCACGTCGCGGAAGGTCGCGCCCGCCTTAGAAAAGCCCGTCGAAGTCTTGATGAAATCGGCCCCCGCGAGGGCGACGAGGTGGGGCGCCATGCGCAATTCGAGTTCGTTGAGCAAGCACGTCTCGACGATGACTTTCAAAATTTTGCCTTCGCAACAACTCTTTACAAGTTTGATCTCATCGCGGACGGCGTCGTAGTGGCGCGCTTTCATCTCGCCGATGTTGATGACCATATCGACCTCATCCGCGCCGAGGCTGACCGCTTCGGCCGCCTCAGTATATTTGGACATCGGAGTGTTGTACCCGTTGGGGAAGCCGATGACCGTGCAGATGGGCAGTTTGTCCCCCACGTACTCCTTCGCCTGTTTCACATAGCAGGGCGGGATGCACACCGACGCGGTGCCGTACTTCACGCCGTCGTCGATGAGCGCTTTGATATCCTCCCACGTCGCCGTGACGGAGAGTTGGGTGTGGTCGCATCTTTTCAAAATTTCTTTGATGTCCATTCGCTTTTGCCTCTTTTTTCCCTTTCGCTTCCTCATTATAACGCAAGTTCGAAGTTTTGTCAACGGGTAAGTTGAAAGCAATTTGAAAAAATTAAAGGTTTTTCACTAAAATTTCACGAAAATTGTTTACAACTTAAATATCTTTGATAAATTTCACAATTTTCGTTCCTTTTGCGTGTGAAAAGAGAACAAAACTCCCCTTTCACAGGTAAAAACCCGCCGCGGCGCGGAAAAGCGCGCTTCCGGACGGGGCTCGTGCGGGCGCAAAATTCGGGCCGCGGAGTAAAAGCGCGGCCGTTGCGCATACTGCTTTCAAGGAGGAAACCATGATAGAACACGATACCATCGAACTGTTGCGCGAGTGCGACGCCGGCATCCAAATGGGGATCTGCGCCATCGACGAAGTGAAGGACCACGTGCAGACCGCAGACCTCAAAACCGTTCTCGACGATTACCAGAGGGAATACGCCCTTCTCCAAAACGAAATGCAGGGCGTCTTGCACCTGTACCACGACGAGGGAAAGGACCCCAACCCCATCGCAAAGGGTATGGCGTGGCTGAAAACCAACGTCATGATGGCGGTCAAGGAGACGGACAAGGAGATCGCCGACCTCATTACGGACGGTTGCAACATGGGGATCAAGTCGCTGAACAAATACCTCAACGATTACGGCGCGGCGGACGAGCGCGCAAAGGATTTTGCGAGGCGGCTCATCGAGTTGCAAGACAGACAACTCAAAGAAATGGAACGGTTTTTGTGAACGTTCTGAGCGCAAAAATCTCCCGACAAATTCGGGAGATTTTCGTTTTTTATTCGGATTTTTTTGCGGTTTCGGGATAAGGCGGGGAAGTTCGCCGCGGGAGGACGGGGTGCGGGTCACGGCTTTTCGTCGAAGCGGTGCCTGACTCCGTTCTTATCCTTATAGGCGATGACCGAAGAGAGGCTGACGTTCTCCACGCTTTTGAAGATGTTCTGCTCCACCTGCGGGTCCTCCCTTTTGAGTTCGCGGATGAGCGCCTTCACCCGCTGACGCTTGGAATCCTTTATGCCCTCCGCCGTGTCCGCCGTAAACTTGCATGCACACTGCAAAAATTGTAAACCGTATCTGTTTTTCCATGCGACGATATCCCGCTCGCGCACATAGTACATCGGGCGGATGAGTTGCATGCCCGCAAAATTGGCGCTCTCGATCTTGGGCAACATGGTTTGCACCTGCCCGCCGTAGAGCATGCCCATCAGGATGGTTTCGATGACGTCGTCATAATGGTGGCCGAGCGCGATCTTATTGCAACCGAGTTCCTGCGCTTTGTGATAGAGGTGTCCCCGCCGCATCCGCGCGCAGAGATAGCAGGGCGATTTTTCCACCCCGTAAACGCTCTCGAAAATGTCCGTATCGAACAGCGTTATGGGGATTTTGAGAAATTCGGCGTTGCGCTCGACGGCCGCGCGGTGCTCCGCATCGTAGCCCGGATCCATGACGAGAAAGAGGAGTTCGAAGGGAAATTTATTGTGCCGTTTGAGTTCCTGAAAGAGTTTGGCCATGAGCATGCTGTCCTTTCCGCCCGAAATGCACACCGCGATTTTATCCCCCGGCTCCACGAGGCGATACTCTACGATCGCCCTTGCAAAGGGTTTGAACAGCCGCCGCGCATAAGTGGTGCGCAGGCCCTCCTCGACCGCCTCCGCACCGGCGGCAATTTTTTCTGCGGCGCCACTGCCGTTTTTGGATCGCATTTCACTCATTTTTCCCGTCCGTTACGCCATCCTGCAAGCGCGCGCAAACCTCGCAACGACCGTGCTCATCCAACGCCAATTCGCACAGCGTTTGCTTCAATTCGGTGTAGATCGCCCGATGAACGGGGACGTCGCAAAAGCCCTCCATCTCGATGGTCGGGCTGTATCCCTTGCGCCCGCAGACCGCGCAGGTGTTGATAAAATGCTTGGCGGAGGGATTCCAACTCTCCACGTAGAGCGAATATCCGCGCTTGTTCATTTTACTGTGCGACATCCCTTTCCTCCCTGAATTTGCCCTGCGGAAAAGGGGGCGCGCCGCGCCCTCTCCCCCTCTTTTTGCTATTTTTTGATGAGATCTTTGATGACTTCGCCCGCCAAAATGAGCCCCATCACCGACGGGACGAAGGAAACGCTGCCGGGTACGGGCTTTCCGCCCTCCGCCTTTTCGGCCGAGCGCGGGGAGAGGGGCTCCTCTTTGGAATAGACGACTTTGAGGTGCTCGATGCCCTCTTTTTTGAGTTCCCGTCGCATCGTGCGCGCGAGCGGACAGACCGAAGTTTCCGCAAGGTCCGCCACCTCAAAACGGGTGGGATCGAGTTTGTTTCCCGCCCCCATTGCGCAAATAATCGGCGTTTTGCATGTCGCGGCGTTTTTTACGAGGGCGAGTTTGCCGGCCACCGTATCGATGGCGTCTACGATATAGTCATAGATATGAAAGTCAAATTCTCCCGCCGTTTCGGGGAGGTAAAAAGTTTTATAAATGCGGACGGCGCAATCGGGAGAAATATCCGCGATGCGCGCCCTTGCAACATCCGCCTTATATTGCCCCACCGTGGAACGGAGGGCATAAATCTGGCGGTTGAGATTGGAGGGGGTCACTTTGTCGTGATCGATGAGGTCGAGCGCGCCGACGCCCGCGCGGGCGAGCGCCTCGGCGCAGTATCCGCCCACGCCGCCCAGCCCGAATACCGCCACGCGGCTCTTCGCGAGCCTTTGCACCCCCTCTTCCCCGATGAGAAGTTCCGTCCTCGAAAACGCTTCGTTCATACGGCTATTATACGACGTTCGGAAAAAGAAGTCAATCCCCCGCGCGCCCTTTGCGCGGCCCGTATTCCCGCATCAACTTCTCCAAGATCGTTTCATCGGCGGGGCAAAAGGCAAAATTCGGGATCTCGGCGGGCAAGATCCACTTCATATCGCAGTGTTCGAGCAGTTTTGGCTCCCCCGCCGCGATCGTGCAAAAAAAGAGGGTGAGGTGCACCGTAAGGTCGGGGTATTCGTGCGTGACTTCGGCAAAAACGCGGCCGACCGAGACCGCGAGATCCAATTCCTCCCTGCATTCGCGGGCGAGCGCCTCTTCCTTCGTTTCGCCCGCCTCCACCTTTCCGCCGACGAACTCCCAAAGGAGTGCCCGCGCCTTGTTTTTCGGTCTTTGGCAGATCAAAAACCTGTTTTCCCGCCAGATGAGCGCCGCAACCACTTCCGCTTTCTTCATTTCCGTTACCATTGTCGATATTTTAACACATTTCGGCGGCGAACGCAACTCCGCGTGCGAAGTTTTCCGCCCGCGGCCGAAATTCGCACGGAATGAAAAGGCATGGAATAGGAATTGGCGCGCGGATCATATAAACACAGGGACGGACAAACGTCCGCCCCTGCATATTGGAGCTACTGGCCGGACTTGAACCGGCGACCTGCTGATTACGAATCAGCTGCTCTACCGACTGAGCCACAGTAGCAAATTATGCGTCATTTCCTACGCGCTTTTTCATTATAAAAAAATCGGCGGCAAAAATCAAGCGTTTTTGCGCGGTTTTTTATTTTTTTCTCATTTCGGAACGAAAACCCGCACCGCGCCGCGCAGAACGCGCACGTCGATTTCCCCTTTCAAGCCCCTCTCGCCATCGAAATCCCACAAAACGCTGTCGGATTTGGCGATTTTTACCCGCTCGCCGCACAGCCAAACATAGCGTTTGCCCTTGCACTTCGCGCCAAACAGCACAAGCCGCACAATTGCCGCCCGCGCGCTCCAGCGTGCCCGCACGCCCTCGCCGAATTGCCGCACAAGCACCGTTTCGCAACGCCCGTCCCGCATGCTTGCCGCGCGGTTGAGGGGAAAGCGCGCCACCCTTTTCCCGTTCATGATGAGCGCAAGCGCAAAATTTCCCGAAGCGCGCACCCCGCCGCTTTCGGCTTCGACGTAGAAGGGCTTTTCCCGCCAAAGCCGTTTCAACACGGCGGCCGCATACGCAAACCACCCGAAAAAGCGCTTGCGCCTCTGCGGCGTTTCGTAGGTCACGCGGGTGAGCGACCCCGCCGCAACGATGCAAAACGCATAGCGTTTGCCGTTTATTTGCATGCAATCGAACTTTACCGTCCGTCCGCGCGCAATCATATTGAGCGCGCGGCGCATCCTTTTCGGAATGCCGAGCGACCCGGCCGCGTCGTTTGCCGTCCCTGCGGGGAGATAGCCGAGTGCAACATCCCGCCCCGCGACGCCCTCCAACACGGCGTTGAAAGTACCGTCGCCGCCCGCAAAGACGATCGTAGCGCCCTTATCCGCCCATTCGCGGGCTTTTTGGGTCATATCCGCGGCGCTCTTTGTCTCAAACACGTTGACTTTATCGAACAAACCGCGCAAACGCTGTTCGATTTCGGCGGTTTTACGCTTGATTTTTCCCCTGCCGCTGTTCGGATTGTACAAAAAAACGCAGTCCATAATTGCAGTATGCTCCGTTCCGCACATTTTGCGCTAAAAGGGCAAAACGGGAGGAGCGGTGCGCAAAAAGCGCATGTTTTTCGCACCCATATCAGAAAAACGTGTCCAATTCCACCACCGCGCAGAGAAGTTCGGCCTGTATCCGCCGCAAGTCCTTTGCGAATACGATCCCGTCCGCGACCTCGCGACATTGCCGTTCCGCCGCAACGAGCCCGGCGTTCCACAAACCGAAAAAGCCCTCTTCGTTCCCCTGCACGAGGCCGGCGAGCGAACAGGCCGCCCCGCGCGCGGCCGCTTGCGCCTGCGCTTGGCTCATTTGAGCGCGTTCCAGCCCGTTTGCGGCGTCGTAAAGGAGGCGGGCGCACGTCTCCGCCGTCGCGGCGTTCGCCTCGACGCGGGCACAAAACGCCGCGCTGTCCCCTTTCAGCATAAATTTCTCCGAAGAACGCGTCCACACGCGGGTCTCCACCCCCTTTTCGCGCATCGCACTCTGCACGCGTTCGGCGTCCTGCACGGAATAATAGCACGCAACGATGACCGCCTCGCCGCCGTCGAGCACCACCCCCGCTCCGCCCGAGCCGTACACCGTACCCGCAACCGCGGCGGCCGTGGTGCTCTCGCACGAGCGGACCAAAAAATAATATTCCGCCCGAAAATCGACCTCGCGCTCCTCCCGTTTCACCCCGAGTACGGCGGCGACAAAGAGGGCGACGGCGATTGCAAACAAGCCGAGGACCGCAAAAAATTGGCCGAGATCCAGCCGTTTTCGTTTTCCCATACCGCATTATATGCGGAAGCGCGCCGCGGCTATGCCGCGGCGCGCCCGACGGGATCGGATCCCGCTGAAAATGTGCTCCATATCTCGCCAAAAGCCCCTTCGGCGAGGCCTCTCATCCCCTCCTGCGCCGCAGAATATCGCCCGCGGAGAGCGGAACGGAACAATTTATGGAATAAACGGCCTGCACAAGTTTGGCGTCCGTGCACGCCTCGCCCGTCGCGTCTTTCAGCCCCGTCACTTTGATTTTTTCGCCGAAATGCATGGACGGGGTGAGAATTTCCAACTCTTCACCCTCAAAAAACCTGCCGCGCATCTCCACAAATGCCCGTCCGTTTTCGCACCCCTTCACGAGCCCCACAAAATCGCAGTCGCCCTGCGTCTTCGTATCCTCGGGGGATTGGGCGTGCGGCAATTCATACGCCGTCGTATATGCGCGGTGGGCGGCCGCATACAGTTCGCGGCCGAGTTCTTCCTTGTCTCCGCCGTCGAGAATGCGGCGATAGGCATTGACGACGGTCGCAAGGTAAAATTCCCCCTTCATGCGCCCCTCGATCTTGAACGAAACGACCCCCGCCGCCGCAAGCGCATCGAGACAAGCGCTCATATTGAGGTCCTTGCTGTTCATCACGTACGCGCCGCGCTCGTCCTCAGTGACGTCGTACCAATCCCCGCTCTCTCCTTCCCGCGTCCTGATCTGATAGCCCCGACGGCACGCTTGCACACAGGCGCCGCGATTGGCGGAGCGGCCGTCCATGTAGTCGGAAAGATAGCACCTGCCGCTGTACGAGATGCACATTGCGCCGTGCACAAAGGCTTCCAGTTCCAAATTGGGGCAAACGCTGTGGATTTCGGCGATCTCTTTAAGGGAGAGTTCCCGCGCAAGCACCACCCGTTTCGCCCCCTGTTCCATCCAGAATTTCGCGGCGAGCGCGTTGCAGGTATTGGCTTGCGTGGAGATGTGAACGGGCAACTTTGGCGCGGCCTTGCGGCACAGCGCAAACGCGCCGGGGTCGGAGATGAGCACGGCGTCCGCCCCCATCCTTTCCAGACGGATAAACAACGCTTCCATCCCCTTCAAATCGAAATTGCGTGCAAAGATGTTGGCGGCGACGTACACTTTTTTGCCCAGTCCGTGGGCGTAGGAGATGCCCGCCGCAAGTTCCTCCTCCGTAAAATTATCGGCAAAGGTGCGGAGCGAAAAGGCACGCCCGCCCGCATAGACTGCGTCCGCACCGTAGTAGAAGGCAAGTTTGAGTTTTGCAAGATTGCCCGCAGGGGCCAGAAGTTCGGGTTTCATCTCTTTTTACTCACGGCAAGCCCTTCGCCGAGCCGCAAAATTTCCGTTTCGAAGCCGGCGTCGGATAGCAACAGTTCGAGATATTCACGGATATGCTCCGCAAGCATTTTCCGCTTTTTGGGGGGCTCCCCCTGCACCCAGCCGAAGAGCAAAATGTCGTCGGAAAAGAGCAGGCCGCCCTGCCGCAACAGCCGTTTGCAATGGGGAAAATAGGCAACGTATTGCACTTTCGGGCCGTCCAGAAAGATGAGATCGAAGGTTCCCGTCAGGCGGGGCAACACCTCCGCCGCGTCCCCCTGAACGAGCGCCGCCCGCTCCGCAACGCCGAACAAGGCAAAGTTCTCGCGCGCCCGTTGCGCCCGCTGTCCGTCCTTTTCGATGGCGACGACATGCGCGCCCGTCTCCATACACAAAGCGATCGACGTGAGCCCTTCGCCCGCGCCGATCTCCAAAATATTTGCGGCGTGCAACTCCTTTGCCCGTTCCAACATCAAGGCAAGCGTTTCATCCGCACAGGTGGGATTCCTTCCCTCTTTCGCGCGCTCGCGCATGCAACAGAGGCGCTCGTCAAGCCGAAGATCGCACCCCATATCAACAATATTTCCGAATAACGCGGTGCACAATGGGATATTTGGACTGTTTTGCGGTGTCGGGCATTTCGCGCGCCTCGCCGTGGATGTTGGCAAAAATGGCGTCCAGCACCTCAATGCGCGAGCGATAAATTTCGGAGGAAGCGCAAGCGCTCTTGAAGGCCTCATACTCGGCGGTCGCGGCGGGCACATCCCCCCAATCGAGGTTCAAAAGCACGATGAAGTAGGCCGTGCGGTACCGCCAGCCGTCGCCGCCGTTGTGGCGGAGGCGGGAGACATACCTCTCCGCCGTAGCGGTGTCGTCCTGCGCGAGGGCGACGCGCACATAGAGTTGCAACACGATGATGCGTGCGATGGGATAGAGGAGGTGGTTGTGCTCCGCCCTGTCGAGGATGGCGCGCGCGGCGGCAAAATCGTTTACGCGGTAGCGCGCTTCCACCTGTTCATAGACGCGTTCGCGGTAGATACTGCCCGCCAGCACCCAAAGGGTGACGAGCGTCATGATCGCGCCCACAATGCCCACGGGCAACACGTCAAACACAAAGCCGACGACGGTCGTTGCGGCGAAGAGCGCTACGCACAGCCCTGTGAGGATGCAGACCACTGTCAAATTGCGTTTCATACCCTTCCCTCCCTTTCGGAAAGAATCACAGTTCCTGCACGATCGGCACGATCATGGGCGACTGTTTGGTCTTTTTGTAGATATAGGTCTTGACCGCGCGGCGGATATTGGCGGCCAACTCCTCCGCTCCGCCGGGGCCCGACGTGGCAATGGCTTTTTCGACGGCCGATTTGATCTCCCGCCCGAAGTCTCTGCCCTCGGCATAAACGAACCCTCTGCTCTCGATGACGGGCTCCCCCACCACCACGCCGTCGGAGACGGCAACGGCGATGATGAACAGCCCCTCGCCCGACATGCGGATGCGGTCCTTGACGGCCTCGCCCGTCGCGAGGTCCTCGGAGCCCTCCCCGTCGATGAGGCGGGCGCCCGCGGGAATATTTTCGCCCGCGCGGAGAGAATCGTCGGTGAGTTCCACGCAGGAGCCGATCTCGGGGATAAAGGTCTGCGCGGCGGGAAGGCCCATCTCCTGCGCAAGCAGGACGTGCCGTTTGAGGTGGCGGTACTCGCCGTGCACGGGAATGAAGAATTTGGGCTTCAACAGAGCGTGCATGATCTTGTGCTCTTCCTGGCAGGCGTGGCCCGAAACGTGAATTTTTTCGAGGCTCTCGTACACGACGTCCGCGCCCAGTTTGAATAGGTTGTTGATGACGCGGTAGAGCATGCGCTCGTTCCCGGGGATGAGGCTCGCGGAGATGATGATGGTATCGTTCGCGCCGACGGTCACCTTGTTGAATTCGCCCGACGCCATGCGGGTGAGGGCGGACATCGGCTCCCCCTGCGTGCCCGTCGAAACGATGACGAGTTCCCTGTCAAAATAATTTTTCGCCTTCTCCACGTCCACGAGCACACCCTCGGGAATGGTGATCTCCCCGATCTTCGCCGCCGCCTCCACCACGTTGAACATGCTCCGTCCGGAGAGCGCCACCTTGCGGCGGAACTTCACGGCGATATCGATGATTTGTTGAAGGCGGTGCACGTTGGAGGCGAAAGTCGCAATGATGATGCGCCTGTCCGCATTTTCGGCAAACAGGTGTTCGAGGGTGGTACCCACCACCTTTTCGCTCATGGTGAAGCCGGGGCGTTCGATGTTGGTCGATTCGCCGAGGTAGAGCAATACTCCCCGCTTGCCGTATTCGGCGATCTCGGCGAGGTCGATGGGACTGCCCGCCACGGGGGTGAGGTCAATCTTGAAATCTCCGCTGTGGAAGATGATGCCGTAGGGGGTCTCCACGGCGAATGCGAGGGCGCCCGCGATGGAGTGGTTGACGTTGACGCAATTCACGGCGAACACGCCCGCCTTGATCCTGTCCCCGGGCTTCACGGTGCGTTCCGTCACGTTGTTCAGGCGGTGCTCGCGGAGTTTGTTGTCCACGAGGGCGAGGGTAAGTTTGGTGCCGTACACGGGGGTCTCGGGCAGGAGTTCCTTCATGAGATAGGGCACGCCGCCGATGTGGTCCTCATGTCCGTGGGTCAAAAACACGCCGCGGATCTTGCGCTTGTTCGCCGCGAGATAACCGATGTCGGGGAACACGAGGTCCACCCCGGGCAGTTCCTCGGTCGGGAAGATCACGCCCGCGTCGATGACGATGATGTCGTTGCCGTACTCGATGGCGGTCATGTTCTTGCCGATCTCGCCCACGCCGCCCAAAAATAGCACTTTTATGGGCTTTTTCTTGCCTTTTTTGCCCTGTTTTTCGGCTTCCGCAGGGCGGAGAGCGACCTCCGCGGAGGGCTTTCCGCCCTCCCGTTTTGCCCCTTTCGCGCCGTTTTCCGCCCCTTTTTCGGAGGTTTTTCTCCCGTTTTTAGCCGCGGGAGCCCCCTTCGCGGCGCTCTTTTCCGCCTCGGAAGAGGGCGCGGGCGAAATCAATTTCGTTCCCTTTCCCTTCGCGCGCGATTTACGCTTCTTTTCGAAGCCCGCCTCCGCCATCGCTTCGGCCGTGCGCTGTTCGCCGAGGCTGACGCGCACCGTGCGGGCCGCGGCGTCCTTCTCCCGCGCCCCCCCGCCCTTTTCGGCGCTTCTTTGCCCCTGTGCGGAGCCCCGCCCCGCGCTCTTTTGCGCCTGTGCGCTCTTTTGGGTCTGCCCGTTCTTTTGCGCCTGTGCGTTTTTCTGCGTTTGCGCGCTCTTTTGGCCCGCCGCGCGGGTCATTTTTGCGCCGCCCGATGCGGCTTCCTGTTCCTGTCTGCGGTTGTACTCTTCTATGCCGTTGAGAATGGCAAACTCAATAGCGGTTCTTTGGCTTTCTTTCCTGTTGTCCTTTTTCAAACGATGCTCCTTCTGATTCAAACAAGTGCCTACTATACAAAGAGAGCCTTACAAAGGGGCTCTCTCTGTTCCCGGCGGTTCAAAAATCAAGATCCGATTTCTCGACGAGGGCGGTTTTGATGAGCCCTTCGGCGAGCAATTCCTGTTCGGTGCGATAGGCGTATTGGGCGGCGTAATCGACGCGCGCCGTCTCTTCTCCCACCGCGCCGTTTTTCTCCATGAGAAGTTCGATGAGCCTTATGGCCCGTTTCAGGGCGACGCCGCTCTTGATTTTCACCATCATGGGCGTTTTTTCATACATTTTCGTGTCGCCCGCATATTTCTGGTGATAGACGCTCTCGGGGAATTCTTCGGGGTTGAGGGCGAGGTAGAGGCAAAGCGTTCTCCCGCGAATGCCGATCTTGGCCACGGTCTCCCCCTTCAAGGTGAAGCGGTCGTTGGACCAACTGATCTGCGAATTTGCCTTCTGGTAGGCGAGCAAGGCGTTTTTGAGTTCGCTGTAATATTGCTTGACGTCCTCCTCGCTCTCGATGATCTTCGCAATGAAACTGCGTTTATAGCGGGTGGTCATGCCTTCGGGGGGCGCGGGAGCCTCCGCGGGCACGGGCAAAACAGCGGGCACGGGCGCGGCGGCCGCGGCGATCTCGGCCTCGGGGGCTTCCTTCTTCTCCCCGCCCAGCACCTCGCGCGCGATGCGTTCCAGATCGGCGTCGTCCCCGCGCAACAGTTCGGCCACGCGGCGGGCGATCTTTTCGATGCTCTCGTCGGCGAGTTTGAATTCGCTCTCGCGCGCGACGGCGGCCACCACGTGTTCGGCCACGAGGTCGTAATCGGTGAGCGGGATGCTCTCGGCCACGCGGTCGGCAAGGGCGTTCTCGTCGGTCTGGGGGAGGGCGGCCGCAATGCGTTCGGCCAGCGCGTTCTCGTCCACCTGGGGCAGAGCCGCCGCCACCTTGTCGGCGATGAGGTCGTAATCGGTCTCGGGGATGGCCGTGGCGATCTTCTCGGCGAGAAGGTCGTAGTCAAAGCCGTCGTCGGGCGCCCTTTCCTCCTTCCCTTCGGCGGTCTCCTCCGCACCCTCCGCGGGAGCCTCTTCCGCGACGGCTTCGGCGGGCGCCTCCTCTTTGGCCTCGGCCCCCTCTTTCTTCTCTTCGGCGGCCGCAGGTCTACCGGCGGCGAGTTTCTCTGCCACCCGTTCGGCGAGGAGGTCGTAATCGACGGAGCCCTCTCCGCTTGCAAGGGCGGCGAGGCGGCCGTCGAGGTACTCCGTAAATTTATCGAACACCTGTTGCGCCTGTCCCTTCACCTCTTCGAGAAGGAGGTCGCGCATCGTATCGCGTTCGCGGCGGTTATAGTCGAAAATGGCGCTGCTCTGCTGGGCGACATAGCGGAGTTCGGCGAGGAGGGAATCCACGCTCGTGCGCAGTTCGCCGGCCAGCGCCTCGTAAGCGTCCACCTGCTGGGCGGAATTATATTGCAATTCGCGTTGCACGGAGAGGCGCACCTCGTCTATTTTCCCCGCTACGCCGTTATACATCCCTTCGAGGAGGATGGAATTTCTTTCCGTGCCGTTCTTGTTTTCGTCCATGAAATACCTCTCTTCCGCGTTGTGCGGCAGAATATCACAAATCCATTTTACAACAAAACCTCTGAAAAGTAAATGTTTTTTGGGAAATTTTCTCCCCGCTTTGCACAAGTTTTTTGGCGAGAGACGCGGAAAAAGGGCAGAATCGGGAAAAATGGGGCAAAACGTGCGCCAAACACTTGCCAAAACGGCGGCAACGGGATATAATGATAGTAATATACAATTATTCATATCGGAGGCAGAGCATGCGAGCATACAACTTTGCGGCGGGCCCTTCCGCCCTTCCCCTCGAAGTTTTGCAGGAGGCCCAGCGCGACCTTCTCGATTTTGAAGGCAGCGGCATGTCGGTCACGGAGATCTCCCACCGCAACAAAAAATTCGAATCGCTCGTGGAAGAGGGCGAAGCGCTCCTGCGCGAACTCATGAATATTCCCGATGATTATGCGGTTATTTTTGTGCAAGGGGGCGCGAGCCAGCAATTCGCGGCCGTCCCGCTCAATCTCATGCACAAGGGAAAGGCGGACTACATCGTCACGGGCAATTTCGCCAAAAAGGCGTACGAGGAGGGCAAAATTTACGGCGACGCCGCCTGTGTCGCCTCCTCGGAGGACAAAACTTACACCTACATCCCCGCAATGGAGAATATCCCCTTCCGCAAAGGGACAGACTATGTACATATTTGCTCCAACAACACCATTTTCGGCACGCGGTACGTGGAATTTCCCCAAACGGAGGCCCCCCTCGTCGCCGATATGTCGTCGGAGATCCTCTCCCGCGAGGTAGACGTGAAGAAGTTCGGCGTCATCTATGCGGGCGCGCAAAAGAACCTCGCCCCCGCGGGCGTCACCCTCGTCATCGCGCGGCGGGACCTCATCCAAAACCCCCTCCCCGTCTGCCCCACCCTCCTCAAATGGAAGGTGCAGGACGAAAACAAGAGCCTCTACAACACCCCGCCCTGTTTTTCCATCTACATGGCGACCCTCGTGTTGCGGCGGCTCAAAAAACTGGGCGGCGTCAAGGCGATGAACGAGATCAACGAGTATAAGGCGGGCCTCTTGTACGATTTTATCGATCGTTCCCCCTTCTACACCAACCGCGTGGAGAAAAAATACCGCTCCATCATGAACGTGCCCTTCGTCACCCCCTCCAAAGAGAAGGACGAGGCCTTCGTGAAGGAAGCGGCGGCCGCGGGGCTCGTCTCCCTCAAAGGGCACCGCCTCGTGGGCGGCATGCGGGCCTCCATCTACAACGCCATGCCCGTCGAAGGGGTCAAGGCGCTCATTGAATTCATGAAGAAGTTCGAAAAGGAGAACGCATAAATGAGGATCCTCAAACTCAACGCCATCAGTCCCGCCGCCGACGGGGTTTTCAAGGGCTACGAATATTCGGAGTCCGTCCGCGACCCCCACGGCGTCATGCTCCGCTCCTACGACATGCACGGCTATCCCCTCGGCGAAAGTCTGCTCGCCGTCGCGCGGGCGGGGGCGGGGGTCAACAACATCCCCGAGGAGAAGTGCG
>CANQAZ010000015.1 GCA_947589555.1 uncultured Clostridia bacterium | reverse complement strand
GCCAGCCCACGCCGTGGATGTTCGACCGCCTCGCAAAGAAGATGCCCTTCTACGCGCAGGTTTGGTACGATTCCCACAGCAAGGACGAAAATTATATTTACGACCTCGATGAGGACGGCAGGGCCGTCCTGTCGGACGGAGAGGAAAGATGAGAGCGGCGCTTTTCGTGTTTTCGGGCACCGGCAACACGATGCGCGTATGCACCCGCCTCGCGGAGGAACTCCGCGCCCGCGGGCACGAGACGGAACTCTATCCCATCCGCGCGGAGAGTTCCTATCCCGACCCGCGCGCCTATGATGTGGTGATCGTGGGCTTCCCCGTGCATGCCTTCAATGCGCCGGAGCCCGTTCTCAAATTTTTGAAGACCTTTCCCGCGGCGGATAAAAAGGCGCCGCGGCCCGTCTATCTCGTGCGCACGTCGGGCGAGCCCCTCAAAATGAACGATGCTTCCGCCATCACGCCCCGCCGCATCTTAAAGCACAGGGGATATTGCGTGCTCGGCGAATACCGCTACGTCATGCCCTACAACATCATCTTCCGCCATTCGGATGGCATGGCGGCGCGCATGTGGCGGGCGGCGGAGAGCGGGCTCCCCGTGGCGGCGGAGGAGATCGCGGAGGGCGGCGGCAGACGCGAAGGGGTCAACGTGTTCAAGCGCATGTTTACCTTCGTCTTGCGCATCGAACACACCGCCATGCCCATTTTGGGGCACCGCTTCAAGGCAACGGACAAGTGCATCGGTTGCGGCGCGTGCGCCAAAGTCTGCCCGCAGGGCAACATCGAAATGGTGGACGGCAGGCCCAAATTCAAGCGCTCCTGCGCCGGGTGCATGGGATGCGCCTTCTCCTGCCCCGAGGACGCCCTCAAAATTTCCCTCCTCAACGGCTGGCGCGTCAACGGCAAGTACACCTTCGAGGGCGAGCCCGCCGCCGACAGCGAGGTCCAGCGCTATTGCAGAAAATCGTACATCCGCTACTTCCACCGTGCGGAGGGGGACGAGAGCGGCGGCAAAGCGGAAAAAAAGAAAAAGGCAAAAAAATGAAAAAAGTGCTCTTTGCGGATGGTTGTATCCGCGGCGATATTTCGAGAACGGCGCGCCTTGCGCGCGCCTTTTTTTCTGCCCTCGGCGGGTATGAGACGGAGCGCGTCGATTTGGAGTCCCTCCCCATCCTCCCCCTCGGGCGGGAACTGTTGGAAAAGCGGAACGGATTGACCGAAAGGGGGGAGTACGGCGATCCTCTGTTCGATCTTGCCAAGCAGTTTGCGGCGGCGGACCTCATCGTGATCGCGGCGCCCTTTTGGGATATGGGCATTCCCGCAAAACTCAAAACCTACTTCGAGCACGTCTCCGTTTCGGGCGTCGCGTTCGACGGGGAGACTTGCAAGGGGAAGTGCCGCGCGGAGCGCATGATCTACCTCACCACGCGGGGGCTGGATATTCCCGACGGCGACGAGCAGGAACAGGCGACGCCCTACTTGAAGGCGCTCTGCCGCTTTTTCGGCATCGGCGCATTCGATTCCGTGTCGGCCTTCGGGCTGGACGTCATTTCGGAGGAGGAGTGCGAGAGGCGGCTCTCTCTCGCGGAAAAAGAGGCGAAAGAACTCGCCGAAAGTTTGGAGGTTTGAGATGAAAAAAGTTTTGCTTGTCAACGGCAGTCCGCACGAAAAGGGGTGCACGTTTACCGCCTTGAACGAGGTGAAAACGGCGCTCGGACAGGAGGGCGCGGAGGCGGAAATTTTGTGGCTCGGCACGAAGCCCGTGGCGGGGTGCATCGCTTGCGGAAAGTGCCGCGCAAACGGCAGATGCGTGTTTGACGACGCCGTCAACCGCACCATCGAACGCTTGCCCGAATTCGGCGCCATCGTGTTGGGCTCGCCCGTCTACTACGCGGGCCCGAGCGGACAGATCTGCGCCTTTGCCGACCGCCTCTTCTATGCGGGGAGCGGCTTTCAGGGCAAACTCGGCGCGGCGGTGGTCAGTTGCAGGCGGGGTGGCGGGACGGCGGCCTTCGACCGGCTCAACAAATATTTTACGATCAACAGCATGCCCGTCGTCTCCTCGCAGTACTGGAATCAGGTGCACGGCAATACGCCCGACGAAGTCTTGAAGGACGGCGAGGGGTTGCAGACGATGCGCACTTTGGGGCGCAACATCGCGTGGCTTTTGAAGTGCATCGAGGCGGGCGAAGAGAAGGGGATCTCCTTCCCGCCCTACGAAAAGCGCATTTCTACCAATTTTATCCGTTAAAACGATGAAAAACGTGCTCGGAAAACAGGTCGTTCTCACGGTGGACAGGCCGCTCGGCAGTACTCACCCCGAACATCGCGACATCGTGTATCCCGTCAATTACGGCTATATCCGTGGGATTTTTGCGGCGGACGGCGAGGGACAGGACGCCTATTTGTTGGGTGTGGAGGCGCCCGTGCGTGAATTTTGCGGGCGGGTGATCGCCGTCGTTCACAGGCTGGACGATGTGGAGGACAAATGGGTCGTTGCCCCCGACGGCGTGACTTTCACGCGGGAAGAGATCGCGGAAAAGGTGCGCTTTCAGGAGCAATATTTCAAAACGGAGATCATTTTATAAAGTATAAAGAGCGCCGCCCGACGGGTTTTCCGTCGGGCGGCAATTTTCGCACGGAATATCAAGATTTTTTCGCCGCGGGCGGCTATAATGGAACGAGGAGGTCGGAATGGACAAGCAGGACATCGCGCGGGCGGTCGATTACATCGAGGCGCAATAGACTATGCCGAGGCGGCGCGGCGTGCCTATGCGTCGAGTTATCATTTTCAGCGCGTGTTCGGCATCGTGTGCGGCGTGACGGTGGGGGAATACATCCGCCGCCGCCGATTGACCCGCGCCGCGGAGGACCTTGCGGACGGAGCGAAGGTGTTGGATACGGCCTTAAAGTACGGATATTCCTCCTCCGAGGGTTTTTCGCGCGCCTTTTTCGCCTTTCACGGCGCGAAGCCGTCCGAAGTGAAGCACGGCCGTCCCGCAAAAAACTTTCCCCGTCTGAAAATTTCTTTTGATGAGGAAAACCCCGTGTTGCCGACGGGAATGGAAATGCGCGCGGGCAAGACGCTCGTCGGATTTAAGCGGCGGTTTTGCGGCGTGCCGTACGGGGAAGAGTGCCTGCGGCAAGAGCACGCATTTTACTCTTCGACGCGCGGGAAGCAGTGGCTCCTCCTCGGCGCCGCCTGTGATAAGACGACGGAGTACGCGGTCGTGACGAACGTCGGCGACGACGGGTACGATTACTACATCGCCTACGAACTCGATGAATGGACGCGGAAAGAGTTGTTCGATTTTTCCGTTACAGGAATGGAAATCGGCGGGCTCGGGTTGGAAATTTTCGAGTTGCCGCCGTGCGTCTGCGCTGTTTTTGAGACGCAGAGAACGCGCGCGCCGATCGGGGAGTACGCCGATATCCGCAAGCGGATCGCGCTTAAATGGTTGCCGCAGAGCGGTTATCGCTTGGCCGACGCGCCCGAGGTCGTCGCCCTGCATTGGCGCGTCAAGGAAGGAGAGCGGTTCATTGAGTTGTGGTTGCCCGTCGAAAAAGAGGAATAAATGGTGCCGCCCGACGGAACGTCGGGTAGCGCGGCTGTATGGGTCACATTTCGTCGAGGGCCTTGACCAAGAGGTCGGCGGAATGCTCCAAATCGTTGACGTCTACAAAGAACGGTTGCACCTCTTTTACATAGGGCGGGACGGAAGCGAGGGCGCGCGGGTCTGTGACGATGGGCATGATGAGCGCGTTGTTTTGATGGGCGCGCTCCACCTCCGCCAACATGGCTCGCGAAAGGGTTTCACCCGTAAAAATGGGCAGGAAGAGCCCGTCTTTATAACTGCGCTCCTTGATTTTTTGTTCGATTTCGTCCATCCAGATGCTACTCACCGAAAGATCGCGGTCCCACCACACGTCGTAGCCGCTCCGGCACAGGCGGTCGTGCAGTACGCTCGCAATGGCGATGTCCTTGTGCTCGCCCGACAAAAATATTTTCGCCTTTCTGATCTTGTAGGAGACCTGTCTGCGGAGGTCGTCCAAACATTCGTCGTCCCATATTTCGAAGCGGTCCAGGTCAATAGTCAAAATCTTTTTGGGATCCCCTTCTTTGATGAGTTGCTCGATATAGCGGCGCTCTTCCGAGACGAATTTCGATTTTTCGGCATTTTCGCTCTTGCAGTAGATGAACCACACCCGCTCGCGGATCTCACGGCGGATCAGATTGTTGATCTCGCTCTCTTCGGAGAGGCACTTCAAAAAGAACAAAATGGGCTCGTAGAAGAAAGTTTCCTCGACGATATTGCGGACGATGCGGACCTTTTCGATATCCAAGTGAGAGTGGGAAATAAAGAAGTACTGCTTGGGATATTCGTAGTGGCAATCCAAACAGATATACGCGTCTCGCTCCGCATTGTATTTCAGCCTTTTGGAATCACAATTGTAGCACTGCATCTTTTTCTCCTATCAAAGCGGATTCATCTTATTATAACATATCTCGATAGGCTTGACAAGACGGAAAAACGGGGTTTCCGCCTTGTATTCGGCACAACAAAAAATCCCGAGAGTTTCCGCTCTCGGAATTTTTGGCGGAGCGGGAATTGTCCCGCCGCTTGCATGCGGTTCAGATGCGGCGTCCCTCGGCCGCGGCCGTCACCAATTCCCATTTGGCGGTGAAATAGGTGCCGAAAGTGGAGGCGAGGGTGCCGAGTTCGTCGGTGAGGATCTCGTCTCGTCTACCCGTGCTTTCGAGGTCGTCGCCGTCCACGCAGGCGAAGCCGTAGAAGATCTCGCGTACATTTTCATCGAGTTCGGCGAGGAAATCGCGGCTCTTGTCGTCGGCGTCGATTTTTGCGAAGGGCAGGATGAGTTCGGTGGAGGCGCGGTCCGCCAATTGATCCAATTCGCCCAAAAATTTTTCCTTTTCCTTTGGTTGCAGGCGGAAGGACTTCGCTTTCACGATGGCGGGGACGTCCTCGTAATCGGTGATGTCCTTCAAAAAGCGGCGCTCGGAACGTGCAAATTTTTTATCGACGATCGCCGCGCTGTACAAAATGCACTGCAAAACGATATCGAAATTTTTCATGGCGTCGCGGAAGAACTCTTCGCTCTGCCCCGCGCTCATTTCTTTGATGATCGCCTCGGCGCAGTCATATTTTTCGTGCGCTTGGAGATAGATTTTTTTTGCTCTTGTCATCATAACGGAACCCTCCGATTCTTTTACCGCCATTATACCGCATTTGCGCGCAAGCGTCAAGCATGCGGGCGCAAATTTTGTCGCGGCGTGTGGCAAAAGGAAGAATTTGAAAGGGAAAAAGTCGAAAAATGCTTTTGGGATTGGGCTTGCACTTTTGGCGGCGCGCTTGTCAAGACACGCTCACGCCTGATTGCCATTAGATACTCTTTCGCTTGATTTCTCTGTGCGGCTGTGATATGATAGGAACGGTAATCAAAAACAGGAGAAATTATTGTGAAAACCGAATTGTATAAAAAGCAAGTAAAAGAGAATGTTGTAACCGCTATGCTCGATTATATGTCCGAAGATGAAGATTGCGGCTATTCAAAAAAGACGTTCAAAAGTGTGAACTTTTGCTTTTAGATTATCTTGACAAATTGGACAGTCTTACAAATCCGATCGAGAAACTCATTATGGAACATGTAAAAAAAGTAGTTCTCGCATTAAACAAGCTGAATGATAAAACGGATTGTTGTTTGATTGAAACAGATGCCCGTGAAGAAATTTGGCAAATCATTCAAGACAGTGCTGTTGAATGCGGCGTAAGCCCTACGATTGAAGATGTTACAGAAGAATGGCGTGAATGGTAAATTTCAATTTAGCGTTTTAGCATCGGCGGGGACGGTTTTGTCCCCGCTTTTCACATAAAAAATGAGACGCAAGTCGTTCAACTTACGTCCCACTTGGCGCAGAAGGCGGGATTTGAACCCGCGCTACCTTTCACAGGTACTACTCCCTTAGCAGGGGAGCCCCTTGAGCCACTTGGGTACTTCTGCACGTTGCGGATTCCATTTTTTGCGCGTTACATCCGCAAGCCTTATCAATATATCATAAAATTCCCGCTTTGTCAAAGTATTTTTCCCGAATCGAAAAAAATTGCGAAAAAATATCCGCGCGCCCTTGCGGTAGACGGGAAATTGTGCTAAAATAAAGACCGAAAGAGGGGGGATTTTATGAATATCTGGCACGACATCGACGAAAAACGTATTACGGCCAAGTCGTTTGAAGCGCTTATCGAAATTCCCAGGGGAAGCAAAGCGAAGTACGAACTCGATAAGGAAACGGGCATTTTGAAGTTGGACCGCGTGCTCTACACCTCCACGGTCTATCCCGCCAACTATGGGTTTATCCCGCGGACCTATGCGGAGGACGGCGACCCGCTCGATGTGCTCGTTCTCACCAACGAGACCATCTATCCCATGACGCTCGTTTCCTGCTATCCCATCGGGGTCATCAAGATGATAGACGGCGGCTCTTTGGACGAGAAGATCATCGCCATCCCCGCCAAAGATCCCAATTATAACGATTATTACGATATTCACGAGTTGCCCCAACACATCTTTGAGGAAATGAAGCACTTTTTTGAAGTGTACAAATCGTTGGAGCACAAAAAGACGGCGGTCACGGAGATCGCACACCGCGACGAGGCCATCGAGATCGTGCAAAGGTGCATCAACGCCTACCGCGATAAATTCGTAAAGTAAGGGGGCACTACATGAAAATTTTGTTTTTCGGCGATTCTATCACGGAATCGGGAAGAAATTTTGACGAGCCTTCCGACCTCGGCTCGGGGTACGTCAAAATTGCGGCGGGGAAACTCCGCCTACTCTATCCGGAGGCCGAATTTGCCATCGTCAACCGCGGCGTCGGCGGGAACAAAACGGCCGATCTGCTTGCGCGCGTCGAAAGGGACGTCGTTGCGGAGGCGCCCGACGTCGTCTTTTTGCAGGTCGGCGTGAACGACGTTTGGTGCCGCTTTTCGCACGGGGAGATCATCACCGTGGAGCAATTCCGCGATAATTACACGGCGCTCGTCCAAAAAATCATGGCGACGGGGGCCAAACTCGTGCTGGTTTTGCCCTTTGCACTCAGAATGGAGGACAAGCAACGCTTCCGTCCCTATCTGGCCGCCTTCAACGAGGTCATCCGCACGATCGCCGCGGAGGAGAAACTGCCCGTCATCCCTCTCGATGAAATTTTTACGGGCCTGACGCAGGATATCGACCCCGCGCAGTTTACGACGGACGGCGTCCATCCCACCCACCGCGGGTGCCGCTACATCGCCGACCTCGTCATCAAAGAGTTGAAAAAAATCATCTGAAAGAAGAGAAAAAGTACCGCCGCTTCCCGGGAAGCGGCGGTACTTTTTTCGCAAAAACGGCAAAACGCTGTGAGTTTTCCGCTCTTCGTCTGTTTCGGGCGGCGGTTTTTTGTTTGCGCGCGGAAATGCCTTTCCCGGTTGACATCCGCCGCCGTTCGGAGTAAAATAGGGCTATGGATACCGAACAATTCAAAGCGGAAATGAAGAAACAAGGGTACATCGAGGCGGGCTCGGAGACCCACCTTTTTATGCACGAAATGTCGCAGAGGGCGCTCCGCTACACGGCGGAGATCAACGGGACATATCATGAGCCCGAAGCGTTGCGGAGGCTGTTTTTTGAACTGATCGGGAAAGAATACGACGAGACGTTCGGGCTCTTTCCGCCCTTTTCCACCGATTTCGGGCTGAATATTGCGATCGGAAAGCGGGTTTTCATCAATTCGGGGTGCTGTTTTCAGGATCAGGGCGGCATTGAGATCGGCGACGACGTGCTCATCGGGCAACAGGTGGTCATCGCAACGCTCAACCACGATCCGGACCCCGCAAAGCGCGGCAATATGCGCCCCGCGCCCGTGAAGATCGGCAACAGAGTGTGGATCGGCGCGCACGCCACCCTTTTGCCCGGGGTGACGGTGGGGGAGGGCGCCGTCATCGCGGCGGGCGCGGTAGTCACAAAGGACGTGCCCGCAAATACCGTCGTTGCGGGCATACCCGCCAAACCCATCAAAAAAATCGGAGAATAAAATCCCAAAAACGGCAAGAAAAGGGCCGCCTCTTCGGAGGCGGCCCTTTTGCAAAAAACGACAGCGTTTGCACGATTTTAAGCCGCCTTCGTCAATTTTACGGTCAAAACCGTCATGTCGTCCTCGGCCTTGCCGTCGTAGCGGCCGAGGGCGGTATGCAGGATGTCCTCCGCGAGGGACTGCGGATTGAGGGGCTTTAATTGGCTCAGGTATGCGCACAATTCCGCGGAGGAGCCGAAGGCCGTCGTGACCCCGTCGCTCATAAAAATCAAAAAGTCGTCCGCCTTCATTTCGACGCGGAGGGTCGCGGGGTGCACGGCTTCGAGCATGCCGATGGGGAGGCTTTCCCCTTCGAGCACGCGCAATTCCTCGCCCGAAAGCACAAACCCCGCGGGCGAGCCGATCTTGACGATGTCCGCATCCCCCGTATCGAGGTTGACGGCGGCAAGGTCGAGGCAGGAAAAGGTCTCCTCGGCCGAAAACGCGATGAGTTTGTTGACGGTCCCGAGCACCGTCTCCGAGGGCATTTTCGCCTTGTAAAAACTCTCCAAAAGCGACAGCGTTTGGTCGGAAACGTCGCGTGCGCCCTCGCCGCTCCCCATGCCGTCGGAGAGGGCGACGAGGAAGCGGCGTTCGTCGATTTTGAGGATGGAATGGGTGTCTCCGCTCGCCTGTTCCCCCTTTTTGGGACAGGAGGCAATGCCGAAGGCGGCGTCGAAATTGGCCTTGCGCTTCAAAATGAAACAGGCGCGGTCGGGCGTCAGGGGGATTTTCTCCGCAAGGGCGAGGGGCACCCCCAGCGTCACGCTTGCGATTTTGACCAAACGCACAGCGTTTACGCGGTTTTCGAGGGTCATGCTCACCGTAAAGCGGGCGCCTTCGCCGTAGAGAAAGATTTCGGAACTCAAAATTCCCGCCGAGGCGAGCGCGCGGGAGAGCCGCGATTCTTCGTCGGAAAAGACGTATTCTCCGCTCTGTTCGAGGGCGATGTCGCGCAAAATCTCGCTGATGCCGTGCGCTTGGTCGGCGAGGAGGCGTTTTCCCTCGCGGGCGGCCTGCATTTCGTAGGCGTAGCGGCGGTATTCGGCGAGGGATTTGTTGAGCGCGAACAGGAGGCCGGCCGTGTTGTTGCAGGCGGAGGAGAGTTCGGCGGGCAGGTCGATGAGGTTGACCCGTCCCTTCGCTTTGCCCACGGCGATGAGTTTATCCATCGCTTCGGGGACGCGGGCTTCCCTGCATTTCCTGCGGTTGGGGCAGGAGGTGCACAGGCTCGCCGTGAGTTTTTCGCGGATGCGCGCGCCCGCGTTGTCGGGGCGCTCCTCGGTGCGGAAGGCGCTTTCGATCTCGCGGAAGAGGGCGGAGACTTCGAAGAGTTGTTCCCCCACGGCGCGGCGGTTGCGGTTGATGGCGATGCGCGGTAGGGCGCTTTCGCGATAAAAAAGCAGGGTGTGCGACGCGCGGCGGAAGAGTTTTTCGGGCACGCAACAGAGGGCGGCGAGGGGGAGGAAAACGGCGAGCAGGGTGAGGGAAATTTGCGCCGCGGAGCCCTCATAAAGGCCGACAAAATACTCCGCGCCGAGAAAGCCGAGAAAGAGGGCGAGGGCGGAGGCGATCCGCCCGTAGGGGAGAAAGAGGAGGGCGAGACAGGCGAGGGCGGCAAACAGGGCGGCGGGCACGGCGCTCACGTCGGAGACGCAGAGGGGGAGGGAGAGCACGAGGGCGAAGGGCACGGCCACGGCGCTTTTGAAGAGAAAGACGGCGAGGGCGCCCGCAAGCGCCGCAACGGCAAAAAAGGGGATGTTTCCCGCCACGCGGATGAGCCCCATGCCGAGGAAGAGCCACAACAGGGCGAGTTCTGCAATTTCGCTCCCGCCGAGGCGGCATTTGAAGGCGCGGAAGAGGAGGGCGTGCAGGGCGCCTTCGAAGAGAAAACATAGCACGGTGAGGAAGGCGCAGAGGAGCATTTTCTGCCAAAAAACGGCAAACGGGAAGAGGGAATAGCCCGAATGGGGGAACAAAAAGAGAAAGGGAAGTTGGGCGATGAGGGCGTAGATCGCGCGCTCGAAGCGCAGTTGTCTGCCGAAGCGGCGGTAGAGGACCATCACGAGGAGCAGGAAGGCCGATTGGACGCCCGCGGAGAGGGAAGCCGCGGCGGAGAGGGAGACGGCGGAGGCGGCAAGGTGCCACGCGGCGCACACAAAGGGGTCGAGCCCGCAGACGGCGGCGCCGAAGGCGAGGGCGAAGGAGAGGGGCTCGCGTTGCGGAAGGGCGAGATCGACCAAAAACATGGCGATGAGAAGAAGGAGATATTTCGCCGCCGTTTTGAGGGTGAGGGAGGGCTTGCGGAAGGAAATGTACCGAAAATTCATAGACACCTGCCGTTTTTTTGAAATTATAGGGAAATTACGAAAGCAAACGGGCGGAAAATGCGTCTATGTTTGTCGAAGAAGTACTTTTCCGCTCCTTCCGCGCCCCGAAAGCGGAAAAATTTCCGTCCCGCGTCCGCCGCCGCCCGCCCTCCGATAAATAGAAAGGGCGAAAATTGCATAAACTTCTGCATATATTGGAAATTATAAAAAAATAGCGTATCCGCCTTTCACTTTAATATGAAAGATTGGCGCAAAGGCGAATTTTCACAAGATTTTTTACAAAATCGGGTGAAATCGGTTTGACGAGACGCTTGCAAATATGATAAAATTCAAACGATATTCTCATCGGGGGGACCGGCGGATATCGGAACGCGGCATCCCCCGGAAGCCTTCGGGCAGTGCGCCGGCGGAACGGTACGAAAGGATCGGGCCGGGGCACAGGCAATAACGCAAGGAGAAAGAAAGGATCATGATGAAATCATTGAGGAGCGTTCTCATACTTTGTCTGGTCGCGGTATTCGGTTCGTTTATCGCGCTGGAAGCGCTCGGCGTGAAATCTTCGGGGGAGGGGAATCTTGCGTCCTCGTCCTCTGCGGAGAACACGGAGACTTTGGGTACCCTTCCGTCCGCGGAAGAGGAAGAAAAGAGCAACGCGCTCAACATCGCGGGCGAGCCCTCTGCGGAGGAAGTCGTTACGGTGCTCGTCGGGCTCAAAGGCGCCCCCCTCGGCGAGGTGGCCGTCGAACGCGGTCTCTCCCTCGGGGAACTTTACGGCGGCTTTGACGGCGCCAAACTGTGGAACGACCGCAACGCGGAAATAGACGGGGCGATCTCCTCCCTCGGCGGCGTCCTCCTCTCCACGGGCTACCGCTATACCGCCCTCTTCAACGGATTTTCCGCTCAGGTGCATTACGGCGATATTTCCCGCATCGAAACAAACGAGGCGGTGGGAAAGGTCGTTTTGTCCAATTCTTATGAAGCGCCCAGCGAGATCACCGAAAACGACGTCAATGTGCAGGATACGGGTATCTTCGATTCCACCGACGTGGAATACGACGGCACGGGCACCGTTGTCGCCGTGCTCGATACGGGTACCGACTACACGCACGAAGTGTTCGATATGACCCTCGACGCGAACACAATGGCCATCACGAAGGACGACGTGGCGGCAAAGGTTCCTTATCTCACCGCGACTTCGTGGATGGCGGGGCAGTCCACCGTCATCGACGAGGACGAACTCTACATCAGCACCAAACTTCCCTACGGCTTCGACTATGCCGATATCGATACCAACGTCTATCCGAAAGAAGCGCACGGCACGCACGTCGCGGGCATCATCGCGGGCGAATCCCAGCGCATCAGGGGCGTCGCGCCGCGGGCGCAGATCGCCACCTTCAAGGTATTCAAGGATAGCGGCACCAGCACCTCCGAGGGCATCCTTGCGGCGTTGGAGGACGCGGTCATTCTGGAAGTGGACGCCGTCAACATGTCCCTCGGCGCGAGTTGCGGCTTCACGCGCGATGACGACGAAGAGACCAACCGCGTTTACGACCTCGTCGAATCTATGGGCATCAGCCTCGTGGTCGCGGCCGGCAACCAATATTCCTCGGCCTACGGCGGCGCGAACGGCAACACCAACCTCGCCTCCAATCCCGATTCGGGCACGATCGGCTCGCCCGCATCCTACTATGCTTCCTTCGCGGTGGCCTCCATCAGCGGCGTCAAGACGCCCTACATGATCGCCAACGGCGAAAAGGAGATCTATTACAACGAATCGAGGACGACGGGCAAGACCAAGCCCAACAATTTCGTGAACGAACTCCTCGGCGATCGGGAGAGCGGCGAATTCGAGTACGTCGTCATCCCCGGCGTCGGGTACGAGTCCAACTATACGGGCTTCAACGTGGAGGGCAAGATCGCCGTCGTCAAGCGCGGCAGTAACTCCTTCGAAGATAAGGTCAAAACCGCAAAAGCGATGGGCGCCGCGGGCGTCATCATCTACAACAACTTGTCGGGTATGCTCAACATGTCCATCGGTACGAAAAACGTCTTGCCGAGTTGCCTCGTTTCGATGGATTTCGGCAACTATCTTGCCGGTATTCCCAACGGGAAGATCGTCATTTCAAAAGAATATCTGGCGGGTCCCTTCATGTCCGACTTCTCGTCGTGGGGGCCTCTGCCCAACCTCAACCTCTGCCCCGATATCACGGGCCACGGCGGCGATATCACCTCGTCCTATCCCGGCAGAGACGAATACGATACCATCAGCGGCACCTCGATGGCCTGCCCCAACATTGCGGGCGCGCTCGTGTTGGTGCGCCAATATGTAAAAAACAGGTGGAGCGACCTTTCCACCGTGGAAGTGCGCGACCGCTCCTATAACCTCATGATGAGCACGGCCACCATCGCCCGCAACGAAGAGGGCAATCCCTATTCGCCGCGCAAACAGGGCGCGGGCATCGGCGATATCAAGCGCTCCACGGCCACGCGCGCCTATCTGTCGGTGGAGGGCTCCAACAAGGCCAAACTCTCCCTCGGGGACGACCCCGCGAAGGAGGGCGTCTACCGCATGACTTTCCGCATCACCAACGTTTCGGGCGAGGCGGTCAGTTATAAAATCAATCCCATCGTCATGACGGAGAGCATGTCGTCGGACGGCAAAACGGTCGCCGAAAAGGCCTATATGCTCAACCCCGGCGCCTCCTACGAGATCAAGAAGATCTCGGGCGGCGAAGCGGTCCTCGATCACGGCAACACCGTCTGCGTCGGCGGCTACACCGAAGCGGAGATCACCGTCACGGTCAACCTTTCCTCCGAGGACAGGGCCTATCTCGACGCCAACTTCATCAACGGCATGTATGTGGAGGGCTACGTCGAACTCGAATCGTGCGATGAGGACAACATCAACCTCAACATTCCCTTCCTCGCCTTCTACGGCGACTGGGCGCAAGCGCCCATGCTCGATGTTTCGGCGTACGAGGTGGGGGAATCGGCGGTCGACAGTTCGGTGCTCGCCGAGGACAAACTGGTCGCCGACGTCTACGGCACCCTCCCGATGGCGGGCTTTGCCACCACGGACGATAACGGCGACGCGCAAGTCGGCTCGTGGGGGCTCGGAGCCTTCGGCTACAACGTCGCGCAGGGGTACGAACTTCCCGTCACGCGAGAGCGCTATGCTTCGCTCACCCACAACGATGACGGCAACTATCTCCTGTACACGATCGGCGCGGGCCTTCTGCGCAACGCCAAGCGGGTGGATATGGAGATCCGCGACGCCGTCACGGGCGAACTCGTTTGGAGCCTCACCGATTTTAATGCGAGGAAGTCCTCCTCGAACGGCGGCGACCAGACGGGCGGCTACGTCATGGTCGAATTCGACGTGCGCGACTACGACCTCGCCAACAACGGCAAGTACACCTTCAACATGGTGTGCTACCTCGATTGGGATAAGGGGGAGGGGGACAAGGTCCTCTACGGCACCCGCAACACCTTCTCCTTCGATTTTTACATCGACGACGAAAAGCCCGTGCTCGAAAGCACCTATGTGCGCGACGAAAATCACCGCAAAACGGTGGAATTCAACGTCTACGACAACCATTATTTGCAGGGCTTTATCCTGTACACCTACGAATCTTTGGACGCCAACGGCGATCCCGTGGGCCTCACGAACATCTCCAACGGGGTCATCCCCGTCTATAACGGCGAATTCAACGGCACGACGCGCGTCTCCGTGGACGTCACCTCTTATTGGAGCGCCATCGAAAAGAACAACGGCAATCTGTACGTGCAATTCATGGATTATGCGAAAAACAGCGCGCAGTTCTCCGTGCAGGTCAAGGAGTGCGAGGACGTGCGGCTGGATTACACCCGCGACGTGCGCGACGACCACACCTATACCGTAAGGCCCAACGGCCAGATCGACCTCGAAGATTACGTCCGCATCTATGCCAACGTCGAGGGCGAGGAGCACGAGGGCTATTGGACGAAGGACTTGCAGTGGAAAAGCCTCAATGAGGAGATCGCCTCCGTGGATGACGGCCTCGTGACCGGCCTTACGGCGGGCGAAGCCACCATCGAAGTGCGTCCCGATCCCGCGGGCTCTGCCGCGCCGCTCACCTTCACCATCCGCGTGGCGGGGGAGACGGCGGCGATCACGGTGCGAGAAGTGGAACTCACGGAATACTCCATGTCGTTGGAGCGGGGCGAGGAGAGAACGATCGAAGCAAAGGTGCTTCCCTCCAATTACGTCGGGCAGATCGTCCTCGACTGGTCGAGTTCGAGCGCCAACGTCCGCGTCACGAAGGATCCCGATAACCAATACAGGGCGACGGTCAAGGCGTTGAAATCGGGCTCTGCGAGCATCAGCGTGCGCGTGCAGGGCACCTACATCAATGCGAGTTGTTCGGTGCGCGTCCGCGAGGAATACTACGTGGACGGCGTGTATCTCCGCTCCTACACGGGGCGCGGGGATGAGAACGGCGTGGTGGAGATCCCCGATGACCTCGGCGTTGCCTACATCTACCCGATGGCCTTCTTCCAGAATCCCTATATCACCAAGATTATCATTCCGGAGGGCGTGCAGTACATCATGCGCGCGGCCATTTACGGGTGCGACCGCCTCGAAGAGATCGTTCTTCCCGAAAGTTGCACCGAACTTCAAACCTTTGCGGTGGCGTGGAACCCCCGTCTGAAAAAGATCAATACCGAGCATTTGCAGACCATCGGCTCGCGCGCGTTCATATATGATACTGCGCTCGAAGAGATCGATTTGAGCCGCGTCACGCACATCAGCAACATGGCATTCACCTATTGCACGGCCCTCAAAAAGGTAGACCTCGGCAAGGTCGGCACGGTGGGGCGGCAGGCCTTCCAGGGGTGCACGGCGCTCACGGAACTCGTTTTGCCCGCCCACACGACGACGGAATACGCGGCCTTCTACGGGTGCACGGGCTTGAAGCGGGTGACCGCGTACAACAGCCAGATCGGCCCGCTCACCTTCCAGGAGTGCTCGTCGCTTATCGACGTCACGTTCGTCGGCGACGTCGAACTCATCGGCGTACAGGCCTTCTACGGGTGCGTATCGCTGTCCAACGTCAACTTCCTCGGCACCGTCTATGAGATCGGCGCCCTCGCGTTTGCGGCAAACTATTCGCTCACGTCGTTCACTCTGCCCGCGGGGCTCACCAAACTCGGCCAGCAGGCCTTAGTAAGCACCCGCATCTCCCGCATCGTGGTCGATAAGGACGCCCGCATCATCGAATCGGAACTTGCGGCGTTCGGCGGGCTCACCTACCTCACCGAATTCAAGGTGGAGGAAGGCAACAAATATCTCCGCGATGAAGGCGGCGTTCTCTACGACAAGACGATGACCCGCCTCGTCGCCTATCCCTTCGCGCGGTCGAACGCGGCGGGCTTCACCGTTCCTTCCACCGTGCGCATCATCGGGGCCAACGCCTTCACGGGGGTGACTGCCGTCTCGTCCGTCGACCTCAATAACGTCGAGCGCATCGAAGATAACGCCTTCCGCGGTTGCACGGCGGCGATCACGGGCGCGACGAAGGTCAGTTATATCGGAAATTACGCCTTTGCGGGCAACATTTCCACCCGTTCCTTCGGCATCTCGGCGGAGGCCACGGAGACGGAGCGCGGCGATTCCTCCGCCACCGACGATGACAACACCGGAAGCGCTTCGGGCTCTGCGGGCGCTTCGGGCTCCTCGGGCTCCTCGGGCACCACGGTCACGGACATCGCGACCAACCTCACCGCTTTGCCCATCACCGCGGTCACGGCCTACATCGGCGATTATGCCTTTGCAAACTGCATCAATCTCACGCAGACGGCGGTCACTCTTCCCGAAAGCGTGAAGCACGTGGGCGAATTTGCCTTCTACAACTGTCCCATCGAGCGGGTCTCCCTCGGAAACGGGCTCAAAACCGTCGGCCTCGGCGCGTTTTCCCATTGCACGGAACTGACGGAGGTGGATTTCGGCTCGCTCGAAGAAATTTCGCCCGAAATGTTTGCAAATTGCACCGCTCTGGAACAAATCGACATTCCCGCTACGGTCAAATCGGTCGGCGGATACGCCTTCTACGGCGCGAGCGCGCTCGGCACGGTCTCCCTGCCCGACGGCCTTACCGCAATTCCCGATTACGCCTTCTACGGCACGGCGATCGAAAATATTTCGGTCCCCGCTTCCGTCGTCACGGTGGGCGACAGCGCATTCCGCAATACGTCGCTCTCCTCCTTCGACTTCGGGCACATCACCACGATAGGGGCCCGCGCCTTCGAGGGCACGGGGCTCACCGCGGTCTCCTCGGCCACCGTTCAAACCGTCGGCAACGGCGCCTTCCGCGACAGCGCGCTTACTTCGGTCTCCTTTGAAAATGCCTACGGCATCGGCGCCTCCGCCTTTGCGGGTTGCGAAAGCCTCGGCACGGCCGCCCTGCCCGCGGCAAAGGCGATCGGCGCTTCCGCCTTCGAGGGTTGCACCGCGTTGAATGCGGTCACCGCCTCCGCGGCCGAAACGCTGGGCGAAAAGGCCTTCTACGACGACGGCGCCCTTACGGCGCTCACCCTGCCCGCTTTGCAAAAGGTCGAAGCGAACGCCTTCGGCGGCACGCAGATCGCGACGCTTTCTTTGCCTGCCTTGCAGGAGGCCGCCCAACAGGCCTTTGCAGGCGCGGACGCTTTGCAGTCCATCAACGTCGGCGCGGAGAACGCCCGCTTCCTCACCGAGGACGGGGTCCTCTACGCAAAGAACAGCGGCAACTTCTTCACCCTCGTCGCCTATCCTCTCGGAAAGACGGGCGCCGAATACACGGTGAAGGAGAGAACGGTCAAAGTGGGGGCGTATGCCTTTGCGGAAAATCCTTCCCTCACAAAGATCATTCTTCCCGTTCACTTGAAGGTCATCGGCGTCGGCGCGTTCTACGGCATGGATCTCCTTGCCGAAGTGGAACTCAAAGCGGCCGCCGCCCCTACGCTCGAAAGCGTGGGCAAGATGGAGGGCGACGAACTCGTCAACACGTACAGCAACCTCAAAGCCTTCCTCGGCGAAGAGATGGAACTCACGTGGACGGTCCCGCTCAACGCGACGGGGTACGACAGTTACATCTGGAAACAGTACGGCGCGCACGGCCTCACCGTGCAGAGGACGGAGGAGAACGCCCTCAACAACAGCGCGCTCGACTTCATCGACCGCGTCAATGCGCTCGCAAGCCTTCCCGCTGCCGAACGGGCGGCGGAGATCGCGGTGCTCGCCCGCATCTACAACATGCTCGACGCTACGCAAAAGGGCTTTGACGAAGTCCGCGAGGCCTACGCCAAATTGCAGGCGACGCCCCTTACGGGTTATGCGGAAGAACTGCCCGCGGACGGCACGACCGCCGCGGAAAACGGAGGGTGGGCCCTGCCCCTGCTCCTTGCGGCCGCTGTGTTCGGCGGCGCGCTCGCCGTCGTGACGCTTGCCGGCAAGCGGAACGGAAGGAGGGAGAAATAAGCCATGAAAAAGACGGTCAAATTCCTTTTTATACCTCTCAGCATCCTGCTTGCCGCGGCGATCGCCCTCACCGTCGTGTTGGCCGTGAACGCTTCCAAAGGCAGATACACCGTCACGTTCGAAAGCAACGGCGGCACGCCCATCGAATCACGCGTCCTCACGGAAGGGGCCGCCATCGAACGCCCCGCCGATCCCACCAAAGCACTCTTCACCTTTGCGGGGTGGTACGGGGATGAAATCTTCACGGAAGAATTCGATTTCTCCCAAAAAATGCCCGCGCACGACGTCACGATCTATGCGCGCTGGACCTCGCAACGCAGTTCCCGCATCGTGTTCGACAGCATGGGCGGCTCCTACGTCGAGCCCTCCGTCGGCCTCGTGGGAAGCGCGCTCACCGCGCCCACGGCGCCCGTAAAAGAGGGGTATCAGTTCGGCGGATGGTATCTCGATCCCGATCCCGATGCGGAAACGGGCCGTCCCTTCTATTTCGTCACCTATCCCGAGGAGAACGTAACGGTCTACGCCCTTTGGCTGGACGATCCCGCTTACGCCTACATCGAATACATCGGCAACGGCAGGGCGATGGGGCGGGTGCCCGTCAAACTCGGCGAATCGTTCGCCGCGCCCGATTTCTTCCACGACGGAGGCAGAGACCTGAACGTCGTCTTGGACGGGTGGTACTTAAAGGCCGATCTCACGGGCGCCAAGTACGAATTCGGCACGGCGACGGCGAGCGCGACCCTCTACGCAAGTTACTATTCGGAGGGGATGACCTTTGCGGATGGGAGCGGCACGGTCACGGGCTATACGGGCTCCGACGCTACGGTGTTCGTCCCCAACCGCCACGGCGGGGCCGAAGTGCATCTCATCGGCGAGCGCGCGTTTGCCGAAAACGACGCCATCGTCTCGGTGGAACTTCCCTCCACCGTCATCGGCGTCGGCAATTCGGCGTTTTACCGTTGCCGCTACCTCGATAACATCAATCTCACCCGCCGCGTCTCTTCGCTCGGCAGTTATGCTTTCTTCGGATGCGCCCGCCTGACGTCGTACGGCGATATCACGGGGGCCTCCGCCATTCCCGAAGGGCTCTTCCTCGGGTGCGAAAAATTGCCCGCGGTCACCCTGCCCCAAAGCGTCACCTTCATCGGCGCACAGGCGTTTGCGGACTGCGCGGTGCTCGGCGAGATCGTCCTGCCCGATAGCGTGACTTCCATCGGGAACGGCGCGTTCGACGGGTGCGCGGCGCTTCGCAAAGTGGCGCTTCCCGCGCGGCTCGTCAGCATCGGCTCCGACCTCTTCACGGGTTGCGTGAGCCTTTCGGAAATCACCATCGATCCCTCCAACGCCGTATTCAAGATCATCGACGGCAACCTTTACAGCGGCACCGAACTTTTGCGCTACGTTGCGGGCGGCAAGGGGGAGACCGAATTTGTCCTTCCCGATACGGTCACCAAGATCGCGGAAGGGGCCTTTGACGGCGTTTCTTCCTTGCAGAGCATCGTTCTCGGCGCAAACACGGCGCCCACGCAGGGCGCGTTCGCGGGCATCCGCTCCCTCGAATCGCTCACCCTTCCTTCGCTCGGCATGGAGGGATACCTCGGCTACTACTTCGGCGCGGAAGGGACCCAGAGCACAGGCGGTTACAGCCGCGTGATCCCCGAGACCCTCCGCACGCTCACCGTGCTCAACGCGGGCGATGCGATCGCCGATTACGCCTTTTACGGCGCGCGCGGCCTGCGCACGGTCAACGGCTACGAGAACGCGACCTCCGTCGGCAGAGGGGCGTTTGCGTTCACTTCCATCGAAACATTCGCCCTTTCGGAGGGGCTCACTTCCATCGGGCGGCTCGCCTTCGAGGGATGCCCGTCCTTCCGCGAATTTACCCTCCCTGCGGGCTCCGGGGTCTACTCGGTCTATGACGGATGCCTCTACAACAAGGAGGGGACCGTCCTGCTCTTTGTTCCCTGCGCCAAGACGTCGGTGGAATTTGCGCCTACGGTCGATTCCATCGCGGAGTGCGCCTTTACGGATAGCGCGGTCGGCTCCCTCGTGGTGCCCGACAGCGTCACGTCCATCGCAAAGGGGGCCTTCAACCACTGCGGCGAACTCACGTCGCTCACGTTGCCCTTCCTCGGCGACGGCACCCCGGCCAACAACTATCTCGCCTATATCTTCGGCTCTTCCGTGAACATCACGGATGCGAACGACGACCTCGGCAACTCCTACCGCAACATCTCCTTCGGGGATAGCGCCGCGCTTTCCACCGTGCTCTCCGAAATCACCGTCAAGACGGTTTCGGCGGAGATCCCGGACGGCGCATTTGCGGGCTTTGTGGGGCTGAAAGAGGTGAAATACGGCGATGCGCAGATCACGAAATACGGCGCGTACAGTTTCTTTGAGACGGCGGTCTCCGCGTGGGACTTCACGGGCGCCGAAGAGATCGGCGACGGCGCCTTCCGCCTCGGCGCGTTGGAGGAGGTCGTGCTTCCCGTTTCGGTCAGAACGCTCGGCTACCGCGCCTTTGCGCACATCCGCGAACTCGAACACATCGAGTTGGCGGAAGGGGGCGCCTTGACGGAGATCGCTCCGCTCGCCTTTGTCGCCTACAATTCGGCAAGTTCCACGGGCAACCGCGAGACCTATTATTCTTCCAACATCAACGAAGTGGTGGTCATCCCGTCGAACATCCAAAAAATCGGCATGGCCGCTTTCTACGGGCTCGGCATGCTCTACGGCTTGGAGGGCAATGCGCCCAACGCGGGCTTCGGCGTGCGCTTTGCCGAAAATTCCGCGCTGACGGAGATCGGCCCGCAGGCGTTTGCCCATTCCGCGCTCCGCACCATCGCCCTCCCCGCGACCGTCGCCACCGTCGGCGAACAGGCGTTCTTGGGCTGTGAGAGCCTGAAAACCGTCTCGTTCGGCACGGCGGAGGAGCAAAGCGACCTCGCCACGCTCGGCGGGCTGTGCTTTGCGCAGTGCACCTCCCTCGAAACGCTCACGATGAACGTCAAGAGCGTCGTTGAAATGGAGATGACGACGGTCACCATCGTGGAGAGCGCCGGGAGCAGGGAAGAGGAGGCGGATATCTTCTTTGCCGCGTCCTCCGGGTTCACCGTCCGCGTTCCCGCAGCCCTCTTGGATGATTTCAAGGCGGCGGAACACTGGCAGAAATACGAAAGCAAGTTACTTGCGATCGCCGCAAATTAAGGAGGCTTCGCTTGAAATTCAAACATTTCAGACTGATTTTGATTGCCGCATGCCTGCTCCTTACGGCAGGGGGGCTTGCCGCTTGCCGGCAGGATGTTCTCACGTTGGAGGACATCCGGGGGATGGGCTACGACTGCACGGTGATCTTCGACCTTGCGGGGGGCACCTCGGGGAGCGGCGACCGCGCGCGGTCGGAACTCCACCAATACGTCAAGAGCGGCTCGCCCATCGTCAAGCCGGGCACCGAGGGGCAAACGTTCAGCGGGGAAGTGCCCGTGCGCGCGGGCTATACGCTGGGCGGCTACTACCGCGGCACAAAGGCGGAGGACGGCACCGTCACCTACGACATGACCGAAAAGTGGGATTTTTCCAAAGATAAAGTCACGGAGGATCTCACCCTCTACGCCTATTGGCGGCAGAATTACGAAATCGTCATCCATTACGATTACGATGCGGCGGAAGCCTCGTCGGCCGACCACGGTTTCCGCAAGACCCATTCGGTGACCGTCCAACAGACGGAGGAGGGGGTAGCGCTGAGCACCGCCTCGCCCGCCATTCCGGGGTACACCGCCGTCGGGTACTACGAGGACTATGCGACTGCCGCGGCCGCGGAGAGCGACAAGGCGGATAAGAGCGGCAAACTCGAATTCCCCCTCACGCCGACCGACCGCTTTTCGGAGACCTCCCTCTCGTGGGAGATCTGGGCTTACGCCGTGGAGGGCGATTTCGTCGTCGTGCGCAAGGCCTCCGATTTCTCGCTGTTCGCGGGCACGAATCTCTATCTTTTGAACGACGTCGATCTCATGCAGGAGGACGGCTCGAAGAAGGAGGTCAGTTTCCCCGATACCTACATCGGGAAGATCTACGGCAACGGGCATTCGATCTCCGGATTTAAGGTGGAGCGCACCTCGGCGCGCACGGACGACTACCTCGGGCTCTTCAAGCGCCTTTCGGCCACCGCGGTCATCGAGGACGTCACGTTTGAGAATTTCGAGTTGGAGGTCACCACACGCGGTACTACCTTCCGCTACCACATCGGCGCCCTTGCGGGCCGCGCAAACGAAGGGGCCACGGTGAAGAACGTCACCCTCTGTGGCACGGTCTACTACACTCTCGCCGAGGACAAGGAAGAGGGGGAATACCAGAACACGGAATTTTCCTCCTCCATCGGCGAACGGGAGAGCGGCGTCATCGAGGAAGGGTGCGATTGGAGCGGCGTCACCTTTGTGGACAGAAAGGAAACTCCCTGAGACATCGGGCAGACATAGAAAGAAAAAACAGCAACGCAAAATAAAGGAGGATTTATGAAACAGAAAAAAGCAATCCGCGTCCTATCTACGGTCATCGGTCTCACGTTAGCGGTGGGCCTTGCCTGCGGTACGCTTGCCGCATGCGGCGGAGGCGGCGATGCGCTCGTTTTGAGCACGGACCTTCCCGACGGGGTTTTCAACCCCTTCTTCTACACCTCGGGTCCCGACGGCGACATCATGGGCCAGACCATGATCGGCATGCTCTCCACCGATGAAAAGGGCGATCCCGTCGCCGGAGAAGAGGAGCCCTGTGTCGCGCTCGATTACAGCGTCATCAAAACGGGCACCCGCGAAAATATGACCGGCCCCGACGACTATTCCAACTACTACACCGATTATTACTTCGCCGTGAAGGATAACATCAAGTTCTCGGACGGCACCCCCCTCACCATCAAGGATGTTCTCTTCAACATCTACATGTATCTCGACCCTGCCTACACGGGCTCGGCTACCATGTACTCGGTGGATATCCAGGGTCTTGCGGCTTACCGCACGCAGACGACCGATACCGCCCAGCAGGAACATCTTCAAGGGTTGCTCGACGAATTTGCGGATGGGCGCATCAATGCCATCCGCACGTGGGCGAACGAGAAGACCACCACGCTGAATAACCTTGCAGAAGAGTCCCGCGCCGACCTCGATAAGATCGACGAGTTGTTCAAAGAGGAACTTTCCAGCGACTGGAACAACGCCCAAAACGCCGACCTCAAAGAGTACGAAAAGTATGTAGATGAGAACGGGAACAAGATCTTCACCGAAAATTGGCAGATCTTCCTCTATAACTACGGGCTCATTTCGCTCACGACCAACAAGAAGCCCGATCCCGCCGATCCCGTCAATAAGACCATCAAGTGGTACACGGTGAGCAACAACTATAATGCGAATACGGCCAAAACGAAGGAGGCGCTCACGCAGGAAGTGTTTGCCAACATGCTCGGCGGAAAATCGAGCGCGAGCGATACGTATAAGAAGAACGTCGTTGCGATCATTACGGGTTACGCCACGGCGAGCACCTTCCGCCAGTATCTCAACGGCGAAGGGCTCAAAGAAATCATCGGCGATGAATTGAAGGTGCGCACCGTCGAGGGCATTAAAACGTATAAGGCGACCTCCATCCCCGGCGAGAACGGCACGACGAAGGATCTCGGCAAAGAACTCGATATCCTCCACATCCGCATCAACGGCGAGGACCCCAAAGCCATCCAGAACTTCGGCTTCACCGTTGCGCCCCTGCACTACTATTCCAGAACGGCCGCTCAATTCAGCCTCGAAGAAGGGAAAGAATACTTCGGCGTGGAGTGGGGCGATACCGACTTTATGGATAGCGTCCGTTACATCCAGGTCCCGCTCGGCGCGGGTCCCTACTGCGCGTCCAACTCGGACGGGGATATCATCACCGATCTGGATCAGTTGAAGAACAGCAAGAACGAGTTCTTCCGCGATAATATCGTCTATTACGAGAGCAACGAAAACTTCTTCCTCGGCGCGCCCAAGATCAAAAAACTCCGCTACAAGGTCATTTCCACCTCCCTCCTCTATGAGGCGGTCAAGACAGGGGAAGTCAACTATGCTTCTCCTTCGGGCACTTCCGAAATGATCAACAATCTGGAAAATGCGGATAAGGACAAACTCGATTATACCCTCACCGATAACCTCGGCTACGGCTATATCGGCATCAACGCAAGTTTTGTGCACGATATCAACATCCGTAAGGCCATCATGCATGCAATGGATATCGATTTGTGCATCGACTATTATGGCGGCGGCACCCTTGCTTCGCCCATCTACCGCCCGATGTCCAAGACCATCGATTGGTGCTATCCTTCGTATCTCAACGAGGCCTATTATCCCTATGACGGAACGGGCCAAACCTCCCTTGCGCTCGCCACCAGAGCGGGTTATACGCCCGATTCCAACGGCTTCCTCGTCGGACCCGACGGCGAACGGCTCAAATTCACCTTCACCATCGCGGGCGACAGCGAAGATCACCCCGCCTACGGCGCCATGCAGAACGCGGCGGAAGTTCTGAACGGGATCGGCTTCGACGTCACAGTCACGCGTGACTCCACCGCCCTCTCCAAACTCTCCGCGGGCCGTCTCGAAGTGTGGGCGGCTGCGTGGAGTTCCTCCTCCGACCCCGATATGTACCAGGTCTACCACAAGGATTCCTCGGCAACGAGTATCCTCGCGTGGGGCTTCCCGTGGATCGAAACGGACGGTACGTCGGATGAGAACAACCTTTTGGAAGAACTCGCCAAGCGCATCGAAGAGGGCCGCCAGACTTCGGACAGGGACGAGCGCAAGCAAATTTACGCGGGCACCCCGCAGGGGACGGGGATCGAAGGCATGTCCGCCCTCGACCTCGTCATGGAACTCGCCGTCGAACTTCCCACCTATCAGAGAAAGGCGCTCTACGTCTATCAGAGAGATCTCTTCGATGACGCTTCGATCGAACTCTTCGCGCAGTCCACGGCATTCCAGTCTCCTCTCAACAAGATTTGGTTGATCGGTTTTGCGGAATAAAAAACAATGAAAAAACGCCCCGGGCCGCGCCTATGGCGGGGCTCGGGAAGGCGTTTTGCGAGAAGTCATGGTAAAGTACATCATCAAACGAATTTTATATTCCATCCTCATTCTGTTTGCGGTATCCGTCATCCTGTACATCTTGGTGCGGTGTCTGCCGATGGACTATGTGGAGCAAAAATTCCTTTCGCAGGCGGCCCAGGGCACCATCAGCCCGGAGGAGTTGTACCGCATCAAGGAATTGTACGGGCTTGCCGATAATTCCTTCGTGGGCATTTTGAAGGGGTATTGGAATTGGCTCGTTTCGGCGCTTTCGGGCGACTTGGGCACCTCCTTCCTCTACAACCAGCCCGTCACCAAAGTCATTGCCGACCACATGTGGATCTCCTTCGGCATTGCCCTTGCGGCTTATGTGTTGCAGTTCGTCATTGCCATTCCGCTCGGCATCAAGGCGGCCACGCGGCAATACGGCGCCGTCGACTACACCACCACGGTGTTTGCGATGATCGGCATTTCCTTCCCGTCCTTCTTCATCGCCATCCTGCTCATCAAGATCTTTTCCTTCGATTTGGGTTGGTTCCCGGCGCAGGGCATTGTGGACGGCGGATTTTCGGGCGACGCCTTTGCGCGGTTCGGCAACGAACTGTGGCACATCGTGCTCCCCATGCTGGCCATCACCATCATTTCGGTGGGCGGCCTCATGCGCCACACCCGCACGAACACCCTCGAAGTGTTGAATCAGGATTACATCCGCACGGCGCGCGCAAAGGGCCTTTCGGAGCGCACCGTCATCTACAAGCACGTGTTCCGCAACACGATGGTGCCTCTCGTCACCATGATTGCGGGCATCGTGCCCAGCCTCTTCGGCGGCATGATGATTTTGGAACAGGTATTCGCGCTCCCCGGCATCGGGCAGATCGCCTACAATGCCTTAAAACAGGGCGATATCCCCTTCATCATGGGTTATAACATGTTCATCGCCATCCTTACGGTGCTCGGCACCCTGCTATCGGACATCATGTACATGATCGTCGATCCGCGCATCAAAATCAGTAAATAAGGAGGACCGTTTTCATGCAAGAAGAAGAAAAAATGAAAGAACAAACGGAAGAAACGGTCCCCGTCACGGCGCAGGACCCCGTTGCGGAGAACGCCGCAAGCACGGCGCAGGACTCCGTTGCGGAGAACGCCGCGGTGCAGGAAGAGGAATCGGTCGCCGACCGCGTGCGCATCATTTCGCCCTTCCGCCTCGTGATGAAGCGGTTTTTCCGCTCCCGCCTGTGCGTTGCGGGCCTCATCATGTTCGTATTCCTTCTGCTCTTTTCCTTCCTCGGCCCCGTCTTTGTGGGCTGGTCGGAGGAGGAAGTGGATCGCTCGGGCACGGGCGAAAGTTACTCCTATCTGAGCATGACGGTCAAGGATGAGGACGGCGCCAATTACACGGTCTATACCGATGATATCGTCAAGTCGGATATCAACAACCACGCCCTTCCCTTCTCGTACAGCCACGAGGAGAACGGCCGCTTGCACCTCTTCGGCACCGACCAGAACGGCCGCGATATTTTCGTGCGCCTCATGTACGGCGGGCGGCTCTCCATTATATTGAGTTTCCTCGTCGTGCTCATCTATACCATCATCGGGGTCATCTTGGGCGGCCTTGCGGGCTATTTTGGCAAGTGGGTCGATATGGTCATCATGCGTATCGTGGATATTCTGAACTGTATCCCGTCGCTGCCCATCTTGCTCATCATAGGCGCCATTCTCGAAAGTACGGGGGTGAACGCCGATATGCGCATCTACATTATGATGGCCTGTCTCGCCCTCCTGAGTTGGACGGGGGTCGCGCGGCTCGTGCGCGGGCAGATCCTCTTTTTGCGCGAGCAGGAGTACATGGTGGCAACGGAGGCGCTGGGCCTGAGCCCGATGCGGAAGATCTTCCGCCACCTCATTCCCAACGTCATGCCCCAACTCATCGTGTCCATGACGCTCGGCCTCGGCAGTATCATCCTGTACGAAGCGACGCTCAGTTTCATCGGCCTCGGCGTGCCGCCCGAAGCGGCCTCGTGGGGGCAGATGGTGCAGTCCGCCGTCGGCGATACGGCCATTCTCAACTACTACATCGAATGCTGGCTTCCTGCCGGTATCATGATCATCCTCGCCGTGTTGGCATTCAACTTCATCGGCGACGGTCTGCGGGATGCGCTCGATCCCAAGATGAAGAGGTGAGGTATGGCGGAAAATAAGACATTCTTCGCCCGTGTTAAGGGGTGGTACGAGCACGTCACCCACAAGGACGATCCCCACTACATCTCGGGCAAAGAGGCGCGCAAGATCGCCCATGAAAACGCAAAAACGACCCGCGAATACGAAAAGAAAAAGCGCCGCCGCGTAACGGAGGCGGAATATCTCACCGAGATGAAGGATCCCGGCAACATCTTGGAGATCGACGGCCTTTGCACCTACTTCTTCACGGATGCGGGCGTCGCAAAATCGGTAGACGGCGTCAGTTTCGATATTCCCGCGCGCTCCGTCGTGGGCGTCGTGGGGGAATCGGGTTGCGGCAAGTCGGTCACCTCTCTTTCCGTCATGCAACTCGTGCAGGCGCCGCAGGGGCAGATCGTCAGCGGTTCCATCCGCTTCCGCACGCACGATTATAAGCGCGGCGAGGACGGCAAGCCCATTCCCGTATGGGAATACGAGGAAAAAGAGGGCGAAAAGGTCATCAAAACGGCGCCCAAAAAGGATAAAAAGGGCAACGTCGTGCTCGATAAAGAGGGCAACCCCGTCATGGTCCCCGTTCAGGCGAAGGACGGCAACGGCTTCCCCGCCTTCGAAATGGAGGAAAAGACGTACGACATCGCCAAAATGCCCACAAGCGAAATGCGCCGCATCCGCGGCAAAGAGATCTCCATGATCTTTCAGGAGCCGATGACGAGCCTCAACCCGCTCTTTACCATCGGCAACCAACTCGACGAAGTGGTACTTCTCCACACGCCGGGGGCGGATAAGGCGCTTGCAAAGGCGCGCTCCATCGAAATGCTCAACCTCGTCGGCATCGCAATGGCGGATAACGTGTACAAGAGTTACCCGCACGAACTTTCGGGTGGGATGCGCCAGCGCGTCATGATCGCAATGGCCCTCGCGTGCAACCCCAAACTCATCATCGCGGACGAGCCCACCACCGCGCTCGACGTCACCATCCAGGCGCAGGTTTTGGATCTTCTCAAACAGATCAAGGAGAAGATCAACGGGAGCATCATGCTCATCACCCACGATTTGGGGGTCATCGCGGGCATGGCGGATTACGTCGTCGTCATGTACGCGGGGCGCATCATCGAAAAGGGCACGGTGGAGGATATTTTCGATCGTCCCATGCATCCTTACACGGTGGGTCTGCAAAAGAGCAAGCCCGTCCTCAACAAGGATAGCGATTGGCTGTACAGCATCAAGGGGCAGGTCCCCAATCCCATCGACATGCCGCATTACTGCTATTTCAGGGACCGTTGCGAGCGTTGCGGCAAGAAGTGCGGGGGAGAATACCCGCCGCTCGTCCAAGTGACCCCCACGCACAGCGTGGCGTGCTACTATGCGGGCGGAAAGGAGGAGAAGGATGACTAACACGCAGGAGAATTTGGCGGAGATGGCCACGGCCGCCGCGGAAGAGCCCGCAGACCAAGCCGCAGACCAACCCGCGGCAGAGGCCGCAGGGGCCGCCCCCGCAGAGGAGGCCGCGCGCCGCAACATTCTCGAAGTCAGGGACCTCAAAAAGTACTTTCTCATCCGCAAGGAGTGGAAATTCGTCAAGGAGAAGGTGCCCGCAGAGCCCGCCGCCGCGCCCGCAGAGGGCGAAGGGGAGGGCGCCGAGGGGGAACCCGAAAACACGGCCGCAGAGGTCTCACAGCCCGAAGAAGGGGGCGTAGCCGCGCCCGCGGAAGGGGAGACGGCCCCCGCAGAGCCCGCCTACAAGACCAAGCACAAACTCGAATACCGCAAGACCTTCGTCAAGGCGGTGGACGGCGTCAGTTTCGATATCGCCTACGGCGAAACGCTCGGCGTGGTCGGGGAATCGGGTTGCGGCAAGAGCACGATGGGCCGCAGTATTCTCCGTCTTTTGGATATCACGGCGGGACAGGTCGTGTTCGACGGGCAGGACATCACCAAAATGAAGGCGGCGGAACTGCGCAAGATCCGCCCGCAAATGCAGATCGTCTTTCAGGATCCGTACAGCAGTCTCCCGCCCCGCCTTCCCGTGGGGGAGATCATCGGCGAGGCGGTCAAGGTGCACGGCATCGTGTCCAAAGCCGACTACCGCGACTATATCATCTCGGTCATGCGCAAGTGCGGCTTGCAGGATTTCTATTTCGATCGCTACCCGCACGAATTTTCGGGCGGCCAGCGCCAGCGCATCTGCATCGCGCGCGCCCTTGCGCTCAAACCCAAGTTCGTGGTCTGCGATGAGCCCGTATCCGCGCTCGATGTGTCCATTCAGGCGCAGATCGTCAACCTGCTCAAAGAGTTACAGCAGGATATGCAACTCACCTACATGTTCATCTCGCACGATTTGTCCGTCGTCAAGCACATTTCGGACCGCGTCGGGGTCATGTATTTGGGCAATTTTGTGGAGATGGGGTCGAAAAACGCCATTTTCAACAGTCCGATGCACCCGTACACGCTCGCCCTTCTTTCGGCGGTGCCGGTGCCCGATCCCCACTATTCGGTCAACCGCATCATTTTGGAGGGGGATATTCCCAGCCCCGCAAATCCGCCCAAAGGTTGCAAATTCCACACGCGTTGCTCCTATTGCATGGAAGTGTGCAAGCAGGTCGCGCCCAAATTCATCGACTACGGAAACGGGCACCTCTGCGCGTGCCATCTGTACCCGCAGGAGTAAGGAATGCGCAAAAAGAGGAAAAAGGAACTCCCGCCCGATGACGACGGTAGAACGATCGCCGAAATGAACGTCGAAGGGATGCCGTGGTATCACAAAACGGCGGGTAGGGCGGTATCGGAGGAGGATAAGCCGACGCGCAAGGAAAAGCGTGCGCTCATCCGCGCCGGTTTCAGGGCCTATTTCCCCGCATTTTTCATGATTTTGTTGGGATTCACGGCCGCGGCGCTCCTTCTCTACCTGTGGCTCCACGGCTGGTCCTTCTGAGCGGTTTTCCCGCCTTTTCACAACTTATTTTTTACGGCGCCCCTCTTCGGGGCGTCTTTTTTCGTCCCTCCAAGCCCTCCCCTTGCGTAAAAGGTGGAGCGGCGCACCTCTCTTTCATGCCCTCCCCTTGCGTAAAAGGTGGAGCGGCGCACCTCTCTTTCATGCCCTCCCCTTGTCCCCTCCTAAGCCCTCCCCTTGCGTAAAGGGGAGGGGTAGGGGTGGGGATACGCCTTTCATGTCCCGTCCGCCGCAATCGGGGAACGGGTGGGGATGGCCCATCTCTTCCCCCCGATCCCCCTTGCCGCCCCTTCAAGGGGTAGGGGACCCTCCTTATTTTCCGCCCCCGTTCTGCATTTTTCACGGAAAACCCCCGTGCAACCGCACGGGGGTCATAAGCCGATGGAATATTCAGT
>CANQAZ010000014.1 GCA_947589555.1 uncultured Clostridia bacterium | reverse complement strand
CCCAACCCCTTTTATACGGAAGAGGTCGCGGCGCGGTGCATGCGCGAAATTTTTCTACCCACCGTGAACGCGATGAATGAGGAGGGGCGCACCTTCCGCGGGTGCCTCTATTTCGGGCTGATGCTCACGCCCGAAGGTCCGCGGGTCATCGAATACAACTGCCGCTTCGGCGATCCCGAAACGCAGGTCGTTCTGCCCCTTCTGAAAAGCGATCTGTTGGAGATCATGCTCGCCTGCCGCAACGGGACGCTCGCCGAAACGGAGGTAAAATTTTCGGACGGCGCGGCGTGCTGTGTGGTACTCGCGAGCGACGGATACCCTCAAAAGTACCGAACGGGGTACGAAATCACCTTGCCCGAAACGCAAGGAGGAGAGGAAATTTTTGTTGCGGGCGCAAAGCGGGAGGAAAACAAACTCGTCACTGCGGGCGGCAGAGTGTTGGGCGCGGTAGCCACCGCCTCCACCTTAAAAGAGGCGATCGGGCGGGCTTACGCGCTTGCGGAGCGGATTTCTTTCGCCAACGCCTACAAACGCGCGGACATCGGCAAAAGGGCGCTTGACGCTCTCGGAGAATGACAATGGTTTACAGGATCTACGTTGAGAAAAAGGACGGGTTTGACCTTGAAGCGCGGACGCTCCTTTCCGATTGCCGCGAATTTCTGAAACTCGCGGGCGTGAAGCGCGTGCGGGTCATCAACCGCTACGACGCAGAAGAAATCGACAAAACGCTGTTCGATAACTGCGTTAAAACGGTGTTTTCCGAGCCGCAGACCGACATTGCGACGGAGGAGATAGACCTTGCGGGCGCGCGGGCGTTTGCCGTGGAGGCCCTCCCCGGCCAATTCGACCAGCGGGCGGACAGCGCGGCGCAGTGCATCCAACTCATCTCCCGCGGGGAGCGTCCCGCCGTGCGCACCGCAAAAATTTACGCCCTCTACGGCGATCTTTCGGACGCCGACCTCGAAACCGTCAAAAAATACGTCGTCAATCCCGTGGAAAGCCGCGAGGCGGGCTTCGAAAAGCCGCAAACGCTGCGGGTTTTCCACTCCGAACCCGCCGATGTGGAGGTTTTGGCGGGCTTCACGTCGCTCGAAGGGGATGCGCTCGCCGCGTTTGCCGAAAAGTACGCCCTCGCGATGGATGCGGACGACGTGCGCTTCTGCCGTGACCATTTCAGAGCCGAAAAGCGCGATCCCACCCTCACAGAACTGCGCATGATCGATACCTATTGGTCCGACCATTGCCGCCACACCACCTTTTTGACCACCCTCGACAAGGTAAAATTTGCGGACGGTCTGTTGCAAAAGACGTATGGGGAGTACCTCGCCGCGCGCAGGGAGATCGGCCGCAAATCGCCCATCAATCTCATGGATATCGGCACCATTGCCGCAAAATTGCTCAAAAAGAGGGGGCTCCTTCCCAAACTCGACGAGAGCGAGGAGATCAACGCCTGTACGGTAAAGATCAAGGTCAACGTGGACGGAAAGGAGGAGGACTATCTTCTCCTCTTCAAAAACGAGACCCACAACCATCCCACCGAGATCGAGCCCTTCGGCGGAGCCGCCACCTGCATCGGGGGCGCCATCCGCGATCCTCTTTCGGGGCGCGGGTACGTGTATGCCGCCATGCGCGTGACGGGCGCGGGCGATCCCCTCGTGCCCGTGGGCGAAACGTTGAAGGGAAAACTCCCCCAGCGCAAGATCGTGACGACCGCCGCGGCGGGGTATTCCTCCTACGGCAACCAAATCGGGCTCGCTACGGGGCAGGTGGATGAAATTTATCACCCCGGGTACGTTGCGAAGAGGTTGGAGATCGGCGCGGTCATTGCGGCGGCTCCCGAAAAAAACGTGCGGCGCGAAGAGCCCGTGCCAGGAGATAAGGTCATTCTCCTCGGCGGGAGAACGGGCCGCGACGGGTGCGGCGGCGCGACGGGCTCCTCCAAATCGCACAACGCAAACAGCCTTTCGACGTGCGGCGCGGAGGTGCAAAAGGGCAACGCGCCCGAGGAGCGCAAACTGCAACGCCTGTTCCGCGATCCCGCGGCCACCCTGCTCATCAAGCGATGCAACGATTTCGGCGCGGGCGGGGTGTCCGTCGCCATCGGCGAACTTGCCGACGGGCTGAAAATAAACCTCGACCTTGTGCCCAAAAAGTACGACGGCCTCGACGGCACCGAACTTGCCATCTCCGAATCGCAGGAGCGCATGGCCGTCGTCGTTGCGGCGGAGGACGCCGAAACTTTCATTTCCCTCGCCGAAAAGGAAAATTTGGAGGCGACCGTCGTAGCCGCGGTCACCGAAGAGCCCCGCCTCGTGATGACGTGGAGGGGCAGGACCGTCGCCGATCTCCCGCGCGGATTTCTCGCCTCCAACGGCGCGGAAAAACACGCGACGGCCGAGGCGGGCGAATGCAGGGCCTACGCGCGCCCGCTCCCCGCCGATTTTGAGGCGGGCATGGAGGCCCTTGCGGGCGATCTCAACGTCTGTTCCAAACGCGGGCTTGCGGAGCGCTTCGATTCGACCATCGGCGCGGGCGCCGTGCTCATGCCCTTCGGCGGCAAGCATCAAAAAACGCCCCCGCAGGCGATGGTCCACCTCATCTCCCTCGAAAAGGGGCACACCGATACCGCTTCGTACATGGCATGGGGCGGCAACCCCTATATTGCCGAAAAGAGCCCCTATCACGGGGCCTATCTCGCCGTCGTAGAGAGCGTTTGCAAACTCGTTGCAAGCGGCGCATCCTTCGAGGACGTCTATCTCACCTTTCAGGAATATTTCCTGCGGCTCGGGCACGATCCCGCGCGGTGGGGAGTTCCGCTTGCCGCCCTCCTCGGCGCATTCAAGGCGCAAACGGAGTTGGGCGTCGCCGCGATCGGCGGAAAGGACAGCATGAGCGGCACTTTCGAACACATCGACGTGCCTCCCACCCTCGTCTCCTTCGCCGTGACGACGGGCAGGGCGGGGGAGGCCGTCTCTCCCGAATGGAAGGGCGCGGGGCACAAAGTCGTGCTCGTCAAGCCCGAATACGATGAAAACGGATTGCCCGCCACGAAGTCCCTCCTTGAAACTTTCGCCCTCGTCACCCGCCTCATGCGGGAGGGCAAGGTCTACGCGGCGTTCACGCCCGTGTACGGCGGCGTTGCGGAGGGAGTGCTGAAAAGTTGCCTCGGCAACATGGTGGGCTTTGAATATGAAAAGGGCATACCCATGTCCGAGATCTTCGGCTACAATTACGGCGCATTCGTGTTGGAGGTCGGGGACGGCGTAGATGCGGGCATGGTACTGGGCAAAACGGCGGAACGGCCCGCCGTCTCGTACATGGGGGCCTCGCTTCCGCTCGAAAGGCTCGGCGGGATCTATGAGGGGAAATTGGAGCCCGTCTATCCCTGCAACATTGCGGCACGGGAGAGGGGTGCGGAGAACGTTACCTTCAAAGGGCGTGGCGGCGCGGCTCCCACTCCCGCTGTAAAATGCGCAAAGCCCGTCGTGCTCATCCCCGTGTTCCCGGGCACCAACTGCGAATACGATACGGCGCGGGCCTTCGAGGACGCGGGCGCAGTAGCGCGGATCTTTGTCATCCGCAACCGCACGCGGGAGGAGATCTCCCGCTCGGCGGAGGAATTTGCCGCGCTCATCGGAGGAAGCAACATCCTCTTTCTCCCCGGCGGCTTTTCGGGCGGGGACGAGCCCGACGGTTCGGGCAAATTCATCACCGCCTTCTTCCGCGGCGGGGCGGTCAAGGAGCGGGTCGAAGAACTCCTGTCTCGGCGGGACGGCCTCATGGGCGGCATCTGCAACGGCTTTCAGGCCCTCATCAAACTCGGGCTCGTGCCATTCGGGAAGATCGTCGGAACGGACGAAAATTGCCCCACGCTCACCTTTAACGACATCGGGCGGCACCAGAGCCGCATCGTGCGGGTGCGGGTCGCCTCCGTAAAATCGCCGTGGCTTGCGGGCGTGAACGCGGGCGATATTTTCAGCGTGCCCGTTTCGCACGGCGAGGGCAAGTTCATCGCAAGCGACGCCATGCTGGAACGCCTCGCCCAAAACGGGCAGATCATGACGCAGTACGTCGATTTGGAGGGCAACGCCACGATGGATATTTCCTTCAACCCCAACGGTAGCAGAAACGCCGTGGAGGGGCTCCTCTCCCCCGACGGAAGGGTATTCGGCAAGATGGGCCACGCCGAAAGAAGGGGCGCGGGTCTCTACAAAAACGTCCCCGGCAACTACGATATGAAACTCTTCGAGAGCGCAGTCAAATATTTCAAATAATTGCAAATCGGAAATAAGGAGAAGAAGATGAAAATTTGCAAAAAATGCGGCGCGAAGGCGGGGGACGAGATGCGCTTTTGCCCGATGTGCGGCGAAAAATTCCCCGCGGCGGCGGGCATGCCGAAAACGTGGAAAGAGGCGTCCGTTCCCGTGCGAAAGGGGAATCTCGTCACATTCGGGGTCTATCCGCAGAGCGCGAAGGCAAAGGGCGTCAAACTCGAACGCGCGGAGACCTTGCCCTTCGGCTCCGCAGTCGGAAAAGGTCTCGACAAATATCTCCTTTGGAGAGGAGACGACGGCGAATACTATACCGGCTGGGAAAGTTCTGTCTATGAGAGGTTCAAATACGAGCCCATCGTCTGGCGCGTCATCCGCGAAGAGGGGAAAATGCTCCTGCTTCTTTCCGATAAGATCTTGGATACGTGCGGTAAAATCGTTGGATACCGGTTTGGCGGCTACGGCGACATCCGATACTATTCCAAAAATCTCAAAGTTTATGATCAGGGATGGCGTCATGATGTTTGGGTGTTCCCCTCCGAAGAAGAGATGGGAAAGAGTGCGTATGAAAAAAGCGACGCGCGAGAATGGCTGAACGGGAAATTTTTGAACAGTGCATTCTCTCCCGCGGCGCAAAAGTACATTCTCACTGCCAAAGTGGATAACAGCGCAAGGAGCATGGGAGATAAGGACAACTTTTTGGCAGGGGCGAGCACGCGGGACAAGATCTTTCTTTTGAGTTATTCAGAGGCGGCGCAGACGCTCGGGCTCACCGACGCGTCGAGAAAGCGCAGGCGCACCGACTTTGCCGCGTATTACAGGGACATCGGGGATGATTGCGCTTGGATCTTGCGTTCCCCGAGCGGGGTCCCGGGCCACAAAACCGAAAAATGCGTGGAAGGCAGTCCGATGGCGAGTTCGCTGATTAGGAACGGATATAGGGAAGCGGGCTCGTCGCTGTTCGGGTGGTGGCACGCGTGCATGGTGGAGAAAGACGGCACGGTTTCCCGCCCCACATACGACACCATTGAGTATGCCGTTCCCGCGATGTGGATCCAAATGCCGTAAGGTTGCACTTCGGCAAAAAATATCGGCGAAATAATACTCATCAAGGAGAAATCATAGGATGAAAAGCGACATTGAGATCGCACAGGAAGCGAAACTTTCACACATCGAAGAAATTGCGGCAAAACTCGGCCTTTCGGAGGACGACATCGAGTACTACGGCAAGTACAAGGCGAAGGTGGGACTCGATATTATGGAGCGAAAGAAGGCGGACGGCAAGTTGATACTGGTCACCGCCATCACCCCCACACCCGCGGGCGAGGGCAAGACGACGACCACAATAGGTCTTGCCGACGGCCTTTCGCGCATCGGCAAAAAGACGGTCGTCGCCCTCCGCGAGCCCTCGCTCGGGCCGGTGTTCGGCATCAAGGGGGGAGCCGCGGGCGGCGGCTATGCGCAGGTCGTGCCGATGGAGGATATCAACCTGCACTTTACGGGAGACTTCCACGCCATCGGCGCCGCCAACAATTTGCTCGCCGCCATGCTCGATAACCACATCTTCCAGGGCAACGCTCTCGGCATCAATCCCGCGCGCATCACGTGGCACCGCTGTGTGGATATGAACGATCGCCAACTCCGCTACGTGGAGGACGGGCTCGGCGGGCCCAAGTCGGGTGTGCCGCGGAAGGACGCCTTCGACATTACCGTCGCCTCCGAGGTCATGGCCATCTTCTGCCTTGCGACCTCCGTCGCCGATTTGAAGGCGCGGCTTGCCCGCATCGTCGTGGGGTACACCTACGAGGGGAAGCCCGTCACGGCGGGGGACCTCAAAGCGGCGGGCGCGATGACGGCCCTCCTCAAAGACGCGTTGAAGCCCAATCTCGTGCAGACGCTCGAAGGCACGCCCGCCTTTGTGCACGGCGGCCCCTTCGCCAACATCGCGCACGGGTGTAACTCTGTCATCGCCACCAAAACGGCGCTCAAACTCGGCGACTACGTCGTCTCCGAGGCGGGCTTCGGGGCCGACCTCGGCGCGGAAAAATTCCTCGATATCAAGTGCCGCTTTGCGGGGCTCAAACCCGCGGCGGCCGTCGTCGTCGCCACCGTGCGCGCCCTCAAAATGCACGGCGGCCTGCCCAAGACGGACCTTGCGGCGGAGGACCTTGCCGCCCTCGAAAGGGGACTGCCCAATCTCCTGCGCCACGTTTCCAACATGAAGGAGGTCTACGGCTTGCCCACCGTCGTCGCGGTCAACCGCTTTCCCACCGATACCGATGCGGAAATTTCCCTCGTCATCGAGAGGTGCACATCTCTCGGCGTCAACGTCGTGCTCTCCACCGTGTGGGCGGAGGGCGGAAAGGGGGGCGAAGCGCTTGCCCGCGAGGTCGTCCGCCTGTGCGAAGAGCCGTGCGATTTTCGCTACTGTTACGATGAAAAATTGCCCATCGAGGACAAAATTTTTGCCCTCGCCACCAAAATTTACGGCGGCAAGGGGGTCGTCTATACGCCCGAGGCGGAGGAGGAGATCGCGCGGCTGGAAAAATTGGGCTTCGGCGCAACGCCCGTCTGCATGGCAAAGACGCAGTACTCCTTCTCGGACGACGCGACAAAACTCGGCGCGCCCGAAGATTTTGAAATTACGGTGCGACAGGTAAAAATTTCGGCGGGCGCGGGATTCGTCGTCGCGCTCACGGGCAACATCATGACGATGCCCGGTCTCCCCAAGATCCCCGCCGCGGAAAAAATCGACGTGGACGAAGAGGGGAAGATCGTCGGACTCTTTTGAACGGTATGGATAGATCGTTATTGGAAAGGGCGGTCGCTCCCCTCTTGGAGTGGTACCGCTTGAACAAACGGGAACTTCCGTGGCGGGGCACGCGCGATCCGTACCGCGTGCTCGTTTCGGAGATCATGTTGCAACAGACCCGCGTGGAGGCGGTAAAGGGGTATTACACCCTCTTTTTGGAGCAATTCCCCACGGCCGCCGCGCTCGCCGCCGCTTCCTCCGACGAGGTCATGAAGGCGTGGCAGGGGCTCGGCTATTATTCCCGTGCGCGCAACCTGCAAAATGCGGCGAAAATCATTGCCGCGGAGGGCTTTCCTTCCACTTTCGAAGGGGTGCGCGCTCTCCCCGGCGTCGGGGATTACACGGCGGGGGCGGTGTGCTCCATCGCCTACAACTTGCCCTGTCCCGCGGTAGACGGCAACGTTCTCCGCATCCTGACACGCCTGTATGCCGATGGGAGCGACCCCGACGGCCCCGCGGCCCGCGCCTCTTTTTCCGCATTGCTGAAAGAGGTCTATCCCCCCGAGGCGGGCGATTTTTGTCAGGCGCTCATGGAATTGGGCGCGATCGTCTGCCTCCCCAACGGCGCGCCGCTGTGCGGAAGTTGCCCGTGGCAGTCCTTCTGTCGCGTCCACCTTGCGGGCGAAGAGGAAAAATACCCCGTCCGCCCCCCGAAAAAGGCGCGAAAAAGGGTGGAATTAAAGGTTTTTGTGCTGAAATGCGGCGACGAATACGCGCTGAACAAGAGGGGAAAAGGCCTGCTTGCGGGGCTTTGGGAGTTCCCCAATTTCGAGGGAGAAGCGCCCGATTTCGGCAAAATTTTGGCAAAAAAACGGGCCAAATACATCTTTACGCACGTCGAATGGCAGATGACGGGCTATTTGACGGAGGCGAAAGAAAAATTCCCGCAGTACGTTTGGGCGACTGCGGAAGAGATCGAAAAAAATTACGCCATTCCGTCGGCTTTCAAGGCCTTTTCGGAATGGGTGAAATAAAAGGGGCGCTTCGGCGTCCCTTTTTCGGCAATCGGCGATTGACAACCGCGCGAGGGTTTGGTATAATAGCGGTATGGCTACAAAAGGGAAATTTATCGTATTCGAGGGTACCGACGGGAGCGGAAAATCCACGCAGATGCGCCTTCTCGGCGAGTATCTCTCCCAAAAGGGGATCTCCGTGTCCCTCACGCACGAGCCCACCGAGTCCCCGTTCGGCGCGCTTCTTCGTTCCTGCATGAGCGGCCGCACCGAAACGGACGAGCATACGATCGCCGCGCTGTTCGCCGCGGACAGGCTCGACCACATCCAAAACCCCGAAACGGGCATGCGCGCAAAGTTGGAGGCGGGCACGACCGTCCTTTGCGACCGCTATTATTTTTCTTCGCTCGCCTATAACGGCGGGCTGGTCCCCTTTGAGTGGGTGGAGGAACTCAACCGCCCCGCAATGAAAATGTTGCGGCCAGACCTCGTCATCTTCCTTGACCTCACCCCCGAGGAGGGCATGAAGCGGGTCTCCCGCCGCAACGAAAAAGAGCGCTACGAAACGCTGGAACGGCAGAAAAAGATCCGCGAAAAATTTTTTGAGGCCTTCGAAAAGTACAAGGGCGTCGAAAATATCGCCGTCATCAAGAGCGAGGAGGACAAGGGGCGCACGCAGGCCAATATCCGCCGTGCGGCGGATGCGCTCTTCAAGGAATAAATGGAAGGCGAACTTGTCATCGGCGAAGTGCTGAAACCGCAGGGCATCCGCGGCGAATTGAAGGTGAAACCGTTTACCGATACGGCGGAGGATATGGCGGCGTATAAGCGCGTCTTTATGGACGGCACGGAATACCGCGTGCTTCGCGCGCGGGTGGGGGACGGGTGCGTGTACTTATCCCTCCGCGGCGTTCCCGACCGCAATGCCGCCGAACTTTTGCGCGGCAAAAAACTCACCGTTCCGCGCGACGACGCGCCCGCGCTCGAAGAGGGCACTTACTACATCGCCGACCTCTTGGGAAGCGAAATTTTTACCGAAAACGGACAGCGTTTGGGCGTTTTGACGGATATCCGACAGGCGGCGACCGATATTTATACCCTCGATACGGGCAAGGGGGAGATTTTGTTCCCTGCGGTAAAGGGGCTTGTTCTTTCGGTGGACGCCGTGCAAAAACGGATCACCGTGTACGAAAAAAGATACAAGGAAGTTGCGGTGCTCGAATGAAAATCACGGTTTTGACCCTCTTTCCCGAAATGTTCGCTCCCCTCGGCGAAAGCATCGTGGGACGGGCGCGGAAGGAGGGCAAATTTCAACTTGATATCGTAAATATCCGCGATTACACCGAGGATAAGCATAAAAAATGCGACGATTATCCCTTCGGCGGCGGCGCGGGCATGGTGATGATGGCCCAGCCCGTTGGAAGCGCGATTGGGGCCGTCGATCCCGCCCACCGCGCGCGGCGCATCTACCTTTCGCCCAAAGGCAAAACGCTGACGCAGGAGAAAGTCGTTTCTCTTTCGGCGGAGGAGGAACTTGTGCTCCTCTGTGGCCATTACGAAGGGGTGGACCAGCGCGCCATCGACCTTTTCATCGACGAGGAACTCTCCGTCGGCGACTACGTTTTGACGGGCGGAGAATTGCCCGCGATGGTCGTAATCGACAGCGTTTCGCGGTATTTGGACGGCGTGCTCTCCCCGGGCTCCCTCGTGCAGGAGAGTTTTTCGGAAAATCTGCTCGAATATCCGCACTATACCCGCCCCGTGGAGTACCGCGGCCTGACGGTGCCTGAGGTGTTGCGGAGCGGAAATCACGCCGAAATCGATAAATGGCGGCAGAAAAAAGCCGTTGAGATCACCCGAAAAATGCGCCCCGACCTTTTGGACGGGAAAGGGGGCAAGGCGTGAACCCCATCCAATGGTACCCCGGGCACATGGCAAAAGCCGTGCGCATGATGGAGGACAATCTCTCATTGGTGGACGCCGTGCTCTGCGTGCTCGATGCGCGCGCGCCCGCTTCCTCCTATAACCCCCGCCTCACGGCGCTTGCAGGGGGGAAGCCCGTACTCTACGTGTTGAACAAGGGCGACCTTTCCGACGGCGGGGCGGACCGCCTTCTTTCGGTCATGAAAGCGGGGGGAAAGTCCGCCGTAAAAATTACGGCAAACGCCCCTCTTTACGTGCGGCCTTTGAAGGAGGCGATGGGGGCTCTCGTCGCAGAAAAGGCAAAACGCTGTTCGGAAAAGGGGGTCGTGCGGCCCTTCCGCTTTCTCGTTGCGGGCATTCCGAATACGGGAAAATCGACCCTCATCAACCTGCTTGCGGGGGGTAAAAAGGCGGCCGTCGGCGATAAAGCGGGGGTCACCCGCGCGAAGCAATGGGTGAAGTGCGGCAATTTCGAACTTCTCGATACCCCCGGCGTCATGCCGCCCTCCTGCGAAAACCAAACGTTTGCGCGCCGCCTCGCCTATCTCGGCTGTCTCAACGACGATATTTTGGACTTTGACGGGCTCGCCCTCGCCCTCCTCGGAGAGTTGGGAAAAACCTACCCCATGTCGCTAAAAGAGCGCTATGGGGTTGAAAACGGCGACCCCCTTGAAATGTTGGACGGGCTCTGCGCGCGGCGGGGATTTGTGCTCCGCGGCAACGGATTCGACCGTGAGCGCGGCGAGCGCGCCCTCATCGACGATCTGCGCAAGGGAAAACTCGGCAAAATCTGCTTCGATTCGGCGGAGGACCTTGCCGCCGCGGGGCTGGCATAAGGGAAAACATGGACGAATTGACGTTGGAACGGGAATATTTCGCCCGCGGCTTCTCCGCGGTGGTGGGGGTGGACGAAGTGGGCCGCGGTCCCCTCGCTGGGCCCGTCGTCTGCGCCGCCGTCATCCTGCCCCTCGAAGAAGAAAGGCGCATTTTGGGCATAAACGACAGCAAAAAACTATCCGCAAAGAGGCGGGAAGGGCTTGCGGAGCAGATAAAATCGGCCGCTCGCGCCTATTCCATTGCCCAAGTGGACGCGCAGACCATCGACGAAATCAACATTTTGCAGGCGACCCGCCTTTGCATGAAGCGCGCCGTGGAAGGGCTTGCGCCCCCGCCCGATCTCGTGCTTACGGACGGCAACATGACGCTCGATATTTCCCTTCCGCAAAAGAGCATCGTAAAGGGGGACGCCCTCGTCGCCTCCATCGGCGCGGCAAGCATCCTCGCCAAAGTTTTTCGGGACGCGCTCATGGCGGAATACGCAAAACGCTATCCGTTTTACGGGTTTGAGCGCAACATGGGCTACGGTACGGCCGAACATATACGGGCCATCCGGGAGGTGGGAATATGCGAGATTCACCGCAAGACGTTCATAAAAAAATTCTGGGACGGGTCGCAGAGGACAACGTAAAAAAATACTTGAAAAAGAGGGGGTACCGCATCCTCAAAAGCAACTACCGGACGCCCTTCGGCGAGGCGGACATCGTTGCCGCCAGCCCCGACGGTTTCACCTGCTTTGTGGAGGTGAAGGCGCGTTTGACCGATTCGTTCGGGAGCGGGGCGGAGGCCGTCACTCCGCAAAAACAACAGCGTTACCGCATGATCGCAAAATATTGGGTGGCCAAAGAGGGGAAGGAGGTGCCCGTGCGCTTTGACGTCGCCTCGGTCGGCGAAAAGGGCATCGATTATTTGGAAAACGCATTCTTTTGAGCGGAAATTTTCCCGCCCGCGCGCAATACGGCGCGCGGGCATTTTTTTATAAAAACGGTATAACGCTGTACAAAAACTGCAATAATTTTCGGGTATCACAGGGGGAAAATCATGCCCGAAAGATCGATCCGAAAACCTTTTACCCTCACCGCCGAAGTGCCACCCTTTGCGGGGCTCGTCGATTGCCGCTTGCACACGCCCCTTCGTTTTCTTGTGGAAAACAGCGGCCCCGCGGCAACCGTGCGCCTCATTGCCGAGAGCCGCGAGGGGCTCATCTCCCGCTTCGAGACCGAACTCGCCGTGCCCTGCGGGGGAGAGGCCCGCCTCGCCGTGCCCGATCTCTTTTCGCCCACCTTCCTCGCGGGCGGGGGCGTGCGCCGCGCTTCGGTCGCGGTCCGCCTCTTCTGCGGCGAACGGGCCCTTCTCTGCATCGAAACGCCCGTTACCGTTCTTCCCTACGGGGTGTGGGAGGGGCTCGCGGGGGATGCGGCCCGCCTTGCCGCCTTCGCCGACCCCCGCTCCGAGGACGTTGCCCGCCTTCTGACGATGGCGCGGGAGATGGGAAAAAGGCGGAACGGCCTCCGTTTCGGCGGCTATAAAGGAGAAAAAAACGACGCAAAAGAGTTGCTTTTTTGCGTTTTTTCGGCCCTCCGCGCCTGTCTGCCCGTGCGGGCGGAGGCGGATTTTTGTTCCCCCGTGCCCGTTTGTTGCGAGAAATTTTCCGCGGGCGGGCGCACGGCGAACGCCCTCACGGCGGGGCTAATCGCCTGTTCCTGCCTCGAAGCGGCGGGCTATCATCCCGTCCTCGCCGTGGGAAAGAGGCGGGTCGGCGTGGGCGTTTGGCTCTACGACAGCGGATTTTTGGCCCGCTCGACGGAGGACGGCGGGAGTGTGCGCGCCTATTTGGAGGGCGGCAGGGAAAATCTCGCCTTTTTCGACGCCGACGACCTGTTTTGTGATAAAAAAACTTCCTTTGCGCAATCCGAACGCCGTTTTTTGCGCGAAATGGAGGAAGAATTCCGCGTTTTCGTCGATATCAGCCGTTGCCGGAGGGAGGGCTTTGCGCCCGAACCGCCGCGGGAGGATCCGCCGGGCGGGACGCCGCCCGCGCCACGTTCCGACTTCTCCCCGTTCCCCTCCGCGGCCTCCAAAAGCGCCGCGTGGGAGAGGCGGCTCGTCGATCTCTCCGCGCGCAATCCCCTCCTCAATTTTACGGGGAAGGGCGCTTTGCGTCTCTCCTGTACGGACGGGGACGCCCTCCTGCTTGCTTTGGGTGAAGACGGCATGCGCCTCGTTGCGGGTGGCGAGAAGGGGGAAGAGGGCCGCGAGCGGGAGTTGGAAAGTTTGGAGCGTGCGCGCGGAGCCCTTCGCGTCTATGCGGAGGAGGGGGAGATGAACGCCGCGGCGGCCCGCATGCTGAGGGCGGAGCGGGAGGCGGAAGAGGAAGCGGGGGCGGGCGTATTGTATCTCTCTTTTTCCCTCCTTTGTTTCCCCGCCAACGGAAAGGGGGAACAGCGCGCGCCCGTTGCGCTCTATCCCGTGTCTCTCGCCCGCGATCGCGACGGCGTCTTTACCCTCCGCGCGCGGGAGGGGGGATTTTTCCTCAATCCCGCCCTCGCGGAATATCTTGCCGATCGCTTCGGACGGGAGCCCACCGAGTCGCCCCTCCTTTCTTCCCTTGCCGAGGTCACTTCGTTTTTCCGCGCGCAGACGGCGGAGAAGGAGGGTTGGATGGTCACTGAGGAGGTGTATTTAGCCGCGCTCTCCTTTCACGGCTATGAAATATGGAACGATTTGAAACGCAACATGCCCGAATTTGAAAAAAACAAGTTGGTGCGCGCCCTCTTGGAGGGGAAGGCGGACCGCGGCGTCTTTTCCGCGGAGGAGGAATGCCCCGCCGGCGCGCCGAAAATTTTGTTGCCCTCCGACCTCTCGCAAGATGAGGCGGTCGCACTTTCGGATCGAGGTTGCAGTTTCGTCTTGCACGGCCCACCGGGCACGGGCAAGAGCCAGACCATCGCAAACATTATCGCCAACGCCCTCGACCGCGGCAAGCGGGTGCTCTTCGTTGCGGAGAAAAAGGCGGCGCTCGATGTGGTGAGGCGGCGTTTGGAAAGCATCGGCCTCGGCGATTTCTGCCTCGAAGCCGACGGGGCGAAGGCGGACCGCGTTGCCCTTGCCCGCAAGATCGAGCAGACCATCTCCCTCCTCGGGGAGGTCTCCCCCGATTCATCGGCGGCGGAAGCGGAACTCTCCTCTTTGAAGGGGGAGTTGGGCGCCCCCCTGAGCGCACTCCATGCAAGCGGGCGGTTGGGCACCCCTTACGAGGCCGTCTTGCAGGCGCTTGCGCGGCGGGACGCCTTCCGCTTGGGCGGCCGCGACGTCTTTTATGCTTCCCTCACGGAGGAGGGGCTCTCCGAATGCCGCCATGCGCTTGTTTCCGCGGCCGCGGCGGCGGGGGCGTGCGGCGGGCTCCGCGGGGCGCCCTTCGAGGGGGTGGAACTTTTCGCATACAGCGAAGCCGCCCGCGACGCCATCGTGTGTTCCTGCCGCGCCCTTCTTGCGGCCTCCGCAAACGCGGAGCGCATGCTTGCCCTCTTTTTCGAATTTTATTGCCAGCGCGTTCCCCTCTTCACCGCGGCCCGTCTCTCGGCGGTCTTGCGGCTTGCGACCCGGCTGAAAAGCGGCGCGGACGACCTCTATTTTCGCGGAGTCACCGCCGAAGAATTGCAAATTTTTCGCACGGCGAACGAAGAATTCGACGCCCGCCTCGGTTTTTATTTGCGCCGTTTCCGCGCCCTTCCCGAAACGGAGGAGGGGGAGACGCTCGCCCGCTATGCGCGGGAGGGAGGGGATTGGCGGCTCAGCGCAGGGCTCCGCGCCGTGGCGCGGCGGCTCTCACGGCTCGCTTTGCTCCCGCTCGAAGAGGAGGATATCCCCAAAGCGCTGAAAACGCTGGCTGAGATCAACGTCGCGGCGGAGCGCATCAAGGGGATAAACGTTCTCTCCGACCCATTCTGCGGGCGGGACGGGCGCATCCTCCTCGGCGAGCGGAAAAAATTCCTCGCGGGCTATTCTGCCCTCCATGCCCTTGCGGCGGAGGCCTTTCCCGAGTACGACGCCGACGCCTTCGACGGGGCGTACGTGCGGGCTTCGGGCGGGTGCGCCCTTCCCGTTCTCGGCGGGGTGTGCTCCGCGGTAGAAGAATTTTTTTCGGCGCGGCAAGCCTTTTTGCGCGCGACGGGCGGAAGAGAGGGGGAGAGCGGAGGGGACGTCCTCAAAGAGAGCGCGGAAAAGGCGGCGGCGCTCCTCGAAAACATCGACTTGTTGCGGGGCTGGTGCCGTTGCCGCGAGGCCCTTCGCCGTCTCGAAAACGAGGGGGTCGGGGCGGTTTCGGAGGCGCTCGCCCGCGGCCTCGGCGAAAAGGCGCTCGTCGCCGCCTTCGAAGGGGAGGCCTATCGCCGCTATCTTGAAGAGTGCATCCTCGCCCGTCCCGAACTTGCGGGTTTCACGGCGGGCGTGCTCGAAGAGAGGGCGGGGCGGTACCGAGCCGCGGCGGAAGGGGTGCGGAGATTGCAGGTGGCGCAGGTGCGCGCGGGACTTTTGGCGCGGGTGCCGAGGGGGAGTGAGATAGACCCCGCGGAGAGGAGCGCAATTTATCAGGCGGCGCGCGGCAAGGGAAGCGGAGGGGTGCGCGGTCTCTTTGCGGCGGCTCCCCGCCTCGTTGCGGCAGCGGGCGCGTGCATGCTCATGAGCCCCGCGGCCGTGGCGCGCTATCTTCCCCCCGTGGCCAACGCTTTCGACCTCGTCATCTTCGACGAAGCCTCCCAGATGACCTCGGCGGAGGCGGCGGGATCCATCGCCCGCGCGCGGGCGGCCATCGTCGTCGGCGACCCCAACCAACTCCCGCCCACCCGCTTTTTCTGCGCCGGGAGGGGGGAAGAGGAGGCCTTTGAAAGCGTGTTGGATGAATTTCTCGCCCTCGGCATGCCGGAGCGGAAGTTGCGGTGGCATTACAGGAGCCGTCACGAGAGCCTCATCGCCTTTTCCAACGCGGCTTACTACCGGAATTCCCTCTTCACCGTGCCCTCGCCCGAGGAAAAGAAGAGCAGGGTGAAACTCGTCCGCGTGGACGGGGTCTACGACCGCGGCGGAGCCAAGCGCAACCGCAGGGAGGCAGAGGCGCTCGTCGCCGAAGTCGTGCGCCGTCTTTCCGACCCCCATCTTGCCAAAATGAGCCTCGGTGTGGTCACTTTTTCGGTCCCGCAACGGGAGGAGATCGAAAAATTATTGTCCCGCGCGCTCTCCGAACGCCGCCTCGAAGAGGTTGCCTACCGCAGGGAAGAGCCCCTCTTTATCAAAAATCTCGAAAACGTACAGGGGGACGAGCGGGATGTCATCCTCTTTTCCGTCTGTTACGGCCCCGACGGGGAGGGGAAGGTCACCCTCAATTTCGGCCCGCTGAACCGCTCGGACGGTTGGCGCCGTCTCAACGTGGCGGCCTCCCGCGCGCGGGAGGAGATGCTCGTCTTTTCCTCCCTCTCCCCTGCGGCGATCGAAGCGGACAGAACGCCCTCCCGCGGGGCCGCAGAACTCAAAGCCTTCCTCGAATTTGCCGAAAACGGCAAAACGCTGTCGGATATCGCAAAAACGGAGGGCGGGATCGGCGGATATATCGCGCGGGAACTTTCCGCTTGCGGGTATTCCTGCCGCCTCGGCGTGGGCGCTTCCGCCTTCCGCGTGGACGTCGCCGTGCTCGACCCCCGCGACCCCGAAAAATACCTTCTCGCCGTGCTCACGGACGGGGACGGCACGCTCTCCGTAAAGGAGCGTTATCTCGTGCGCGAGGAGGCGCTCGCCCGCGCCGGTTGGAGGATCGCGCGGGTGGAGAGCATCGCGTTTTATGCCGATCCCAAGCGGGAAACGGAGCGTTTGAAGGGTATTTTGGACGGCCTCTGCGGCAGAAAGCGGGATGCGCGTCTTGCCCGCTACGAGCGCCGTTACCGCTATGCGCGGACGCCCGAACGGGGCTTGCGGCGGGCGATCTCGGAGGAGGAGGGCGCGGAGGAGGCCCGCGCCCGTCTGCGGGAGATCGTCCTGCGCGAACAGCCCATTTCCCGCGCCTTTTTGAAAAAACGCTTTGCGCAGGAGACGGGCATGAGGGGAGGCAGACGGGCCTTTGAGCGGCTGGACCGCCTCATCGACGGCTGTGCCTTTCCCACCGATTTTGCCGCGGGCGTCCAGTATTTTTATCTTTCGCCGCGCGCCATTTCCTTCGACCGCTACCGCACGGAGGGGAAGAACGCCCGCCGCAGGACGGTGGAGGACTACACCGTGTACGAGATCGTCTCCATGATACGGGGAGCGCTCGAAGACGAGGTCGCCCTCTATCCCGACGATTTGAGTGAACTCTTCGGACGCGCTTTCCGCGTGAAGAGGGCGGAGGGGGAACTTGCGGCCTTCCTCATGAAGTGCGTGCGCTACGGGGAGGAGAAGGGGATCTTTGCCCGTTCCCCCTCGGAGCGCATCACCCTGCGCTCCTGAACGGGGCAAAGCCTTTCGTCCACAAAAAATTCGACAAAACGCGCCATTTTTCTTGACGGGCGCGAACGCGTATGATAAAATACTGAAAAAACAAGATGGGGATCGTTATGGCTGACGATAAGAGCGGCGGACAGCACGAGGAAAGCCGTAGGCCGTTTTTGAATTTTCGCCCTCTTCTGTTTTGCGCCGTCGGTCTGTGTTTGGGAATTTTCATCTGCATGCGCGTGCGCTTCGGAGGGCTTTCGCTCTCCGATTTTCTCTTTTCGGCGGCGCTGTTGACGTTTGCTCTCTTTCCTCTTTCCTGGAAGCGCACGGCGGCGCTCCTGCTGTGCGTGCTCTGTTTTGCGGGGCTCGGGGCGCTTCTGTCCCACCTCGCCTGCGAACGCTTCGAGGGCGGCCCCGCGGAGGGAGAATACACCGTCGAGGGCACCGTTTGCGATTTTGCCGTGTACAACGGGCGCACGTCCGCTACGCTGAAAGATCTCACCTTCGACGGCGCGCCGGTGGGCGGAAAAATTTCGGTGTACGTCGATTCGGAGGAGGTGCGCGCGGGCGATCTGCTCCGTTTCACCGCCGAGGTCAGGCGCAATGATCTGACTTCCGACGGCGCCTACCTCTTTGCGGACGACATCCGCTATAAGGCGGGCACGGTGCGGGCCGAGAGAGCGGAGGGCGGCGATCCCTTTTTGCGCGTCAACGGCGCCCTCTATGACGGGTTGCACGGCGGCATGGGGCAGGAGGAAGCCGACCTCGTGTACGCCCTGCTCACGGGCAATTCCCGCATGATGGACGCAGGGGTGCTCGCCTCGGTGAGAAAGGGCGGCATTGCCCACATCTTTGCCGTTTCTGGTCTGCACATCGGGATCGTGTACGCCGCCGTCGCCCTTCTCTTCCGCCCGTTGAGGCGTTGGTCGGCCATCCCCGCGCTGACGGCGGCCATGCTTTATACGGCGTTTTGCTCCTTTCCCGTTTCCGCGCTCCGCGCCGTCATCATGTGCGGTCTGCACGCCGTCTGCCGCATGTTCGGGTGGAAAGCCGACCCGCTGAACGTCCTCTCGGCGGCCGCCATCCTCATTCTTTTGATTTTTCCCGCCGAATGGCTCACGGTGGGTTTCCGCCTCTCCTTCGGGGCGTGCCTCGGGCTCGTACTCTTTTCGGGCGGCTTGCGGCGCGGGCTGAAAAAACTCCGCATGCCGGGGTTTCTCGCCTCGGGGCTTTCGGCGAGCCTCTCCGTCCAACTCTTCACCTTCCCCGTTCTTATCGAAAGTTTCGGCTACGTCTCGCTGTGGGGGACCCTCCTCAACCTCGTGCTCATTCCCCTGCTTCCCGTGCTCTTTTTGGGCTCGCTGGCGCCGAGTTTTCTCGCTCTTCTCATCCCGTCCGCCGCGTCCGTCTTTCTCGCCGTTCCCTCCGGCCTTGCTTCCGCACTCCTCTTCCTGCTCGCCAATCTCAACGTCTCCTTCGTCCTGACCGGCCTTTCGCTCGGTGCGGGCGGCACGGTTTGGCTGGCGGCGTGCGTCGCGCTTTCCGAACGCGTCCGCCTCTCCCGCAGGATGCGCGTCGGAGCGCTCGGCTCTTTTTGTCTGCTCTTTTCCCTCTGCCTCTTCGCGCGCAACGCGGTGGTCACGGGGTGCAAAGTCGCGGTGAGCGCGCCCGATGATTTCCTGATCGCCCTCGTGCGCACGCCGGAGAGCGCGGTGCTCGTCATGGACGGTAACGCCTCGGTCTCCGATTGCGAGGAATTTCTCGCCCGCAATCTCTATCCCGCGCCGGACGCCGCCGTCATCGTCGCAACGGATCCTTCCCACCCCGCCGCGGTGGCGGCTTCGCTCGGGATCGAACAAATTTACCTTCTCTCCTCCGTGCCTTTGGGTCTGCACGGCGGCGACGTCGTCGCGGCGGAGGGGGATATCACATTCTCCGGCATGAAATTCCGCTTTCAGGGAGGAAACAGGCTCGTGCTCTTTGCGGAGGGCGCGATGATCGAAATGAATTTCGAGACGCAAGCGATCTTCCCGGCCGATATTTCGGTGGAAAGAGGGATGGGGGACTTGAATTTTTACCTCAGGAATGGTATAATCAGAGTGCTATGAAATTCGTGGAGTTGGCGGCAGAACTCAAAAAGGGGCTTGCGCCCGTCTACCTCGTCGAGGGCGACGAGGCCTATTTCCGCGACCATGCGGTGCGGAGCATCCGCGAGGCGTGCGGCCTCACCCAGCCCGCGCTCAACGAAACGCATGCGGACGGGGAGGGCTTGAAGGGGGATCGCTTGGTCTCCTTCCTCTCCGATCTGCGTACCTTGCCCTTTTTCGATGAAAGGCGGCTCGTGCGCGTCACCGAATTTTATCCCTCGGAGCGGGATTGGGAGATCTTCGCCCCGTACGTCAAGTCGCCCTGTCCTTCCACGGTGCTCGTCATCGTGAACGGGGGAAAGAAGGCGAACGCGGCGGACCTCAAACGCAAGGGGGGCGTCGTGTACGTCGATTGTTCGCGCGAGAGCGAGGAGATGCTCTCCCGCTGGCTCTACGGCATGATGAAGCGGGCGAACCTCTCCGCCGACGCCGACGCCGTTTCGCTCATGGTGCGCTATTGCAACCAGGATGCGGCGCGCATGAAAACGGAGACGGAAAAGTTGCGCCTTCTGCTCGGCGAGAACGGCAGGGTCACGCGGGAAGTCGTGGAAGGGGAGATCGCCAAAGATACCGAATACAAAATTTACGAACTCACGCAGGCGGCCTCCCGCCGCAACGCCTCCGCCTTTTCGGAGATCCTGCATGACCTCATGGAAAAGGGATTCGACGAATACGCGGCGCTCGCGGCGCTCACCTCCCATTATCGCACCCTCTACGAGATCTCCAACATGTCGGGCGGGGATGCGGAAGTCGCAAAGACGCTCGGCATCAAGCCCTACGCCGTGCAAAAGAACAGGGAGGCGGCGTCCCGCCTCGGCAAGGAAAAGGTGAAGGCGCTCTACGAGCGGCTCTACGCCCTTTCCGCGGGGGCGCGGAGCGGGGAATACACCAAATCGGGCGCTCTTCTTGCCGCAACGGCGAAAATATTTTTCGATTGAAGCAAAATAAGGGCAAAACGCTTTGCATTTTTGCCTTGAAAAGGATATAATGAAAAAAAGTGCGTCCCGCCGCAACGCGGCGGGCAAAGGGGGCTCGGATGAGGGAACCTTCCGTCGTATGGGAGAACATCAAATCGGTTTTTACCGACTTTGACTATATGTTCATCCCGCTTGCGATCTTGTTTTGCCTGCTCATCTATTTCGTGTTCAAAACGCTTGCGGAGAACAACTCGAAAAAGTTGATCCCCATTTATGTCGTCGTCCTTTTGGCGGTGGGGGTCGTCGCGGCGTTCTCCAACGACCTCGGCATGGATACCTACTTCCTGTTCGTGCTCTTGTTTTCGGGCTTTTTCCTCTCCCTCTTCACAATGGAGATCAAAAGGAGCATCTGGCACGCGGGTAAGCGCACGGCGAAGACGGTTTCGGATAATCCCGCGCGCACGTCGCAGGTCGCGGCGAAGGCGGACGAATACATCGCGGCCATTTCCAAAGCGGTGCAGTCCCTCTCCAAAAACAACATCGGCGCGCTCATCGTGCTGTCGGGCGGCAACCTGCCCAAAGATATCATCGAAAGCGGCGTCGTGCTCAACGCGCGCATCTCCAACCAACTCATCGAGGGCATCTTCATTCCGAAGGCTCCCCTGCACGACGGCGCTATGGTCATCTACGGCGATAAAATTCAGGCGGCGGGGTGCTTCTTGCCCCTCACCCAGCGCGATTTCCCCAAAGATTACGGCACCCGCCACCGCGCGGGCATCGGCATCACCGAGGTCGCGGACGTCGCCACCATCATCGTTTCGGAGGAAACGGGCATCGTCTCCTACGTCAAGCGGGGCGAGATCACGCGCTATGTCGATTCGGAGGGCTTGAAGCGTTTCCTCAAAGAGTACTATTGGAAAGAATTCAACGCGGAGGGTAGAAAGGCATGAAATTCGGCGAAATCATGAAAAAGATCTTCACAAGGCACATCTTTTTGAAGGCGCTCGCCGCAGTGCTTGCCGTCGCCCTCGCCATCATCTGCGCCATCGCATAAACGGCCATGAAAAGTTGCCTGAAAATACCGCGGATCCTTCTGCCCCGCGAAGGATTCGAAACGTGGGCGGTCGTCGCCTGCGACCAATTCACATCGGACCGGGGCTATTGGGAGCGCGTCGAACGGGAAGTCGGCGGCGCTCCTTCCACACTGCGCTTTATTTTGCCGGAGGTCTACCTCGGGGAGGACGACGAGAACCGCATCGCGGAGATCCACGAGAACATGTATCTCGCCCTCGAAACGGGTCGGCTCGAAAAACTCGTCCGCGGATTTGTGCTCACCGAGCGCACCACGCAGTCGGGGGTGCGGCGGGGCATCGTCGCCGCCATCGACCTCGAACAGTACTCGATGAAAAAGGGGGAGAGCGCGCCCATCCGTTCCTCGGAGGAAGTCGTGCCTTCCCGTTTGCCCGCGCGCGTCGCTCTGCGCAGGGGCGCGCCCATCGAATTTCCCCACGCCATCCTCTTTTACCGCGACAAAAAGGATAAACTCATGAAGTACCTCGCGGAGGAAGAACTCGAAGTGCTGTATGACTTCGACCTCATGGAGGGCGGCGGGCACATCAAGGGGCTTTATTTGCCCGAGGACCTCTCGCGGGAGGTGGCCGAGGCGCTGAATGTGCGCACTGAGCCCTGCTTCGCGGTGGCCGACGGCAATCACTCGGTGGCGGCGGCGAAGGCCTATTGGGAGGAGTTGAAAGGGACCCTCCCGCCGGACGAGGCGCGCACCCATCCCGCGCGCTACATGCTCGTCGAACTCGTCAACCTCTATTCGGACGCCGTCGTGTTCCATCCCATCCATCGCATCGTCAAGCATACCGACGCCGAGGCGCTCATCGATTATTTTATGAAACACGTGAAGTGCAAACGGGAGGGCAACGTGCTCATCCCTTCCCTTCCCGCGGGTGCGGCCGGCGTCGAAAAGACGGACGCCCTGCTCGAAGCCTACGTCGGGCAGAACGGCGGCGTCATCGACTATATCCACGGCGAGCGGGAACTGCGCGCCCTTGCGGCCGAAGAGGACTGCGTAGGGGTGCTGTTGAAGCCCCTCGACAAGGACGATTTTTTCGACCGCTTGAAGGGCGGAGGCAATTTCCCCAAAAAGACGTTTTCCCTCGGCGAAGGCGCGGAGAAGCGCTACTATTTAGAGGGCAGAGAAATTTCCTATGATTAAGGTCTGCAAATTCGGCGGCACGTCTATGGCCGACGGCATCAACATGCGCCGCGTCGCCGACATTGTGAATTCCGATCCCGAACGCCGCTACATCGTGGTGTCCGCCCCGGGCAAGCGGTACGGGGGGGACGGCAAGGTGACCGACCTCCTCTACGAGGTCTGGGAGGAGGTGCAACGGACGGGCGCAGTCGGCGGGGCCTACCGCAAGGTGGCGGCGCGCTTTACGGCCGCCGTGCGTGAACTCGGGCTCTCCCTCCCCGTCGAACGCCTGCTCGAAGAGACGGCGCGGGAGATCGAAAAGGAGAAGAGCGCCGACTTCACGGCCTCCCGCGGGGAGTATCTCGCGGGCAAAGTGATGGCGGCCTGCCTCGATGTGCCCTTCATCGATGCGCGCGACGTCATGAAATTCGCGCCGGACGGCAGACTGGACAGCGATAGGACGTACGCGCTGGTCGGCGAGGCGCTGTCGGGCAAGCGGCGGGCTGTGGTCGCGGGCTTTTACGGCGAGACCCCCGATGGGAAGGTAAAGACCTTCTCGCGGGGCGGAAGCGATATTTCGGGCGCCATCGTCGCGCGGGCGGCGGGCGCCGGGGTCTACGAAAATTGGACGGACGTCAGCGGCTTTTTGGCCTGCGATCCCCGCATCGTGGCGAGCCCTGCGGGCATCCGTTCCCTTTCCTACCGCGAACTGCGCGAACTTTCCTACATGGGGGCGAACGTTTTACATAGCGAAGCCATCTTCCCCGTGCGGGAGGCGAACATCCCCATTCTCATCAAAAACACCTTCCGCCCCGAGGACGAGGGCACCGAAATTCTGCCCGTTTCCAAATACCGCTACGGCGACCGCGTGGTGACGGGCATCGCGGGCAAAAAGAATTTTACGGTCATCCACCTCGAAAAATCGCTCATGAACGCGGAGATCGGCTTTGCGCACCGCGTTTTGACCGCCCTGTTGAAGCACAACATCTCCTTCGAGCACCTGCCCTCGGGCATCGACACAATGTCGGTGGTCATCGACAGCGAATATCTCTCCCACGGCGTATTGGAAGAACTGTGCGAGGATATCCGCGCCGCGGTGCACCCCGACCGCATGCGGGTGTTCGACGATATCGCCCTCCTTGCGGTGGTGGGGCACGGCATGTCCAAGAGCGTGGGCACCTCCGCCCGCCTCTTCGATGCCATCGCGCGCGCCGGCGTCAACGTCCGCATGATCGATCAGGGCTCCTCGGGGCTCAACATCATCGTGGGCGTGGAAAACGAAAATTACGAGCGCACCGTCCGCGCCGTCTACGAGGAATTTTTCGGCCGTTAAAGAGCAAAAAATATCGATTTTTACGCAAATTTTACGCAAAAACAGCGGGGAAATTTCCCCGCTGTTTTGTTATGTATCTTTATTTGTTTATTGTTCCTTCGGCATGAGATCCACGAGGGTGTAGCCCGATAAAAAGTCGTAGACCGTCTTGTCGAGGGCCTTCCACACGGGCAGGGTGGGGCAGGTGGCCGCGCGGGGGCATTCCGCCTCCTTGCGCCCCGTGCAGTCGGTGGCGGCAAGGGAGGTCTCCGTCACCCGCAACACTTCGGCGAGGGTATATTCCTCGGGGGCGCGCGTCAGGTGATAGCCGCCGTTTTTGCCCCGCTCGCTCTCTACGAAGTCGGCCTTTACGAGGAGGCTCACAATGGCCTCGGCATACTTGAAGGGCACGTCCTCCGCCGCGGCAAGTTTGCGGAGCGGCACGCACCCGTTCTCCCGCGCGAGCGCCGTCAGAATGCGGAGCGCATACCGCCCCTTTGTGGAAACGATCATTCTCCGTCGCCGTCCCCGTGCCCGTGTTCTTCGAGCGCGTTCTTAAAATCCGCGGGGTCGTAGGGAATGTTGTTCTTTTTGTAGTAATCGAGAATGGCGGCCTGCACGGCTTGCTCGGCGAGCACCGAGCAGTGCAGTTTGTAGGCGGGGAGCCCCCCCAACGCCTCGGTGACCGCCTTGTTGGTGAGGGCGAGGGCCTCGGAGAGGGGTTTTCCCTTGATCATTTCGGTCGCCATCGAACTCGAAGCGATGGCGCTTCCGCAACCGAAGGTCTCGAATTTGACGTCCACAAGGATGCCGTTCTCCACCTTGATGTACATTTTCATGATATCGCCGCACTTGGCGTTGCCCACTTCGCCCACGCCGTCGGGGTTTTCGATGACCCCCACGTTGCGGGGATTGCGGAAATGGTCCATCACTTTTTCGCTGTATAATGACATAATTTCTCCTTTTTACAGAATGTACTGCCGTTTTCCCGTTTGGAGGTCCCGCCACACGGGCGAGAAGGAACGCACCTTTGAAACGACCGTCTTGACGGCCTCCACAAGGTATTTCATCTCCTCCATCGTGTTGTTTTCGTTGAAGGTGAGCCGCAAGGAGCCGTGCGCCACATCGTGCACGCGGCCGATGGCGAGCAGGACGTGGGAGGGATCGAGGGAGCCCGAGGTGCACGCCGAGCCCGAGGAGGCGCACACGCCCAAGTCGTCGAGGTAGAGGAGAAGCGCTTCGCCCTCCACGCCCTCGAAGCAGAAACTCACGTTGCCCGCAAGCCGCCTTTCCCTGTCGCCGTTGAGGGCGCAGTGGGGGATCGAGGAAAGCCCGTCAATGACGAAATCCCGCAGCGTTTGCACGGTTTTGGCGGTTTCGGGCAGATTTTTGACGGCGAGTTCCAATGCTACGGTCATGGCGGCGATGGCGGGCAGATCCTCGGTGCCCGCGCGCTTGCCGCGTTCCTGCGCGCCGCCTTCCACGAGGTTGAAGAGGGGAGCGCCCCTCCTGCAATAGAGTGCGCCGACCCCCCGCGGCCCCTCGAATTTATGCCCCGAGAGGGCGAGGTAGTCGCACCCGAATTTGTTGACGTCCACGGGAAGATGCCCCACGGCCTGCACCGCGTCGGTGTGGAAGGGCACCTTTTTCGCCCTGCAAAGGGCCCCGATTTCCTCCACGGGCTGGATGGTCCCGATCTCGTTGTTGGCCGTCATCACGGAAACGAGGCAACAATTTTCGTCGATGGCCGCTTCGGCGTCGGCAACTTTTACGATGCCGCTCCCGTCCACGGGCAAAAGCACGACCTCAAAGCCCTCTTTTTTGAGTTTTTCGAGGGTGTGGAGCACGGCGTGGTGTTCAATGGCGGTGGAAACGATCTTTTTCTTGCCTTTGAGGGCGCCGGATTTCGCCGCGGAGAGAATGGCCTGGTTGTCCGCCTCGCTCCCGCCCGAGGTGAAGTAGATTTCGCGCGGATCGGCGCCTAAAACGGCGGCGACGCGCGCGCGGCAGTCCTCCAACAGTTCCTTTGCCCGCTGTCCCTCGGAGTGCAGGGAGGAGGGGTTTCCGAACAGCGTTTGCGAGGTTTTAACGTAAGCGTCCAGCGCTTCGGGACGAACCTTTGTGGTCGCCGCATTGTCGGCATAAACTTTCATATCCGTATTTCCTACTTATTTTGTAGGTATTATAACACGGCTATGCGCCCTTGTCAAGGAATTTTGCGCGAAACTTGTCCGCGCGGGAATTATTTGCCAAAAATGGGAAAGGGCGGGGAGAGAGGGGGCGCGGTTTGAAAATAAATTTCATCTCGGCGGAGGATTTGGGTGTATTGATCAAAATAATTTTCAAAAAGTGCTTGAAATTTCCAAGCGGTTTTGTTATAATACTTGCACCCTCGCAAACGGCGGGGCGTATTTTGCATACGATAAATACGAAAAAGCGTGCCTGCGTGCGCACGCTCACGGAAGTCATACAATGCTGGATTCCTTTTACGAGTTCATCGCTTCCCAAACGGGTTCGCAAGTCCCTGTCGTCATCATCTCGATCGCGATTATGCTCCTTGCGGGCTTTTTGGGCACGCGGCTGACCAAACTTCTGAAACTCCCCAACGTCACCGCCTACATCCTCGTGGGCATCCTCTTGGGGCCCTATGTCCTCGATTTCGTGCCCGAGCGGGTGTACAAGGGCATGGATTTCATTTCGGATATCGCGCTCGCCTTCATCGCGTTCAGCGTGGGGGAATATTTCCGCTTTTCCGTATTGAAAAAGAACGGGGGAAAGACGGTCGTCATCACCCTTTTCGAGGCCCTGCTCGCCTCCCTCCTCGTGTTCGTCATCACCTATTGGGCGTTGGGCTTCTATAAAATGGAGAACAACGTCGGGCTGGCGTTTTCGCTCATTCTCGCGGCGCTCGCCTCGGCCACGGCGCCCGCCTCCACGATGATGACCATTCGCCAGACGGGGGCGAAGGGAGACTTTGTGAACACCCTCTTCGGGGTGGTCGCGCTTGACGACGTCGTCAGCCTGCTTGCGTACAGCGTGGCGGTGTCGGTCGCGGGCGCGGCGATGGGGGACGCCATCTCCGCGGGGGATATCCTCCTGCCCATCGCCTTCAACCTCATGATGGTGGCCCTCGGCATCGGATTCGGATTCCTTCTGAAATTCCTCATGGCGAAGCGCTCCACCGATAACCGCCTCATCGTTTCGGTGGCCTTCCTCTTTGCGCTGTGCGGCGTCGGCGCGGCCGTGAACGTCTCTCCCCTTTTGGGGTGCATGGCGATGGGCACGGTGTACATCAACGTTTCGGGGGACGATAAACTCTTCAAACAACTCAACTATTTCAGCCCGCCCATCCTCCTCCTCTTTTTCGTGAAGTCGGGCATCGGGTTCGATCTCGGCTCCCTCGTCTCCACGCAGACGCTGTCGGTGGGCGTCCCGCTCATTGCGGTGGGGGTACTGAACTTTGCCGTGCGCCTCATCGGCAAATATTTGGGCGCGTTTGCGGGTTGCGCGGCCGTCAAAAAGTCCAAGCCCGTGCGCAACTATCTCGGCATGGCGCTCGCCCCGCAGGCGGGGGTCGCCATCGGCCTTGCGGCGCTCGGCGCGCGCGTCTTGGGGGGAGAGATCGGAAGCATGCTCCAAACCATCATTCTTTCGTCGAGTATTTTGTACGAACTCGTCGGCCCCGCGCTCGCAAAACTCTCCTTGTACCTTTCGGGCTCCTACGGCAAACGTGCGCCCGCGGAGGGGGAGGGGCCGCCCGCGCCCGTCGGCGAGGAGGAGACGGTGGCCACTTTAAAGGAGCAACTCACCGCCATCGAGAAAAAACTTTCCGTCAAGGAATATGCGCGCTCGCCCGAAGAGGAGGCCTTTTTGGAGGCGACGGACATTGCGCCGCCCGCCGATGGATCGGAGACCTCGGTCGGCTCCGAATACAACCGCAAAAAATTTATCAACAAGAGGTAAAAAATCATGCCCGCAGATTATATTGCGACCTGGCTCGGAAGTTGGTCGTCCGAGGTCAACATTGCGTCCACCGCGTTAAAGACGGTGCTCGTCATTTTAATGGCCGTCGTTTTGGGGTGCGAGCGCTCGCGCAACCGCCACGCGGCGGGCCTGCGCACCTTCATCGTGCTCTCCATCGGCTCGATGTTCGCCGGCATCGGGGACATCTACTTCATTACGACGTACGGGCTGGCCTTCCCCGTTCTGTCCGCGGCGGTGTTCATCGGCATCTCCATCATCACGGCGAATACCATCGTGTATTCCTCCAAAAACCAGATCATGGGGCTTACGACGTCCATCGGAACGTGGACCATGACCATCGTCACCGCCGTCCTCGGCTTCGGGCTGTACACGGCGGCGCTCATCGGGTTTGCGGCGCTGATGGTGGGGCTGTTGGCCTTCTCCAAACTCGAAATGTACATCAAAAACCGCTCGGACCACTTCGAGATCCATCTGGAACTCAAAACGCGCGGAAGTTTGCAGGATTTTGTCACGATGGCGCGCGAATTCGGGCTGAAAATCGACAATTTGGAGGTCAATCCCGCTTATGCCAATTCGGGGCTGAGCGTCTATACCGTCCGCTTTACGATCGCGGGCAAGGACCTCAAAAAGAAGAGCCACAGCGAGATCATCGAAGCCCTTTCGGTGCTCGATTGCGTCCATTACATCGAAAAAATCGGCTGATTTTCGCAGAAAAAAGCCCCCGTTTTTTCGCAAAAAACGAGGGGAAAAAGCCGCATTTTGATCGTAAAAAGATAGAAAAAAGGACCCTGCCAACCCAGCAAGGTCCTTTTTTTGGGCCGATTTTTAACCTTTTTTCCACGTCCACATAAGATGCGACTTGTAGTAATTCGCCGCTTTTTCGGGGGCGCGGAGGGTCTCCTCGGGGACGTCCTCCGTTTTTCCGTTGTAGGAAACCGTCCAACCCGCGCAGTCGGCAAAGAAGATCTTTTGGATGGCGTCCTTCGGGAAGGCGCCGCTGCCGATCTCGATGACCGACTTCGGCAGGGCGATTTTTTTCAGCGCCGTGCACTGCGCGAACGCCATTTCGGAGATTGTCGTCACCGACTCGGGAATTCTGACGCGCGTAACGCGCGCTCGGCCGCCCTTGCGCGCCTCCTCTCCCGATATCTTGCCGATGGCGGTAACGGGCGCGCCGTCAAATTCCGAAGGGATAGCCAGCCACCTTTTATTGCCCTCGTAAGTCACCGAATAAGATTTTTCCGCGCCCAAAAAAGTGTTGAGAAAAAATTGAAACCCGTTTTTCATCCGTTCTCCTCTTCGGCGCGGAGGGCATCTCCGCCCGCGCCGCGGTTATCGATTTATCGGTATTATATCATGCCACGGGTGGTCTGTCAATCCCTTCGGGCGCGGGTTTTCCCCATTGACAGAAGTAAAACCGTGTGATACAATGAAAAAAAGCGTCAAACGGAGCAAACAATGGGATTGCAATTTGTATTCAGAAAGGACGAAGACATCCAAGGCTATCATTTGGAGTACGTCAAGGGCGTCGGACCGGACGGGGAATACGGCGTGCTCGAAATTCCCTCGTCTTACTGCGGCTTGCCCGTTGTCGGCATCCGCGGGATAGACCACACGGAAGCGTGGATATATCGGGACGGGCAGAAAAAGCGTCCGCACTTCCAGCATGTGATTTTCCCGCGCACGATCGGGTATGTGGACAGCGAAGTGCAGATAGGAAGGGTAGATAAACTGACATTGCGCGGGTGGACGCTGCGCCCGGGCTGGAAGCCGAGCGAGGACAGAGCCTTTCGGCAGATACGCAACTTTACCGAGTACGACATTCCCGCGCGGAGCATTGCGGGCTTTGTGATGGATGCGGATACCGTCGTCTTTGAGGGGGAAGAGATCCCCCCGCAGCTCTTCTCCGCGATCCACGCGTCTCCGCCGTTCGCCAAAATCAAACGCGTCGTCGCGCCCAACGTGAAGATCATCGGCGAGGACGCTTTCAGCGGCAACCGCGATATCGGCGAATTTGAACTGTCCTATGGGCTCAAAGCGATCGGGCGGGGCGCCTTTTTCAACAGCGGACTGAAAAACATCAAAATTCCATCCACCGTCACCTACATCGGCCCGTACGCCTTCAAACCGAACCAAGTCGATCGGGCGTCGCTTCGCGGCAGAACTTGGGACTTTATGGTCCCGATGAGGCACGACCATCAAAACAGGCGGGTCTATTGCAGGGGGCACCGCATGCAGATATTCCCCGACAAAGAAGAGTTGGGAAAGAGATACGACGAACTTCGTTACCGCATTGACGAATGGCTGCACGCGGCGGATCCGTACGCGCCGACAAAGTATAAGGCCAGATATGCGGGAGCCTCTTTGAACCGTTCCGACTTTTTCGACGGCGAACTCCGCGCGGTGCGGTGTTGCGACGGGTTTTGGTTCTCCTTCCGGAAGTACGCCTTGGTCTGCGGCGCCGATTCCCTGCCGAAGGGGATGTGGTATGACATCAACACCCCCGAGCCGTATTATATGTAAAAGGGATAAAAAATCGAAAGTATAAAAGGAGAAAACAATGGGATTTGAATTTGTGTTCAAAGAGGCAAGAAACGGGAAAGGGTATTTGTTGGATCATGTCAACGGGGTCGAACCGGGCGGGGAATACGACGTACTCGAAGTCCCTTCGTCCTACAACGGGAGACCCGTAGTGGGAATTTTGCGGATCGATAGCGCAGACGGCTGGGAGTATGATCCGAATAATATCAGATGCAAAAGCCGTCCGCATTTCAAGCATCTCATCTTCCCGGGCACGATAGGGGCTGTCGGCTTACAGGGGCGGGTCGGGCGCGTAGACAAGTTGACGATGCGCGGCTGGTCGATGGACGCGAACACGGACGGGAACGGGGTGTACCATGCGTCGAGCCTTGCGGGAATGCTGATGGAAGTCAATACCGTCGTCTTTGAGGG
>CANQAZ010000013.1 GCA_947589555.1 uncultured Clostridia bacterium | reverse complement strand
TCCCGCCCCTGATCGCAACTCTTGAAGCCGATGACGGACGTCCCCCCGAAGGCGTTGCGGATGAAAATTTGGTCGATGACCCCCGCCGCAGGGTTATCCTTGCGGCCGCTCGTCATGATGACGTCCTCGATGAAATCGGGGCGCAGATAGTGCAAAATTTTGCGCTGGGCGACGTCGCGCTGGACCTGCGACGTGGGCGAGACCACCCAGCCGAACACATCGGCCTTGTTGGGACGGTAGGGATGGACGCCGCGGGCCATCCACACCGCCTCCACCGCGCCGCACTCCGTCTTGCCCGACCGGTTGCCCCCGAATACCCAGCGGTTGCGCTTGGGACAGCGGTGGAAGGCGAGTTGCTTTTCGTGCTTGACCTCCCCCGTGTTGTACCGCGAGAGGTGATCCTCCTCCGCGCGGCGGCGTTGTTCCTCTTCGATTTCCAGAATTTTATCCAGTATTTCGTTCATATTCGATAAAATAAATGCTTTCACGCGCCGCCCGTTCCGTTAAGATAGCGGCTATGAAACGCTCTTTCCTCCTTTTGGCGCCCTTTGTTTTGCTTGCGCTTTGCTCCTTGCTCCTCTTCCCCGCCCAAAGCCTTGCCTCCGCCGCCGCGGAGAACGGGGAAAACGGCTATGCCGCGGTCGTGCGCCGCGACGCCGCACTCCTTTCCGAGCCCGACGGGGACCCCCTCTTCGTGCTCCCCTATACCTACTTTGTGCGCATCCTCGGCAAGGAAGGGGGATATTACCGCGTCCGCTACGCCGAGGACCGCCGCCCCTACCAAGCCGTGGAGGGCTACTGCGCCGAGGACGGCCTCGCCCCCGTGCCCTTCCTGCCGCAGACCCCCTACCTCGAACGCTCCGTCGAGTTTGTGTACGCCATCGACGACCCCGGCGGCGCCGCGGACAGGGAACTGCTCTCCGTCACCCGCACCTTCCCCTACTACGGCTACCTCTATGACAACGGCTGCCTCTATTACTGCGTGCTCGACGGGGGGACCCTCAAACGCATCCCCGCCGACGGGCCCCTCGACTACGAGGAGAACGGCGAATACGCCGACTACGTGGCCAGCCTGCCCGCGGGGGGAGAAGAGGAGGACGAGGGAGGGCTTTCGGCCGCCGCGATCGCGGGGATATGCGTGGCCTGCGCGGCCGCCGTGGGCGTGGCCGCCCTCGCCGCGCGGGGCAAACGACCCCCCGCCGCCGACCCCGAACGCGCCGAATTTTGACCCCCGTTTGCAACTTTTGCCCCCGATTTGGGCTTTGCTCCCCTTGCGGCCGCCTCCCTTGCGGCCGCCTTTTTTGTGCCGCCCGCCTTTGGAGCCGCCCCTTTGGCGCCCTCCCCCTTTGCGCCGCTTTCCCCCTTCCGCCCCGACGGGGAAGAAGCCTTGCGCGGAGAAAAGGTGCGGCGGGGACCGCCCGGGCGCGCCTCCCCGCAAAAGGTGAGCCCCGACTGCTTGCGCCGTTGCCACACCTCCCGCTCCTTGCCCGCGCGGATGGCGCGGAGGATCTTCAAAAAGGGAGAAAAACGGCCGAATACCGCGACGAAACGGGAGTCCGTCCAGCCCATGTCGCCGAGCAGACGGGTCACCTTGCCGACGAGTTCGCTCTGGCGGCGGAAATAACTGCGCTCGGAGTAGGGCAACACCACCCCCTCCCCGGCGGACAGCCGACCGGCGCGGCGGAAATATTTGTATTCGAGCAGGTACAACTCCTCCTCCGTCATCGCGCCGACGACCCGCTCCATTTGCAAATACAACTCCTCCACCGCCGCCTGCATGGCGTACTCCGCGACCACGCGGCCCGCCGCCTCCTCCGCCGAAAGCGGCGAACGGTAGGAAAGCAACGCCTTGTTTTCCGCCGCCTGCGCCATCGCCTCCGACAATGCCTTCATCCACGGATACGCATATAAAAATACCTTTGCATAATCGCGCTTCATCTGTTTCAGCCCTCTCCTTGCTCTCTTTTTTCGTACTTTTTCGCGGTTTTTCGCCCTTTTTTGCGGTTTTTTGCGGTTTTTTGCCGATTTTTGGGGGATTATTCGGCAATTCCGAGCCACGAGTGCGGACGCGGCCGAAAAAATACGAACTTTTGTTCGTTTTTATAGTACCATAAAAAGTTGACAGACGTTTGCCTGTATGACAAGGTTTTTTTGATTTTTGCAAAAAATTTTTTTTTGGGGGGAGATCCCCACCCCCTCCGGGGGGCGGGAAAGGAGAAGCGGGAGATCAGGGGTCATCCCCACCCGTCCCCTGTGGGGACACCCTCCCCTTCCAACGGAAGGGTAGGGCTTGGGGGCGGGAGGCGAGGACGGGGGGGAATGAGGGCGGATCCCCACCCCCGAGGGCGGGAAAGGAGGAACGTTTTAGGAAACCCCTATCCCCCGCTTTGCGGGTACTTCCCCCATTAGGGGGAAGCAAGAAGAGGGAGGAGCGGACGGGAGGACTTCGTTCGGGGGATTCTTCGCTACGTCGCCCGAGTGCAGAGCGCTCGGGCGACGGCTCAGAATGACGCGATACCCCACGCGCGGAGCGCTATGGCTCGTGCCGCGCTTGGTAGGAACAGGGCTTTGAGCGGAGTTTCGCCGACGAGAAGGCGCGGAAAAAGATTTTTTGCGGGAGAAAAAAAGTCTTGTCTTTTTCGCGCGCGCGTGTTATAATGCTGATATGCGCATCCGTAAATTTGCGGGCACCTTGCTCGCCGCGGCCATTGCGGCGACCTCCGCCTCCGCCCTCCTTGCGGCCCTCCCCGCGGGAAACGCCGCCGCCGAGGCCGAGCCCGCGACCCTTACAAATGAAAACGCCGCCCTCTTTTTGCCCGATTCCTACGAGCAATATCTGGCGCTCGACAACCCCACCTCCGTTGCAATGAGCGGGGATTATATCGCGATCGCCGACGGCAATATCCTCTACATTTACGACCGTGCCAAAAATACTTATTCCGCCTTTTCGCACTACTCGTATGAGCACACGGACAACACTGAGAACATCTCCAAAGTGCAAATCGCCGAGGTGGCGGGCGCGGACAATGACCGCATTTTCTTTTCGGACACAAGCACACACCTCTATGAGTACGAAACGGGCAAAACCTCGCAGGAGATGATCGTGTCCAATGTTCCCGCGCAGACCTTTATCATCGACAACGAGGGAAAATCGCTCTTTACCGCGAACGCCGCGACCGAGCGCAACACCATTTCCATCATCCGCTATACCCTCGCGGACGGGAAACTCACCAACGCCAGCGCGACAGGCCAACCCGCAACGCTTGCCTCCGCCATTTCCCCTAACCTCACCATCGAGAACGGCACTTTGTATGTGGCCTATAACAACACCAACCTCGCGCACTTCAACGCCTCCTCCCTCCAAAAAGAGGGCGAAAGACTGCTTTCGAGCAACGGAAACATCCCGGGCCTTCAATCGGTGTGCGCCTTCAACGGCTCTATTTACTACACGGTGAAAGGGAGCACCGACGGCGCGGACGGGCTCTACCGCACCGAGACCGCCGAACCCCTCTCCCTCGGCGAAGGGAAGGCCAACGAGGGGCTCTCCGCCCTCACCGTGTACAACGGCTCGCTCTACTGCATCCGCGGGGGCTCCGTGCTCAAACTTGCCGTCAACGACGACGGCACCGTCTCCCCCGCCGACTATGAAATTGCCGCGGCCTCTTCTTCCGTCAACCGCCTCTCGGGCGGGGCGGACAGCGTGCGCGCGGGCGACCTGCTCGTCACCGCCGATAAGGACAACGACCGCATCTCCGTCTATCATTTCTCCGAAGAGGCCTTTACCGTTCTCCCCTGCGCGGGCGTGAACTGCGTTGCAACCGACGGGGAAATGATCGCCGCCGCGACGAGTGAAGGCATTTTTATCTACGAATCCGTATATGAATCCGACAGTCGCACCTTTGTGCTACAAGAGACCAAGAAAATTGACCAAGCCAACATCATAGGTGTGGTGTGCGTGTATGACGCTTTCTACTATGTGACGAGCGATTTCCACTACGGCAAGATCGCGCGCGAAGGAGAGAATTGGGTCTCCTCCTCCAAACAGCATAGTGTGGGCACCACGACGCCCAAGTCGATCTCCGCCGATTTGTTCGGGGATATTTACGTCGCCGATAACGGCGGCAAAGTGTATAAACTCGACGAGGACGACTTTGCGACGGACGGCTCGCTCGGCGACTCCGTTGCCGATATCGGCTCCGACTTTACCTCCCTCCGCGCCGGATTCGACGGCACGCTGTACTTCCTCGACGGCAGTAAAAACCTCTGCATGAACGACGGGACGGAGACAAAAACGCTTGCCGCCGTGGACGGAAAGAATTTCGTCTATACGGGCGACAAATCTAAACAGCCCGTCTCCTTCGCCCTCGGCTATGAGAACGACGAGGTGTACTTCTGCTTCGGCGATTTCATCGTCAAATCGGATGCGGGCGCGCTCGGCTTTGCGACCCTCGAATCGGTCTCCCGCAACGCCCTCAAAGAGGCGCGCCCCGCCCTGCAAGCGGGCGCCGACCCCGAACAGGCCGCCCTCGCCGATTTGAAGGCGGGCTCCGTGGGCATAAGGCTCAATTTGGCCGCCCTGCTCGGCACGGGGGATTATTCCGCGGGCTACCACCGCTTCCCCGAAGCGCGCCGCGCCGTCTTTCTCGCGGACTACGGGGATTATTCGGTGACCGCCCTCTATGAGGACCACGTCTATACCGTGGAACTCTTCCGCACCGCCGATTTGGAAGCGCCCGTCCCCGCCGAAAGGGAGGAATGGACGGGCGGGACGATGTATCTTTCGAGCGATTGTCCTCTCTACCTCTTCCCCTGCATCATCGATGCGCCCGCGCGGGGGGATACCCTTGCCCGCGGCGCTCGCGTCAGCGTGCTGTCCGTCGTGCGGGAAGGAGGGCAGGAGGAAGCCCTCGGCGGGTACGATTTTGCCTACATCCAATACGAAACGGAGGCCCGCGCCGTCTGCCGCGGCTATGTGCCCCTCGCCTACCTGACCGCCGCCGATCCCCTCGGCGACCGCCTCGACGAATACGCCCTCGGCTATGCCAAACCGGGCGCGGTGTTCACGGGGAGCGACGGGAGCGAAGTCACCCTGACCGAGCGTACCCTCGTGCGCCTCTATGCAAATGAGGACGGCTCCTACACCGCCTGCTACGAAGAGGAGGGCGTCACCTACACCGCCACCCTTTCGGAGGGGCAGATCGAATGGGGAGAATCGGACGCCCTGCGCATCGCCCTCATCGTCATATTGTCCGTGCTTGCCGTGGGCATTGTGGGCGCGTACATCTACCTGCTCCCCCGCGGAACCAAACAAAACAAAACCAAATAAGAGGAAATCATGGCAAACTATCTCTCCCCGCTCGCCCTCCAACGGGCCGACCCCTATCTCATGAAAAAGGACGGGAAGTATTACTTCTCCGCCACCTGTCCCGCCTACGACCGCATCGAACTGCGCTGTGCCGATACCGTCAACGGCGTCGCTTCGGCGCCCGCCCGCGTGGTGTGGACGAAGCACCCCATCGGCGCAATGGCCTGCCACGTCTGGGCGCCCGAGATCCACTATATCATGGGTCAATGGGTCATCTATTTTGCGGCGGGAGATCACCCCGACCAATGGCACATCCGCCCCTACGCCCTCGTCTGCAAGGGGCAGGACCCCATGAAGGACGAATGGGCGGAGGCGGGCAAAATGCAACCTGCCGAGGGCGACGCCTACCCCTTCACCCACTTTTCCCTCGACATGACGGTGTTTGAGCACGGCGGGCGGTGGTATGCCGTCTGGGCGCAGAAGGTGAGCACCGAAGACCGCGGCATCGAGCCCATTTCCAACCTCTACATCGCCGAACTGGCCACTCCTTTCCGCTTGAAGAGCCGCCACGTCCTTCTGACCACGCCCGATTATGATTGGGAGCGCGAAGGGGGCTTTTGGGTGAACGAGGGCCCCGCCCTCCTCAAAAACGGGGGCAAACTCTATCTCACCTATTCGGCCTCGGCCACGGGGGCGTGCTACTGCATGGGGATGCTCGAAGCCGACGAAACCGCCGATCTTTTGGACCCCCGTTCGTGGAAAAAGCGCCGCTATCCGGTGTTCCAAACGGACGCGGCCAAGCAAATTTACGGCCCGGGGCACAACTGCTTCACGGAGGGGGACGAGGGCGAGCCCATCACCCTTTTGCATTTCCGCAACTACGAAAAGATCACGGGCGACCCCCTCGACGATCACAACCGCCACGCCCACGTGATGAAGGTGCGCTTCGATGAGAGCGGCGCTCCCCTCTTCGGGTTTGAGGAGGGCGAGTGGTACAACGCCCCCGTCGTCAACGAAAAGCAAAAGCACATCAACGACTGAACCCCGAAAAAATCTTTTGCGCCGCACAAAACCGCGGCGGCGCGTTATTCACACCCATATCGCCGAAAAGAGCCCTCGGACGTCTCCGTCCGAGGGCTCTTTTCCGACCCCGTTCTGCATTTTCGGGGTTTTTCTTCCCTTGCTCTTCCCTGTCTCCTCCTTGTCCGTCCTCCGCGTCCTTCTGTCTGTCCCCCGCATCCTTCCGCCCCGTTCTTTCGCGTCATTCTGAGGAAGCGTAGCGACCGAAGAATCCCCCGAACGAAGTCCTCTCCTGCTCCCGCAAAGGAGCGCTATCCCCTCACTTTCTGCGGCGGATCCGCACAACCGCGATCCCCGCCGCCATCGGAACGAGCACCGCAACGGGCACAACAATGCCCAGCCACCACAAACTTCCCGCGCCGTCCTCGGGCCCGTTTTCGTCCTCTTCGGGCTCTTTTGCGCCCTCCTCGGCCCCCTCTTCGGGCTCTTTTTCGCCTTCCGAGGGCTCTTTTTCGCCCGATTTTTCCTCCTCGGGCCCGTTTCCGCCCTCCTCGACCTCCTCATCGCGGCAAAGGACGATCTCCGCCCGCGTATGCAGGTAATTTTCCCCGTCCGCGCCCGTGTAGACCGCCGTCTGCACCGATCGGTCGCCCGTCACCTCAAAATCGGGGTCCTCCCAGGCCCAATTTTCGCAACCGAGGGGAATTTCCCCCAACGTCGCCGTTTTTCCGCTGAATTTCAGGCTTTCGGGCGGCCGTTCCGCGGGCCAATCGGCCTTGCCTATCGCAAATTCGCGGGTGATCTCCCCGAAAAACCGCCCGTTGCCCGTAATGACGGCCGTCGCCGTCCCCGCGTTGACGTTATTGCGGCAGGTGAGGATGAAATCGACCCCCGCGCGGAGCGCCGCGCCCTCATAGAGCACCGTCACGCTCGGCACAACGGGCCCGCCCGTGTAGCAATACTCCCCCTCCACCGTAACGACGGCCGCCGTGATATCGAGGGTCGGGGGCGGATCCGCGTCCGTCTTGTTGACGGTAAACCCGCAGGTCAGTTTTCGGAAAAAGGCCCTGTCCTCGCCGACGTACTCCACCGCGTCGGGGCAAGCGTTCATGCCCGCTTCGAGTTTTCTGTCCTCCACCGCCCACTGCCAGTTGGGCGGCAGGGGGATATCGTACAGCGTCAAGGTATCGCTGAACACTTCGATGGTGCCGCTCAATCCCCCGGGGGGCGACTCCGCCTTTGCCACTTCGTAGTAGGCGCGCCGCTCGCCGCGGTAATCGCCGCATCCCGCAATGGTCACCGTCGCCATCCCGGGCGCAAGGGTCTGGGGGAAGGCGAGGGTATAGTCCCTCCCCTCTTCGAGCAAACTCTCCCCGAAATAGACCTCCACTTCGGGGGTCATCTTCTTTCCCTTTTCATAATAGACGAGGGGATCGGCGATCTCCGCCCGCGCGTACGCGAGGTCCTTTCCGAGGTCGGCTTCTCGCTCCACGGTATCGGTGATCGCCCTGATCCTCGCCGCCATGTTGTCGGTCGAACTGTCCGCATACGCGCCTCCGCCCTTGTAACTATGCCACGTCCCCCCGGAGAGGTAGTAGGTCATGTCGTTCACCGACTTTGCGGAATCGACTGCGCACACCACGGGAACGACGTTGCCGAACCGATCTTTGCAACAGACGACGATGGAGAAAAACTCCCCCTGTCCGAGCGGGAGGGGCTCCTCCAAGTCGATGGTGTGCATGCCCATGTTGTCGATGTGCACCTGCCGCTCGGCGGCCGCGGCGTCCCCCACGGGCACGTTGCGCGCGTCGTTCACGTTGGCGGGATTGACGTCCAAATTTTTATAGATCTTCACGTTGACGTCCAGATCCCCCTGCGGGGTCGCGATCATCACGGCCTTCAACCTCTCCTCTCGGGCGGCGGTCGAAAGTTTGGCCTCGTAGACGGCCGCCTGTGCGTCCGCGGCGTAGTTGCGCATGCTCTGGATGATGCCTCCGTCGTAATAATAGAGGTTTTGGTAGTCCTCCCTCATCTCCACGTCCACGGCGTACAGGGTGCCGATGGGCAACTCGTAGGAGCAGTAAAAGCAGTAGGTCCCGTTGCTTTCGTAGCCGTAATTCCCCCAACTGTTCTTCACGATCCACGCGCCGTCGGCGGAGGGGGTCTGCGGGCGGAAGTTCTCTTTGGCCATATTGTCGTCCCAGCCCACGATGAGGGAGGTGTGGTCGGAATACTGCGATGTACTGTAATATTTCGGGGCCGAGGGGCTCTTGTAGACAAAGGTCACCGCTCCGTACTGCAAAATGGCCCTCTTGATGGCCGTCACGTCCTCGGGAATGCGCACATAACTTTTGACGTAATATCTCGACTGTTCCAGTTTTTCCTTCAACACGGCGTTGCCCGTGGAGGAATGGAGGTGGCATTCGTCCCGCAGGGCAAAGCCCTGCGTCATGGCCGAAAAGGCGTTAAAGGAATTGTCCCCCTGATTCCACGAGCCGTAATCGTAGGTGTCGTTCGCCGTCAGCCACAGGGGGTCCTCTTCGCCGTCCCGTTGGGCGCAGGCGTACGCCGCCACCATCTCGTCGAGGTCGAGGGTATCCTTCGTCGCGCTCTTGTCGATGCCCTTGCGCAAAATATTGGTCTCCACGGCGCCCACGGCCCCGTAAGCCCAACAGATGTTGGTGGTATATTGGTTGCGGGCGGGGGTGACGATGCCGAAGTCCCTCCCGTCGAAGCGTTCCAGCGTCTCGGCCCACTCATCAAGTTGCCCCTCGTCCGCCCCTTGCAGGGCCTCCAAACTCTGCGGCCCGTTTTCGGGGAGGTCCGCCTCCGCGGTCGCGGCAACGCTCTCAGCGGCGAGGGGTACGGTCAGCCGTTCGCGCCCGCCCAAAAGAGCGGCCTCCCCTCTTGCCCCGAGGCAGAGGAGACCCGCCCCGGCAAGGAGGGCCGCCGCCTGCAAGAATAGGAGAATGGAGAAAAGGCATTTTTTCATCTCGCCGCCCGCTCGGCCCGCTCTTCCTCGGGCCCCGTTTATTCCTCGGCCCGCTCTTCCTCGGGCCTTTGTATTTCCATTATATCATAGTCCTCCCCTCAAATCAAGCGGAATTTTTCTCGTGCCCCTCTCCCGTGTCCCCCTCCCCGCAGGAGGGGAATAAAATAAAGAAGCGGAAGCATTTATCCGCTCTTTTTTTCTAAAAAATTTTGGCAATTCCCGTCCCTGCATTCCCCTCAAAATCCCGATCGTTTTTCACAGATCTTATCGATATACTCCTGCATTTCCCGCGGCGTCTCACGGAAGCCGCGCCGGATCCACACATCGAGAAGTCCAAAGAGACCATGAGAATAAAAACTGCCCTCATAACATTCGAGCGCGTTCTCGCTATCCTGCGGCGTCATAATTTCATGGAAAGAATTGTAGATGGCCGTCTGTAAGCCGCGCTCATAGAGAAGAGCAAGAAGGTCTTTTATGCTGTAATTGTATTCAAAGAAGGTCAAGCCGTTTTCGGGCGCAAAGTTTTTCCGTTCCGCCACATCGTGTTCTTCCGTCCATCGTTCCCACAATTTGATCAACTTAAAAGTGATCGCCTCTTGTTTGTTTGAAAAGTTGCGAAAATAAGTCGTTCTCCCTACCTGCGCCGTCGCCACGATCTCGGGAACGGATATTTTTTCGATCGGCTTTTTCTTCAATAACTTGATCAGCGCGTCGGCAAGGCATTCTTTTAAGAACTCCGTTGTTTTTGCGTTTCCGCCCATCATCTTCTCCCAAACGGTACTTTTTGTAAATTTCGTACCGTTTTGCTTTGTTTTTTGTATTTCGTACCGCAACGGATATTTTGACCCGCAAAGTACCGTTGTGCTTTTCGGCCCGCTTAAATACTTGGCAAAAGCGGCAAAAAGCAGTACATTATTGGTACGATAGTATCATAAAAAGTATATCATGCGCGATATGGCTTGTCAAGCGGAACAGAGAAAAGATTGTTTTGCGGCTTCCGAAAGAGCCGATCCCGCGGCAAAGGACGCCCTTGACAGAAGGATGGCGTTCACAAACGAAAGATCAGAATAAAAGGAGTTCGTCATGAGTGAAACAAAGACAAAGAAAAAGCATACAGGTTTGATCATAGCGGTTGTTATTTTGGCAATCGTAGTTTTGGTTGCAATCGGAATATACATCGTTCTATCTAAAACTTTTTTGACGAGCCATCCCGAATTAAAAGGCGAACCGGAAATCGGCAAGTGGTATCGGGTAACTCCCGAAACCGCAAGATCCTCTGACGGTACGGAATGGCACGGAATATTGAGAAAAGGCTCCGAAAACAAACTGGTGGTCTATTTCTTCGGCGGCGGCGTCAGCATTACCGAAGAAACGAGCAGGGGCGGCAAAGAGTTTTTTGCCGAAAACATGACGGGACAAGATTTTGTATCTACTTGGGGGATCGGCAGCAGTGAAGCGTCGAATCCGTTCAAGAATTGGTCGTTTCTTGTGATACCCTATGCGAGCGGCGATTTCCATTGCGGCACGGGCGAATATCGCTATACGGAAGGTAGCAAGGAAAAAATCGTTTATCACCGGGGCTATACCAACTATTCTGCCTTTCTCGAAAAAACAAAGCAATTGATCGGTGAACCCGACGCCTTACTTGTTACAGGATTTTCCGCCGGCGGCTTTGCGACGAGTTTGCTTGCCGACGACGTGATCGACAGATTTCCTTCCGCCAAAAACATCACCGTTTGTGTAGACAGTTCTCTTTTGTTATATGACGGTTGGCATGAAACGGCGCAAGATCTTTGGAAAGCGCCCGCCGAAATTACGGAAAGACTTACAAGCAACAATATCGTGCTCGACAGTTTGACCGCATTGCATAATAAGCGCGGGGACAGCGTAAAGATCCTTTTCGATTGTTCTGTGCGCGACGATACTCTGATGCAATATCAGGCTTATATCCGCGAAGGCAAAATGAGTAAAACAAAGGAAAACGGCGACATATTTCAAAAAGACCTGAAAGATATGGTCGAAGGCTTACAGAAAAATATTAAAGGCGTCGGTATTTATATATGGGAATATGGGATGGACAAAACCACTAAAAACACCCAACATACCATTCTTTCAAGTCAAGTATTTGAAAAACTGAACGGCGAAAAAAGCGTTGCGGATTGGATCACGGATGCAATTGGCGGAAACGTTCAAACCTATGGCTTGGAACTTTTGGATAAGCAATATGAAAGGAACGATCTTTGGACGCATTTGACGGAATGACGGCGTTCATAAACGAAAAGGCAAAATCATGTTGCTACGATATTCCAAAGCGGAGAAAAGGCAAACCCTCTCTCTCCGTTTTTTTCTTTTTAAGAAGTAAAAACGTATTTGGAACGGCGCAAGCGCATCGGAAATAAAACGGGGCGAAGGGAATATACTGTAAGCGTGAAATACATCCTCTTTACGGGCGGGGGGAGCGCGGGGCACGTCATCCCCAATCTTGCCGTGATGCACGAGATCCGTTTTTCCTGCCGCCTCGCCTACATGGGCGCGGGCGAGCCCGAGCGCACGCTGGCCGCCGAGCGGGGCTATCCCTTTTTCGGGGTGGAGGCGCCCAAACTCGTGCGCTCCTTCACCCTTGAAAATTTCAAGATCCCCTACCGCCTCGCCAAAGCCAAAAAGGAGGCGCGCGCGCTGTTGGAGCGCGAAAAGCCCGACCTCGTCTTTTCCAAAGGGGGTTTTGCCAGTTATCCCGCCGTGTGGGCGGCCGCCAAACTCGGCATCCCCGTCCTCACGCACGAAAGCGATCTCTCCCCCGGGCTGTGCACGCGGCTCATCGCCAAAAAGTGCAAATTCGTTTTGACCTCCTTTCCCGAAACGGCCTCCCTCTTTGCCAACGGAATGTGGGTCGGCTCCCCCATCCGCCGCGAAGTTTTGGGGGGCGAGCGGGGGCGGGCCATGCGCAAATTCGGGCTCGGGGAGGGTCTGCCCGTCCTCCTCGTGCTCGGCGGAGGGAGCGGGAGCAAGGCGCTGAACGAGGCCGTTACGGCCCACCTGCCCGCCCTCTTGAAGCGCTTCCGCATCCTCCATCTCACGGGCCGCGGAAATGCCGCCAAGCCGCAAGCGGGCTACTTTCCGCGCGAATTCGAGGGGGACATGGGCAGCGCCTACGCCGCCGCCGATTTCGTGCTCTGCCGCGCGGGGAGCAACACCGTTTTCGAAGCGCTCGCCCTCAAAAAGCCGACCCTCCTCGTGCCGCTCGAACGGGGCTCGCGGGGGGACCAGACCGAAAACGCCCTGTACTTCCAAAAAAAGGGGCTGTGCCGCGTGCTGGCGGAAAGCGAACTTTCTGCCCTGCCCCAAGCCCTCTGCGCTCTCGCGGGCGACGAGGCCCTCAAACGCGCCCTTGCAACCTGTTCTGTTGAAAGCGGCACTGAAAAAATCGTTTCCCTCCTCCGCTCTCTCCTCGCCTGAAATTTCGAGCGCCGCGCCTTGAAAGGCGCGGCGCTCAAAAAATGAAAACCCCTTGCAAATGAAAAAATCCCTGCGTGCGGCGCTCGAAATTTATTGCGGAGGCGAGGGCGCAAGCGAATATCCGTCGCCGAAAAGATCGGCCTGCAAATAGGTTTCGGGCACCTTGCCGAGGAGCACGCTTTCGCAGATGAGCACTTCGGTGAGGGAGGCAAAGTTGCTCGTGCCCGAGGGCATGACGATGGAAATATCGGCCACGATCTCCAAATAAATGGAATGTTTGGTCTGGTTGACCCCCTGTGCCGAAAAATCGGAGACGAAGCGGCAAGCGACGTTGGAGATGGGAATGATCTTCATGTTGATCTTGGGCCCGAAGCCCGCCCACGCCTCGACGCCCGTGAAGGCGCCGAGGGGAACTTCCACCCCGCTCTCGCTCATGCGCTGTAAATTTTGCTGGGACATGTAGGCCGCGTCGCGCGCGATGCGGTTGATCTGCAACGGATTGGAAGTGAGCGAAACGACGTTGCCCGCGCCGTCCTTTTCCACCGTGACGAGATCTTCGTAGCGGACGCCGTCGGACAGGGTGTAGTAAATGGCGTCGTTGACCGCGACCGTGGTGATGGAACGCATGTTGGCTTCCGCAATGGCCTTTAAGACCTTCGTCACGTTGAGCATCGCCACCACCACGAGCACGATGACAAGCGACGAAATGAGCCCGATGAGAATGCGCAAGCGGATGCGGTTTTTGCGGCTGCGGTACTTTTTCACGTTACTATTTTATGCCCGTCCCATCGCGCAAATGAGGAAAACGAAGGGCCGAAAACGGGGCGGAAAATCGGACTTTGAGGGGCGCGGAGATGCAAAAAAAGCGCGCGGCCCGGCGGCGATGCGACGTCCGCCCTGCGGCGGCCATCGCCACGCCGCGGCCCGCGCGCTTTGCATCGTTTCCAATGGTATTGTAGCACGCTTTTGCTTGCCCTTCCGTTTTACATGACAAGGTTTTTTGGAAAAAAGGAAAAAATTTCGGCTCCATGCCTTTATTGTAGCACGGAGCCGCGGGAAATGACGGGTTAGGTGACAAGGAATTTTATTTCGTAACTTTCTTTTTCTGCAACGCCCTGCGGGCGGCATACTGAGGGCAAAGAAAGTTACGAGGGTAGGAGCCATCCCCACCACCGCCTACGGCGGAGCCTCCCCTCCGTAGGAGGGTAGGCCTTCGGGGAAGGAGGGTCAGAGGACGAGCCAGCTGGCGGTGGCGGTGACGGTTTCCGAATCGTAGATCTGGACGCCGTTCAGCGTGTACACGATCTGAATGTGGACGCGCGCCATATCTTTGTCCCGATTGCGCACCTTCGCCTGAGAGCCCGCAACGGTATCTTCCGCCGGGAAGTCGTGCAATGTCTGCCCGCCGCCGATCGATTCCGTGTTGCCGTTGCCGATGCCGAGCGCGGGCGCAGTGTAGGAATCGAAGGAGTAGGTGAAGGTCATGCTTGCCTCGCTTGCGGGGACGCCGACGAGGCGGCCGCCCGCCACCGTGGCCTCGATGGCGCAATTATAATAGGTCGGGAAGATACCGCTCTTGTTGCTCTTTTCGGCCTTTGTGACGGTGATGGAGAGTTTGCTCACCCAGAGGGCTTCGAGGGTGGTCTCCTTGTGTTCGGCCCCGAGGGTGTACGTTGTGCCGACTTCGACCTCCTTCCAAGAGCCGTCCGCCTGCTGTTCAAACCAACCGACGAAGGTGTAGCCGTTTGCCGTGGGGGTGTACACCGTGTAATCGGTGCCGTATTCCACCCTGTGCTCCGTGACGTTTTTGACGACGCCCGTCACCTTGTAGGGGACCGTGCTGTGATAGATGAGGGTATCGGGGGTGTATTCGGCGACGAAGGTCGCGCCCTCCGCCCCGATGACGGGCTCCTTCTGCCACTTGCCCTCGCGGCCGCCGTATTCGAACGGAGGCACTTCGTGTTCATCGACGTCCACCGACAGTTCGCCGTTTACGGTGACGATATCATCGGCGCCGAATACGATCTGCGCGCCGTAGTACATATCGGCCGTGTACGACCAGCGGCCCTCGCCCTCCTGCCACTGCCAGCCTTCGCCGAGTTCTTCATCCGACCAGAAGGTGACCGTGCAGGGATAGCCGTGCGCCTTTGTGGAGATGACGTAGCCGTCGGGCAGGACCTTGCCGGGCGCGACTTCCGCCCAGCCCATGACCTGCGTTTCCTCCGCGGGCGCATACTCGGGCGCGGAGACGTCGGGATAGTTGAGCGCGCTGTACAGGGTGCGCTCGGGGTTGCCGTCCGCCCCCGTGGAAGCCATGACGTTTTGCGTGCCGAGAATTTGATCGTTGTGCTTGAAGGTGACCGTTTTGCGTTCTCCTTCGAGGAAGGTGGCGAAGCCCGTATAGTCCTCGGTGCCCCAGCCCTGCTCCTTCATCTTGCCGATAACGCCGCCGAAGCCGCTTGCGGAATCGGTGAGGTTCTCCTCATTGAGAATATCGTGCGTTTGATCGATGACATCATTCTCCATGTTGCCGCCTGCGTTGCGCCAGTGAAGCGAAACCGTTGCATGAATGATCGAAACGATCGATGTTGTCGCTGTGATGTCACGGATACAACCGTTCTCGTTCTCTGCGAGTTTGACGTTGAGATCGCCGAGCACTCCCTTTACAAGCGCATCGCCGTTGAGCGTGAGATCCCACGAGGCGGGAGTGGTGACGGAGCCGTCGCCGCCGACAGCCGCTTGGGTGTAGGTGTACGATTTGAGCACATCGGAAAGCCTCTTGCCGAAATCCACCTTTGCCGACGTGGACGCGGAGCCCGAGCCCGTGGCGGAACTGAGCGCGTTCGTGATCATGCTGCCGAAGTTGAAGATAAAGCCGATGTGATCGAGGATATCCGCCGTGAAATTGCCGAGAGGCGCGACGCGATAGAGCGTCTCAGGCGTTATAGCCTCATTTTTACTATTAGTAGTCTGCACACGTTTCATGTAGACCATACCGTTCTTGATGGTGATGTCCACCGTGCTTGTGCCGTTGATAGCGGTAACCGCGCCAAAGAGAGCACTCACACCATCATATCCGAGGCGGATGTTGATTCCGAGTTCGCCATCCTCATCGATCGTAACAGAAATCGCAATTATCTTGATTTCAACAGAAATCGCGTCAAACCCAAGAAGGGTGAGCGTTATATTCGCCGTGCCGTCGATATAGAAGTTGTTGTTGAGGGCGTAAGTATGCCCGGCCTCTTCGCCCGAGATGACTTCGCCCGCGGCGGGCGATACCTTGTGCGTCGCGCTCTTGGCGAGGGCGAGAATGAGCCCGTCGGCCCCGAGGAAACTCTTATACGTGCCCGAAGGAAGGAGATCTTCGAAGCCGCCGTAGGTGACCGTGCCTTTGAGGGTGGTGTTTTCCGTGCCCGCACGGTCGTAAATGTTGCTAAGATCGAGGGTCTTGAAGGCTCCGTAGGTGACGGAGCCGTCCTCCGCGGTCACGTCCTTCTCCTTTGTGAGGGTGGCGGTGACGTCGGAAAGCCCCTCTATGCCGTAGACGGCCGAAGAATCGAGGGTGACGGAGATGCGCTCCTCATCGAGGACGAGTTCCTTGATGTAGGCGGACGGTTTGATCTCCTTCGGCGCGGGCGCGCTCTCTTCGAGGGCGACGGGCGCCGCCTCCTCCGCGCTCTCCTCCGCGCTCTCCTTCGCGCCGCCGCCGAGAAGGCCGCCGACGAGGGAGCCGAGCGCTTTGAGTTGGCCGACGCTTTCCAACGAGAGCCACTTGTTCACCATGTAGTTGTTGAGGATATCGACGTCCACCCCGAGGAGAGGCAGGGCCGCCGAAAGGATGGTCATGATCTCATCCGCGGGGGCGTAGAGCAGGACGGGATCGTATTCCGCGACCTCCGACGTCTGCGTGCCGACGGGACCGAATTGGGAAAGGGTGACGTAGAAATCGAGCATGCCGTCCCCGCTCTCCTTGCCCTGCCCGGGCGCGGCGTCGAGAATGAAGAGATCGATGTAGAGACTGCTGTCCACCGCGGGTTTGGCCGCGACGACGTTGATGGAGGCGTGGGCGTAAATTTCGGGATCGACCCAGAGATTGCTCCCTTCCACATCGAGGTGGAGAAGGCTCCCCTTGCCGCGGTGGGTGGACATGGAGGCATCGATGGTGTACTTGACGCCCGCGCTCTCCCCCTCTGCGGGAGGATAGGTGACGGCGTCGTTCGAAGTGACCTTGCCCTCGAAGGAGAGGGTGAGTTCGGTCGTTTCGAAGAGGGAGATGGCGGAGCCCACAAACCCGAGGAGATTCTTGACCTCGCTCCCCGCGATGTAGCGGCCTTCGGGCATGGCGGGCGTTGCGCCCGTATAGACGGCGGCGCCGAGGTCGCCCTCCACCCGCACTTTTTCGGACGTGTAGTTGACGGTGAGCCCGATGAGGCCGTCCTTGCCCGTTTCATCGAGGAGATCGACGGATACGTCGCCGTACTGCGCGTGGGCGAGCACGCCGTTTTGGTTGGAGAGCACGATGTTCTGGACGAGTTTGGTCCAATCGAACGTCTCCCCTCCGGCGACGGCCGCCGCCCCTTCCGCGACCGCCTCGCTCCCTTTGAGGAGGCCCAAGAGATCGGAGAAGGAGGAGACTGCGGGCAACGGATTCTTCCCCTCGCCCACCATTGAGCCGAGCATCTCGTAGATGTGCCCATAGATGTTGAAGAGCGCCGATTCGAGTTCCTTCATCTCCGCATAGGTGACGGTGAGGCCGTAATCGCCGTAGGCAAACTGTACCTGCGACCCGTCGATGCGGAGATAGAGGGCGTGACAGGTCTCTGCGACCGTCAGTTCGGCTTTGAGGTAGACGTCGAGCCCGTCCGCCCAAGAAAGGATCCCCTTTGCGATGTTGAGAGAGACGACGGTATCCTCTGCGCCCTCCGCACCCGGGAGCGTGAGTTCCACACTGCCCGTGAGGGAGAGTTTTTTGGCGCTCAGGAGGGCGGGAAGGGCTTCGAGCACGGGGGTGAGTTCGGAATAGGTCTCCGCTTCCTCCACCGTGACGGGCGAGCCGACCGCAAAACTTGCCGTGACCCCCGCCGCCGTGACGCGGACGGAGCCGTTGCCGCCGATTTCAAGGACGACGTCGCCGAGTTTGAGAGACGCATCGGGAAGGAGGGCCGCAAGGAGAGCGTCCGCCTTCAACGTGAGGGCGAGACCGTCCGTTTCGCCCGCCGCGGCAAGGAGCACCTCGCCGAAACGGAAGGAGAAGAGGGCGTCGAGCACGCTCTGTACGGCGGGATCCTCCGTGGCGGAGGCGTCCTCCGTCGCGAGGATGCTTTGGACGATGGAAACGATCTTGGAAGGGTCCTCCACTTTGAGGTTGAGGCCGTCCACCGTGAGATAGAGGCCGCTCTGCGCATAGCCGAGTTTGATCTCCTTATCGATCTCGCCGTAGTAAATGCGGAACGTACCCTGCGCCGCCAATCCCTTGCCGGAAAGATCGGAATAGTCGATGTTCAACTTGCCCGTGACGCGGAGAGCGGGCGCGGAGGCGGCTTGATCGGCCTCCACAAGGGCTTCGGTACCGTAGGAGAGGTCGGCCGTGAGATAGCCCGCGCTTGCAAGCGTTTGCACGGCGCCGATGAGGGCCGTTGCATCGGTGTAGCCCGTCTTATCGAAGGTGATGGGCTCCTCGTTTGCGGAAAGAGTTACATGGAGCGCGCCGAGCGGGAGAGGATCCTTCCCCTCTGCGGCGTAGGACGCCTCTTCCGCCGACAGGGACAACTCGCCCGCCTTGACGGACAGGCCGAGCGTGCCGAGGGAGAAGCCTTTAAGGTCGACGCCGAGCGCGCCGAGGAGAGAATCGGCCGCAACGGCCACTTTGAGCGCCGAAAGATCGCCGCTTGTCTCCTCCGAAAGGGTGAGATCGTCGGTGATGGGATGGGTGAAGAGCAACGTATCGAGGAGGGTGGGGATATCGAAGGAAAAGCCCGCCAAAGAGCCCGTTGCATTCCCGAGGAACTGTTCGATGAGTTCCTTCCCCTTTGCGCCGTCGGCAGAGAGGCGGACGCCGTCGAGCGAAAGATAGACGACGCCGTCCTGATAGCCCACGACGAACTGTTTTTGGTCCTCGGGGGCCGCGCCGCGGCTGAGAAGAAGGTCGGCAAACGCCGTTTTCTCCTTGACGGAGAGGAGAACGTCGCCCGAAAGGGTGAGGCCGAAGCCCTCGTAGGAAAGGGCGACGCGGAAGGCGTCGGCTGTGACGAGGTCGGCGATATTCTTGACGTAAGAGGCAAGTTCGACGAAATCCGCCTTGTCCGCAAGTTCTGCGGGCGCGTTCTCCGCCGAAGTATAGGCAAGTTTGGCCGAAATTTTGGCGTTGAGCAGAGCGATCTCGGTGCGGACGTCGGCCAGAGCGGCTTTGAAGGTCTCGCCGTCGATGGTGTAATTGAAATCGATGGGAATAGTAACGGAGCCCAGCGCGAGCGCGGAGTGCATGTTGGCCGTGCCCGCGGCGCGATCGTAGGTGAATTCGCCGCCCAAGAGATCGGTGAGAATGTCGCTCCCCTCCCCTTCTTCGCCTTCGGCCGGGGCGGATCCTTCCCCGCCGAGAAGGTCGCCGAAGAGATCCATGAGTTCGGAGACGGTGAGTTTGGCTTTGAGATCGCCCGCCTGCACGTAGGCCGCGCCCTCCTTCACTTCGAGGGCGAGCCCGCCGATCTTGGCGCGCACTTCGAGGTTGTTGATGAAGGTGGAAATCTCTTCCTCCGTCTCAAAACCCGGGACGGAGCCGTCGGTGCCGAGATCGACGTAAACGGCGCCCTGCACGGGCTTGCCGCCGATGGTGAGGTCGAGAGAGAGGGTCGTGGGCCCGTTGATGACGGGGGCGAAAGCCTCGGTGAGGGAGTTCATGGCGCTCGGCCCGCCGCCCGTGTTGTCATTGGAGGGCGCGACCTGCGCGTATTGCTCAAAATATTCCCCGTAGGCGTCGGTCAGGGGCAAAAACGGCGTATCGTAGGAGAAGAGCGTGACGCCGTCCGCCTCGCAACCGACGGTGAAGCCCATCGTCGCCGTGTATTTTTCATGGATCTCCGTTTTGAGATTTTCCCAATTTTCGTTGAACGTGAAGGAGATGGTGATGGCGTCGAAGGTGGGCACGTCGGTGAGGCCGCCCGTGAACTTCATCTGGTTGCAGTAATAGGCCGCCGCCCCCTCGGAGGAGCCGTCCTCGGCTTTCCATACCTCGGGATTCATATAATAGGTAATGGTGTAGGTGCCGTCGCCGTTATCCTCCACGGGATCGGCGCTTGCGACCGTCTCCTCGCGGAAGATGTAGCCGATGAGTTCGGTGGCGGGCAAGCCGTTTTTGGACTTGAACCCGTCGGGCCCGCTGATCGTCATGTTGCCTTTGGGCTCCCCCGTCTCCCACGGCGTATCGAAGCCGTTGTATTCGGCGGGGGCGCAGTCCGACTCCCGCCAGATCACGCGGTCGGCAGACGGAATATAGCAAAATTCCCGCGCGACGTTGACGAGACTGCTCGTCGAAATGTCGGCGGAGATGAGCATGCCGTCCTTAAATTGCTTAAAGGTCTTAACATCCTGGTTTACCGTCGTGTAGACGTAACCCTGATAGGAGGAATACCATTCCTTTTTGTGTTGGAAGGTCCAGTTGAGGCGGCCGAAGATATCGAGCCCGTTGTATTCCGAGCCGGGGGTGTAGATCTCCCCTTCCTGCACCTCGTAGGAGACGGAGGCGTAGTCGGTGTTGACGACGAGGCCCTCCTTCGGGATGAAGAGGAGCCCGATGCCGAGCCCCGTGCCGCACAGCGCGAGCGCCGTGACGACCGCGATGATGCATTTTAACTTTCTGCGCTTGCCCTTTTGCCCCGCGCCTTTGGCACGCTTCGTTTTGCTCCGCTTGCCCTCCTTTGCGGGGGCGTTCTCCGCAGAGATCCCGCCTTCCGCGGGGGCTTCCGCGGCGGGAGCGGAGCCTTCCGCGGGGACTTCGCCCTCCGCGGCAATAACGGGCGCTTCGGCAGAAGCGGGCGCCCCTTCGGGCGCGGCCTCCGCGATGCGTTCTTCCGGTATATCCTCTTTCCGATCTTTCTTCATTGGGACACCTCCTATGGCGCCGTCATTCCGAAAAATGACAATTTTGGAACGATGTAATATTTTTCTATGACACGATTGTACCATATCAAATTACGCTTGTCAACAAAAAATATGACAAAAAACAAAATTTCACAATTCGGAAGGAAAAAAAAGAAAAAAATTCCCCTACTTTTAAGTAGGGGAAAGGATATGGCGGATCTTTGCGCCCCGTTGCGGCGGGGATTTTTTCCCTTATTTTTCGCGCAAAAGGGCGCCGACGAGGGCCCCTTCGAGGGGAGAAGGAGAGAGGAAATCGCGCGGGAAGGGCTCCTCCGCAGGGAAATCGGCGACGATCTCCCCCTCCCGCAACACGAGGGCGCGCGTCGCAAGAAAGGCCGCTTCGTGCACATCGTGGGTGACGAAGAGCACCGTCTGCCCCCTCTCCCGCCACAGGGAAAGGGTGAGTTCGGCGAGCGACTTTTTCAACAGCAGGTCGAGGGAGGAGAAAGGCTCGTCCATGAGGAGGGTATCGTGGGGAAAGAGGAAGGCGCGGGCGATGGCGACGCGCTGTTTTTCTCCCCCCGAGAGGGCCGCGGGACGGGCGTGCGCCTTGCCGCCGAGCCCCACCCGCTCCAACATGGCGGGGGCCTCCCCCCACCTCTCTTTGGGCAGAACGAAGCGCAGGTTTTCCTCCGCCGTCAGATTGGGCAAAAGTTTGGGGTTCTGGAAGAGATAGGAGATGCGCCCCGCGCCCGCGATCCTCCCCTCGTAGGGCACGACGCCGGCTATGGCGGAAAGCAGAGTCGTTTTGCCCGCCCCGCTCTCGCCGAGCACCGCCGCCAGTTCCCCCCTCTTGATTTCGAGGGAGGGAAGGGAGAGGACGGTTTTCTCCCCATAGCGCTTTACGACGTTGATGAATTTCATTCCGCCCTCCTTCCCGCAATCTTTTTGAGGAGCCAGAAGAGCCCTTCGAACAAGAAGCCCGCAAATACGGTGACGAGGGTGAGGGCCATGAGGCGGGCGGCGTTCATGGTGAGGGTCGCCGTCTCCTGCATCATATTGCCGAGGCTCCGCGCCGTGAGGGAGAGCACCTCGCCCGAAACGGTGATTTTGAGCCCGAGGGAAAAGTCGGCCCCCATCTGCCCGAGCACGGGGGGCGCCGCGAGCGGGAGATACATTTTCAGCGCCTGCCTCCCCTTCCCCACGCCGAACACGCGCGCCATTTCGCCGTATTCCGCCCGCACCCCGTCGAGGCTCGCGAGCATGGAAGCATAGATCACGGGAAAGAGGACGAGGAGGGCGATGACCACGGGCGCGGCCGCGCGGGAGGTCCAAAGCAGAAGGATGAGGACGAGCGCCATCGTGGGCACGGTGCGCAAAAAGGAGACGATCGGGCTCAAAAAGGCGCGCACGAAAGGCAAAACGACGGCAAAGAGCGCCAGCACGAGGCCGAGCGCAAAGGAGAGCAAAAAGGCCTCCAAAGTGCGTAGCATCGTGTTGCCGAAGGCGCGCCAAAAGGCGGCTTCCGCAAGGAGCCGCCCCATCTCCGCGAACGTCCCGTTGACGGAGGGGACCACCATATCGTTCCCCTCCGCATAGTACGCGACCGTCCACGCCACCCAAACGGCGACGATGGCCAGCACGGAGAAAAACAGGTTGAGCAGTTTATCCCGCTTGCCCATCATCCCGCGTAGAAGAAGGCGTCGTCGGGGAGTTCCGTCCCGTTGGGATTCACCGCCTTAAAGCGCATGAGGAAGGCGACGACCGCCGATTTGCATGCCGCCGCCGGGGTGAAGCGCACCGAGCAATTCGCCACCACCGTTTGGTTGAGTTGGGCCTCGGTAAAGGCCGCCGCCATGCCCGCTTCGCGCTTGCTTTCGAGCAGGGCGTTGAGCGTAGAAGCCTCCGCCGTTTTGAGGTAGTCCGCCGCCCCTCCCATATAGGCGAGGACCTTGCCGAGCGCTTCGGCGTTCTCCCCGATGACCGATTTTTTGGCCACGAGCGCCGCCTGCGGGTAGCCCTCCTCCCCGCCGTACAGCGTTTGGAGGGAGCCGGCGAGGGCAAGGGCGCCCTGCGTTGCGCCGATCTTCGAAGTCGCCGCGGGCTCGGGGCAGAGGTAATAATCGCACTTGGTAGAGGGCGCGACGAGTTGGGGAGTGCAGGGCAGGATGTTGAGTTTATCCGCCGCCGCGTCGTCCACGCTCTCCACCGTTTGATAGGGAATTTCCTTGTCTTCGAGCACTACGCGCAGGGTGAGGCCGGGCACGTTTTCATATTGGATGACGCCGAGCGTCTTGCCGGGCAGAACGTCCGCGATGTTCTCCGCCGTGAGGTCGGGCAGTTCCTTCGAAGCCGTTTTGAGGAAGTACAGGTTGCCGTTCGTCACCGTGCCGAGCATTTGGTAGACGGCGCCCGTGCCCAAGAACTTGCCCGCCGCGTTGACGGGCAGGATGCAGAAGTCGGCCGCGGGGGCCTCCCCCGCCACATAGGTCTGGATGGTCGTGGCGTCCACGATGTGCACGTCGAAATCCTCCGAGCCCTCCTCGCCCGCGATGAGCCCCGCCAGAGCGAGCGCGGGAGCCCCGTCGGGCGCGTAGACGGTGAGTTTGTCCTCCGCGCCGCCGCATGCCGCGGCGCACAGTGCCATTGTGCCGCAGAGCGCGGCGCATACGATGGTTTGCAATAATTTTTTCATATCTGCCTCCGTATTTTTGTTTCCGTTTTCATTTTTTCGCCCCCGTTCCGCTATTTTGTGCGTTTTCGGGCGGATCTACTTGTTGAAGAGCACCTTTGCGGCCACCCCTTCGAGCCGCCCTATTTTGCCCGTCAGGGCGTTGACGGCGGCGGGCGGCGCATCGAGCACCACGCAGATGACGAACACCCCCTTTTCGCGGTAGGGTATCCCCATTCTGCCCACGACGTATTCGCCGTATTCCGAGAGATAGGCGTTGAGCCGTTCCGCCTGCGCGCGGGACCCCGCCACCACCGAGAGCACACAGATGCGCCTTTCTTCTTCCATACAAAAAACCTCCCGCCGAACGGCAGGAGGAAACGGGCGCGGAAAGGCGCGCTTTTTGCTTTGTTTGTTCCCTCCTTTGCGGTCAGAGCACTCTTTCCGTTCAGGCAGGTCCATTATACCATGCGCCCTTGCAAAAGGCAAGCGTTTTTTACAAGGTTTGTTCGTAGCGGCGGATCGTCGCATCCACCTGACGGGTAAAATAATCCCCGTTGGGATAGACCTCGTTGCCGTCCCACTGCACGCGGGTGCGGTAATACAGCACGTCGTAGGTGCGGCGGACGAAATATTTCCAATTATAGTTGTACGTGCCGTCGTAATTGTAGCCGTCGGTGCGGGCCCAGCGGACAAGATGCCGTTGCATGGGGACGTCCACCTCCTGCTCCATCCGCGTGAGGATCTGACGGGCGCGGGAATACTCGAACACTTCCTGCACCTTGCGGGCGCGCTCCTGCAACAGGGCGCGGAACTGTGCGTTCTGCATGGGCGCGGACAACAGGCAGGTCACCTCGCGGGAAAGGGCGGGGTTGCCGTTGTACGTGGCGCGGCCGAGGTAATAATCGAGGTAATTTTCGGTGAATTCGAAGCAATTCGCGTTTTGAACGGCGTTGTCGCCGAAGAAGGACTCAAAGGAGAAGTCCAGATCGTGCAGGCAGAACCGCCACCTGCCGTCCGCATAGGGGTTGGAGGGATCCACGGCGTCGGTGCGCCACATTTTGATGTTGTTGTACATGAAATCCCAGTTGCCCGCATAAAAGTGGGTCAAAACGAGATCGGCAAGCCCGGTGAGGTCCACCTTTTGGGAGAGGACGCGGTAGTTTTCGTCGTCGGAAAAATCGGTGGCCATGAGAAAATCGAAGAATTCCACCGCCTTGCGCATGCCGCTACCGTCCTCCGCCTCGTTGTCCTCCGCGAGTTCGAAGGAATACTTTTGGTTGAAGGTGTTGTCGGTCGTCCAAACGTTGGTCGTGCGGTCCACGAGGAGCACTTCGTCCTTATCCACGCCGTAATTCTGCTCGAAATAGACGTCCGAATAGTGCTCGCGGATGGCGTACATGCCCCAATATTCGCCGTTGAGATAGACTTCGCAGGGGCGGTAACCGGTGGTGGCGACCTGCAAACTGCCGCCGTCTGACGCCGTGCAATCGGCCGCCACCGTTTGGGCGAAGGCGTCGCCGAACCACGAAAGAACTTGCGAATTGCCCCCCGAATGGAGGCGGAAACGCTTGAACTTGGTCAGCGTTCCCCCATTCCTCGCCTTGCGATCGCCGAACAGCGCCACGGTGACGGGGGTATTCTTGTTGCCGTTTTCGTCCTTGTTGAAATTGACGTTCATCGTGCGGTACGGGTAGCCCTTCGTCCAGTTTCCGCCCACCTTGATCTGGGTGTTGAGCGCAAACCTCTCCCCGGAGACAAAGTCGAAATACGCCATCTCGGCGCGCGTCTTGCTCTCGTTTTCCACGTCGTTGTAAAAGGCGGCGTCCTCGGGAGGAAGAACAAGACTGATGACGGGAAGGGTAAAATAGGCCTCCCCGCCCGTGCGGACGAAATAGGTGGCCGTCTTGCGGGCGACTTCCGCGCCGCTTGCGTCCGTTTCGAGGAGGCGCAGAACGGTGCAACCGTTGTTCATGCCGAAGGTATAGCCGCCGTGCGTATTCCCCGTCCACGTGACGCTGCGGGTGAGGGGGTAGACGCGCGTCGCCGAAACATCGGCAATGGAATACCCGCCGTTGAGTTGCGCGCTCGCCGCCGTGGGCAGGGAGCCGTCCAACGTATAATAAATTTTGTGGGAGGGATCCGACGGGGTGACCGTGAGCCCGAACGAAGCGGCGTAGGCCCCGCTCTCGTGCGAGAGGGTGAGCGGGAGAACTTTGTCCTCCTCTTTTTCGCCCGAATCGTCCCCTTTTTCGCCCGAATCGTCCTCTTTTTCACCGGAGTCATCCTCGGTTTCGTCCGAAGTTTCTCCCGAGCCGTCCTCCGCGCCGCCCGAAGGAGCGCCGCCGTCGTCTTCTCCCCCGTTCCCGTCCGTATTCCCTTCCGAGGCGTCGGCGCCGTCCGAGGGGGAGGGCAAATCGTTCCCGCACGCCGTGGCGGCGGCGAGCGTGAAGAGCAGGAGCACAGCCATGATGAGCGCAACAAAACGTTTCATAAACGCCTCCGTAAAAAATTGACGTCCGCCCGCATCTCTGCCGGCGGACGCCCCAATCGTTCGCTCCGTGCGTTCCCCCCTGCGCGCGAAACGGTATTGAGTAGTTCTGCACTTGGAATTATGCCATAAAAAGAGCAAAATGTCAATACTTTTATAAAAAATTCTTTCATGTCGGCGGCGGCCCGCTATTTCCGCTCCTTTTCATCGGGCGGAAGATCCACCTTTCCCTCCCGCGCCTGTCCGTTCCGTTGGGGCGCTTTGGCCCTCTTCCTGCGCACGATGAGGGCGACCGCGCACGCGATGACGGCCGCCACAACGACGCACAACAGCACGATGAGGGCGATCTCCACCGTGGAAAGCCCCCTCTCGTAGGGCACATAGACCCCGTTGGGGGCAGACGGCATGGAGGTGAGCGTAAAGGTGAGTTCGCCGAGGGGCAAGCCGTCCTCCCATTCGGCGACGTACCCCTGCCCCTCCGGATCCAAAGTAAAGTCGAGCGAGCACGCCGAGAGCGCCTCCGCCGTTTTGATCTCCACGCGCAGACTTCCGAAGGAGGCCCACTTGCGCGCGGGGGAGAGAAGATAGGTATATTCGTAACGCACATTCCCGCCGTTTCCGCGCACGGCGGGATAGATGGGCGCCGTGATCTCGTGGACGACCTCCTCCCCCGCGGGGAAGTTCAGTTCGTACTCATACCACCGCATGAAGTCGGCGGCGCAGATATCGTCGGGCACGGCGGAACAGATCACGCCTTCGGAAACGGTCCCGAGCGCCTCGGCAAACCCGCGGGCCCAATCCTCCCGGCCTATGCCGCTCTCCTCGCCGGGGTACCTTTCCGCCACAAAGGAGGAAAAGGTCTCCTCCGTCCTTGCCGTCTCCTCCACCGCCGTTCCGGCGTATTCCTCTCCCCCGGGGCGGCTCTCAAAGACGCCTTGCTTTTTGAAGGCCGCGTCCTCGCCGAACACATAGACGGAAAAATCGAAATCGCCGCGGGTCTGCGCAAAGCCGTAGGCGAGCACGGCGAGCCCTTTTTCGATGCAGTGGAAGGAGGGCGCGGAGGCCGCGATGCGCGTCTTGGCGGGGTCGGCTTTGAGCGCGAAGCAGAGCGTCATGTAATCCGTCTGCCCGTCCCCCTCCCCTTCGGGCACCGTAACGTGGAAGGTGTGCGTCGTCACGGGGGTGTCCTCGCGGAAAAATCCCTCCGCATCCGCGCCCGAAATGAGCGCGATCCCGTCGTCCGCATCGAAGTTGCCCTTCCTGCAATAGGTGTAGCGGGACTCCACGGCCACGTCGTTCCCGTTTTCCTTGATGGAATAGCGCGCCGTATCGCCGTTGAAATCGAAGCCTTCGGGCAGATAATCGGGCGCCGTGCCGAAGGGAAAGAACAACGTCTGCGTGCAGTCCTCCTCCGTCGGATTGCGGAGGGTGTACTGCGTCGTGACGCTCGCGCCGTACTCCGCAAAATCCGCTCCCCCGTCGAGGGGGGGCAGTTGGCGCACGTCGAGGGTGAGCGTCTCCCTCTCGACGGCGATGGGACAGCCCTCCGCCACGAGCGCGCCCGTAGAGCGGGTCCCCTCCGCATAAACGGCCGCGGAATCGGCGCTTGCCGTGCGCCTGCGCGCGCCGGAACACAGCACCACGCTCCCCGCGGCAAACGGAAACAACAGCATCATGGCGCCTAAATTACGCGCTTTGATCTGCATGTTTGTTTCCCTCCTTTTTGCGTTTTTGCGGATTTTTGGGGGGCTCGGGCGGCGTTTCCCCGGGGAATTCCACCCAGAAGCAACTCCCCTTGCCCTGTTCGGAGACGGCCCCGAAGGGGAATCCGTGCGCCAAGAGGACGCCCTTCACGATGGAGAGCCCCAGTCCCGTGCCTTGTACGGGCCGCTTGTGCGAATTCTCGCTCCGATAGTAGCGGTCCCAGATGGTATCGAGTTCTTCGGGGGGGATGCCCTTGCCCGAATCGATGACTTCAAGCCGCGCCGCCCCCTCCTTGCGGAAGAGTTTGACGCGCACCCTTTTATCCTCCCCCGTATAGTTGACGGCGTTGCCGATGAGGTTATAGACGACCTGCCCGATGCGCCCCCGCGCCGCCGTGATGAAAATGCCCTCTTCGATCTCCGTCTCAAAGCGGTAGCCCTGCGTCTCGGCGAGGTAGCCGAAGCGCCCGATGATGGCGCGCGTCTCCTCCGAAAGTTCGAAGCGCTCTCTCTCCTCCTCCACGCCGGCGCGCAGTTTGGAGAGGTCCAGAACGTCCGAAACGAGCATGGCGAGGCGGTCTGCCTCGTCGATGATGACTTGCGCGTTTTGCTCCCTCTTCTTCTTGTCGTCCCCTGTGATCTCCAAGATCATGGAGGCGTACGCCTTGATCATGGTGAGGGGGGTCTTGAAGTCGTGGGAGACGTTGGCGATGAGTTCCTTCTGCAAATCGTCGGCTTTGGAAATTTCGCTCCGCGCGTATTCGAGGGCGGAGGAAAGTTCCTCTATCTCCGAACAAAAATAATCCTTGCGGAAGCGGAGGGAATAGTCTCCGCGGGCGAGGGCTTTGGCGCGGTCGGTCACCTCGGCGACGGGTCGGGTCACGAGCATGGCGACAAATCCGCTCACCGCAAACCCCAAAACGACGGCCGTGAGCCCCGTGATGAGGGAGATGCGGCGGAAGGTCGATTCATACTCTTCGAGGGGCTTCAAGGAAGCAAAGAGGCAGAGGCAGGCAGGCCGTCCGCCGTATACGACGGAGGAGACGCACGCGACCTCCCCGTCCCCCGAAAAGAATTGTTCCCCCTCCCCGTCTTCAAGGAGCCCGCAAATTTCGGCGAGTTCTCGGTAGGTACGCTCCACGCCCGAAAGGGTGACGGCCGTGCCCCCATCCTCTCCGCCGTACCCCTCGTAAACGAGGTAGGCGCTCACGCCCAACTCGTAGGCGACGGCGGCAAGTCCGGCGTCCTCCGCGCCCTCGGCGGCGAGGACCTCCTCTATGCGTTCCCGCGCGGTATGCAGGGTCTCATAGGCGGCACTGCGGAAATTGCGCCCCGCAAAAAAATTCTGAAAGACGAGGGAGACCAGAATGACGGCAACAGCGAACGCCGAAAAGACGAGCCACAAGATGAGGTTGAGGCTCCTTATCGCCGTATGCCGCCGCATACCGCCGTTTTCGGCGGCCGCCGCCCTCTTTTCCGTCTGCGATCCGGACAACCGCCGCCTCCTTACGCCTCGAATTTATAGCCGAGCCCGCGCAGGGTCACAATGAATTTGCGGTACTCTTTGAGACTGCCGCGGAGCATCTTCACGTGGGTATCCACCGTGCGGTCGTCGCCGTAAAAGTCGTATCCCCACACTTTGTTGAGGAGGCGCTCCCGCGAGAGGGCCACCCCTCTGTTCTGCACAAAATAGAAGAGCAATTCGTACTCTTTCGGGGTGAGTTCGGCCTTTTCGCCGTCCACAAACACGGTCCTGCCGTCCACGTCCACCACAAGGCCCTCGAATTCATACCGTTCGTGGGGCGCAGGGGCGGGCGCCGAGGCCGCGGCCGCCCGCTTGATGACGGCATGCACGCGCGCCATCACCTCTTTGGGCGAAAAGGGCTTGGTCACATAGTCGTCGGAGCCCAATTCGAAGCCGAACAGTTTGTCGTACTCCTCACTGCGCGCCGAGAGCATGATGACGGGCACCTGTGAAAATTTGCGGATCTCTTTCACGGCGGAAAACCCGTCGAGGCGGGGCATCATCACGTCCATGAGCACGGCGTCGTATTTTTCCGCGCGGCACATCTGCACGGCCTCCATGCCGTCCGCCGCTTCGTCCGCCTCACTGCCCTCGAACTCCGCATATTCGCGGAGTACGGCGCGGATGCCCTCTTCGTCGTCTACGATCAAAATTTTCATCGGTATTTCCTTCCTGTGCTCCGATTATATCGCCCGAATATCATTGCCGCAAAAAAACTGTGTGAAAAAACTGTGAAAATATTATATCACGATTCCCTTCCGCGCGCAAGCGGGAAAAATTTTCCGATTTTTTATAAACAAATGTTTGACAAACATGCGTTCGGGGTGTATAATGGGGGCATGATCACGGAGGAGAAACTTCATATCCTCACGGAGAGCGCGAAATACGATGTTTCCTGCTCTTCCTCGGGGAGCGGGCGCAAAAACGCGGGCGGCATGGGCAACGGCTATGTTGCGGGGTGTTGCCATTCCTTCACGCCCGACGGGCGGTGCATCTCCCTGCTCAAAATCCTGCTCTCCAACGACTGTTCGTTCGACTGCAAGTATTGCATGAGCCGCCACAGCGCCGACGTCCCCCGCGCCACCGCCACGCCCGATGAAATTTGCGGGCTCGTCATCGATTTTTACAAGCGCAACTATATCGAGGGCCTCTTTCTCTCCTCGGCCGTGCACCTTTCGCCCGATCACACGATGGAGCAACTCCTCCTCACGGTGAAAAAACTGCGCACGGAGTACAATTTTCACGGTTACATCCACTTGAAGGGCATTCCGAAGGCCGATCTCTCCCTCGTGCGGGAGGCGGCGGGGTATGCCGACCGCATGAGTTACAACATCGAACTCCCCTCCGAGCGGAGCCTCAAACTGCTCGCCCCCCAAAAGAGCAAGGAGAGCCTCCTTTTGCCCATGCGCGAATTGGCGCGGGAGAAGCAACTTTTCCGGGCCGAAAAGAGGAAGGGATATTTTTTGCCCGCGGGGCAGACGACCCAACTCATCGTGGGAGCCTCGCCCGAGCGGGACGGCCAAATTTTACGCCTATCGCAGTCTCTCTACCGCGCCAACGGGTTAAAGCGGGTGTATTTTTCCTCCTATACCCCCGTCGTGCACGATAG
>CANQAZ010000012.1 GCA_947589555.1 uncultured Clostridia bacterium | reverse complement strand
GGGTAAAGGCCGCCGCGCCGTAGCCCGCTTGCTCCGCGAACACGGCGCGGCGGCCTTTACCCTCGTGTGCAACGCCGTTACCCCCGAGGCCGAAAAACTTCTTACTTCCTTCGGACGGGATGCGGTCACCGCCGACGACGTTTACGCCCTGTTCTCCCGCACGGGTACGACGCCTTCCCCCCTCATCTGCGGCGAGATCCCGCGCAAGAGCGTGCGGCAAAAACTCCGCCGCAGTTTTTCGAGGAGCAACGCGAGGCCCTTTTTTGTGAGCGGCGCCCTCCTGCTCCTCATGAGCCTTTTCACCTTTTTCCCCGTCTATTACCTCGTGACGGGAAGCGTGCTCTTGCTCTCCGCGGTGTTCATCCGCGCCTTCGGATACGCTTAAATGGGCGTTTTGAAGCAATTATGTCACACATAGTACCTTGTAAAATCTCAAAAAACGCCTGAAACGGCGTTTTTTTATTGCAAGGAGAGTATGGCGGACGGGATTTGTTCTATCACGTCGCATGCGGTGGGAGAATACTCCCCGAGCGCGTCGGCGGCGAGTTCGCCCGCCATGCCCATGAGATAGCAAGCGGCGCAGGAGGCCTCGAAGGGCGGCACGCCTCGGGCGCAGAGCCCGGCCAAAAAGCCCGTGAGCGCATCGCCGCTTCCCCCCTTTGCAAGGGCGGGAGAACCCGACGTGTTGATCGCCGTGCGCGCGCCGTCGGTGATGACGGTGCGGTTATTTTTGAGGACGACGGTGACGCCGTACTCCCGCGCAAACGCTTGCGCGCAGGGGACGGGATCGGCGAGAATTTCCGCCGCGCTCTTGCCCGTCAAACGGGAAAATTCTTTGATGTGCGGGGTGACGACGACGGGACACCTGTGCCCTTTCAATGGCGCCTTCCCGTACGCGGAGAGGGCGTTCAAAGCGTCGGCGTCGAGGACGAGGGCGCCGCATCCTTCGTTTTTGAGGAGGGTTTGGAGCATCTCGTACTGAGACTCCCCCACACTTGCGCCCATGCCGAAGGCGACCGCCTTTGCAAGAAGGGGATTTCCCGTGTAGAAATTGACGATGCACGCGGGATACTTGGCCGCAAACACGGTGCGGCGCATCTCGTCCGTCTCGCGGCTCTCCGCGCACGGCAACCACAACTCGGTGTAGCCCGCGCCCGATTTGAGCGCCGCGCCCACCGCCATGAGAGGCGCGCCGAGGGAGCCGTAGCCCGCAAGAATGGCGACGGAGCCGTAGTTTCCCTTGTTGGAATGGGACTTTTTCTTGGGGAAAAGAGCGGCGACGTCCGCATCCTCCCACACTTCCGCGCCGCCCTCGGCAGGTATGCCGATATCGGCGACGGAAATTTTCCCCGCTACGTCGGCCCCGTCGGCGAGGAGAAGAGATTGCTTCAACTGCCCCATTGTGACCGTCTCGTTTGCGACGACGCAGGGATCAAAGGCAATTCCGCCCTCATTGAGGCCGCTCGGGAGGTCGCAGGAGATGACATACGCTCCGCTTTGGTTGATAAACCGGATGAGCGCGGCGTTGTCACCCGCGGGCGCGCGGTCGAGCCCCGTGCCAAAGAGACAATCGGCGACGAGGGCATAGCGGCGGCGCGGGATGCGCCCCAAAATTTCGCCGCGATACTTCGCCTTTGCGCCCTTACAGGCCTCGGAAAACCTTTCCGCAAGGCACAGAACGGCCGTTTCATAGCCGCGCTCCATGAGAATGCGGGCGGCGACAAAGCCGTCTCCCCCGTTGTTCCCTCCGCCGCAAACAAAGAGCGCATCGCCGACGCCCAACCGCTGTGCGGCGCGCTCCACGGCGTCCGCAAGCGCGCTCCCCGCACGCTCCATGAGCGTCTCTGCCAAAGTACCTGCCGCAATGGCGGCTTCGTCCGCGGCGCGCATCTGCGCATTCGAAAAAGCAAATTTCATGTTCGCCTCACAATTTCAAACCGATTTCGGCGGAGGACAGCCGCCTGATTTCCCCTCCGACCCCCACTTCGAGCCGTCCGTCGGGTAGGATGCGCCGCGCCGCCGCGCGATAGGTGCGGCCGTTTTCCTCCACCGTGACCTCGCGTCCCAAAAATTTGACGCGGGCGAGATAATCCGCAAAGGAGGTCGGGCGCAGAAGTTCCGCGATGAGCCGTTCGCGCGCCTCTTCCGCGGTGACCCTGCGCCCCGCCGCCTCCGAGAGAGTGACGGCAATGCCGCCGAGGGCGGAGACGTCGTTTTCGGCGTTGAGCCCGACGCCGACGATGCTGTAATCGAGGAAATTTCCCTTGACGGCGTTCCCGATTAGGATGCCGCACAACTTTTTTCCGCCCGCGAGCACGTCGTTCGCCCATTTGATCTCGGGCGCGGCCCCGAACGCCTCGGCAGTGCGGCAAACGGCGACGGCGGCGTGCGCCATCACCTCAAACGCCCTGTCTGCGGGCAAATTTTCATAAAAAACCAGCGCCGAAAGGTACACGCCGCCCTCTTCGGAAAGAAAACTGCGCCCTTTGGTGCCCTTTCCGCCCGTCTGACGGCGGGCGCAGACGATGACGTTCTCCCGCGCGCCGACGTAACGGCCGATATATTCGTTGGTGGACGTTGTTTCGTCCAAATACTCAATCCTCATCGGCAAGCCCTTCGAGCGCGGCGCGGGCCGTCTCATAGCCGTAGCCTTTGGAAAGAAGATAGCGGTATGCCTTTGAAATCGTCTCCCGATCCGCCGGTTTGCCGCGCATGTACTTTTGAAGGACGCGCTTGGCACTCTCCGTCTCGTCGCCGAACTCGGAAAGCGCGGCCTCGACGGCGCCCTCCGCGATCCCTTTGCGCCGCAATTCCTGCGCAATGAGCCGCGCCCCCTTCTTTTTGCCCGCGCTCTCGGCGTAAACCCGCGCATAGGCCTCGTCGTCGAGATAGCCGTACTCCTTCATCTTTCCGACGACGTGATCCGCAACCTCTTGCAGATAGCCCTTGCGGGCAAGGAAGGCGCGGACCTCTTTTTCCGTTTTGATCGACGCGGAAATATGGGTGAGCGCCTTATCGAGCGCGGTCTGCTTCTCGCTTTCGAGTTGCATGCGGGAAAGGGCCTCTTCCGTGACGGAAACGCCCGCTTTCAAGCGGTTTTGCATCACCGTTTCCAACTTCATGCCGCAGTAAAAACGCCCGTCTACTTCGATATTGCAACGGGTCTTATCCTTTTTTTGCGGAGTAATGGCGGTGATCTCGGGCATTACAGGCTCCTATTGAACGCCGTCTGCGGGCCACGTGCGGTTGGCTTTGAACCACTCCGTATCTTTGAGAATGGTATCGTTATTGCTCCCGTGAATGGAGAAATCGACGCCGTCGGAGCGCACCGTGATCTCGCCGTTCATGGAAGTATAATTCTTGGTCGTCCCGTCGAGGGAGAGCGTGGTGACGTAGATGTTCTTGGTGTACTTTGCCACGCGGTTGATCATATCCTGCGTGGGGAATTGATTTGCGTTGTTATCGGTGTATTCCGAAGAACCCGCGCAACAGCAGACGCACACGTTTTCGGGCGTGATCTCTTGGAGCAAGCAATCGTTGGAGGACGTCTTGCTCCCGTGGTGACCACCCTTATACAGTTTGCAGTGCGGAAGATCGTTGCTCGCTGCGAGGCTCTCCTCGCCTTCCTTTTCCAGATCGCCCGTAAAGAGATAGTGATAGTCCCCCTGCGTAAAGAGCGTGCAGACGGAGTAGTTGTTGTCGGTATCCGAGGAAGTCTCATAATATTTCTGATACAGGATCTCAAAGGAAATGCCCTCGGCAAGTTCGTAGGAGCGCTGTGCGCCGTCCGTTTGATTCCAGCATTGCAGAGCGGTATAGTGCACCGCGCCGTCCTGACTCACTTCCTTATCCCGCCACGTGATATAGTCCGAAGCGATACCGGAAGTCGTCTTCTTCCGCGCGAAGTCGATGATCGTGCCGCATTTGAAGTTGGCGAAGATGCCGTCCGTGCCGTTGTTGCCGACAAAGGACGCGATGTGGTCCTCGTGGGCATGCGTCGCAATGACGTAATCGAGCACGCCGTCCGTGCAATATGTCTTGATCTTGGGCACGAGGGTCGCCGCCGAGTCGCGTTTGGAACCTGCGTCGATGAGCACTTCGGTGTTGCCCGTCTTGATAAGGGTGCAGTCGCCCGCGTTGCCGTTGCCGAGTTCGAGAAAATGGATTTCAAGTTCGGCAGCCGTCCCGTCGCCGCCCGAGCCGCCGCCTTCGCCGCCGCCCGAAGTGCTGTCCTTGCCGGGATCCCCCTTTTCGCCCTTGATGTTGCCGCGGAACGTCCACGAGCCGTTATCCTTTGTATAGACGTCCCAAGTGCTGTAATTGAGATAGAGGTCTCCGTTTCTGCCGAGCGTAGACGCGGGCGCGCCGCTTCCGTACAGCCAACCGTTGCCGTCCTCCCCATTTTTGCCGGGGGTACCGTCCTTACCGGGAGCACCGTCTTTGCCGGGAGCACCGTCTTTGCCGGGAGCACCGTCCGCACCCTTGACGGAAGCGAGCCACTCCTCATAGGTGAGCGGCGTATCGCCGCTCTTGGCACAACTTTCCACATACATTTCGTAGACGGTACGGGCAGAAAGACCGTCGCCGTCATCTTCGGAGCCACCGTCATCTTCGGAGCCACCGTCATCTTCGGAACCGTTCGGCTCCTGCGTGCCGACCCCGGCGGAGTTATCTCCTCCGCCCGCGCCGAAAAGTTCGGAAAGAGAACATCCGCACAACCCGAATGCGAGCACGAAGGACAGGATCACGGCCAATAAAAATGAGAAAACTTTTTTCTTTTTCATTCTTTTCTCCTATCTGTTTTATGCTTTTGCTTTTTGGACGGAAAACTTCAAAAAACTCCAACTCATGGCGGGGAGGCGCAGACTGACGCGGGAGCCGTCCTTCACTGCGGGCAAATCCTTCTTCTGCGGAAGGACGGTATCGGGCGAGGCGAAGGTGTTGACGGCGGCAAGATCGGCGTTCGTCATTTCGTAATATTCCTCGGCTTTGAGCGCGCCGAAGGAACGAAGTTCGATTTCCGTTTCCGCATCGCTCTGCGCATAGTTGCAGACGGACACGCAGACGGTCCCCTTCTCCCGATCGTAGTTGACGGCCTCGTTGATGTAGCGCGCGGGGCCGAACATGCTTTCGAAGCGGGCGCTGTCCGAGAAGGTGCGCACCGTTGCGCCCCGCGCCGCGTTGGAGAGAAGTTCGAAGGGATAGAACGTCGCCTGTTTGAGGGTCCCGCCCCCTTTCTTTGTGGTGATGGGCGCGATGACGTTGACAAGTTGCGCAAGGCAACCGATGCCCACCGCATCGCAGTTGTTGAGGAGAGTGTTCATGAGGCCCGCAAAGACGAGCGCATCGCGGAAGGTGTAAACATCCTCAAAAAGATGGGGCGCACGCTTCCAGAGGGGCTCCGTGCGGGGCGCGGCCTGCGTCCAGATGTTCCACTCGTCGAAGGAGATGCCCACCCGCTTGCGCGAACGCACTTTTGCGCGCACGTATTCGATGGTCGCCTTCAAGGTGTTGATATATTCGTTCATGTCGTCCGCCGAGCCCAAAAAGTCCTCCAATGGGCGCTTGCGGTCCTCGCTGTACTCGTAATAACGGTGCATGGAGAGGTAATCCACCTGATCGTAGGTGTGTTCGAGGACGACCCTGTCCCATTCGGGGAAGGTATCCATTTCGTGGTTGGACGAGCCCGATACGATGAGGCGGAGGCGGCCGTTCGGGGCCTCGCGGTCGGTCTCGCCGTTGGTCCAGCGCATGACTTTGGCCGCTTCGAGCGCCTTTTTGCCGTATTCATCCGCCGAAAGGTGGCCGATCTGCCACGGGCCGTCCATTTCGTTGCCGATGCACCAATAGCGCACGTTGTAGGGCTCTTCCGCCCCGTTGGCGCGGCGCAGATCGGAGATCGCCGTTCCGCCCGCGTGATTGCAGTACTCCACGAGTTCCGCCGCATCCTTGACGGTGCCCGTGCCCATGTTGACCCCCATCATCGGCTCCACGCCCACGGTACGGCACCACTTCATGAATTCGTCCGTGCCGAATTCGTTGGGCTCCGTCGTATGCCACGCGAGATCCAGCCGCACAGGGCGATTTTCGCGGGGGCCGATGCCGTCCCGCCAGTTATATCCCGAAAGAAAATTTCCGCCCGGGTAGCGCACAATGGGCACGTTGAGCGAGTGGATGAGGCCGATCACGTCGCGGCGGAAGCCGTTTTCGTCCGCCGAGGGGTGCCCCGGCTCATAGATGCCTTCGTAGATGGCGCGGCCGATGTGTTCGAGAAAGGAGCCGTAGAGATTTTTGTCCGCCTGCCCGATGACGAGATTGGCGTCTGCGAAAATTTTAGTCTTTATCATTCTGTTTCTCCGTTAAACGATTTCCAACGCTTTGGCGATATTGACGACCGATCCGTCGATGTTGTGGAGCAGGCGGTTGAGCGCCGTTTGCGCGCCCGGATCGATCTCGCCGTTTTCCGTGGTGCGGAGCACTTTGACGATCATATCGAAGTTGCCCCAAATCACAGCGCACTCCGGCTCTAAGGCCTGCAAAACTTTGTCCTTGCTCCCGTGCTGGATGCGGTGCATCTCCTTGACGGCCGCGTTCATCTCGGTGAAGAGCGCCACGTTGCCGCTTTTGAAAAGTTCCGCCATCGCCCCGTTGAGCCTTACAAGTTGTTCCGTGAAGGCGGAAAGCGCCTGACTTGCTCCTTCCATTTATAATTCCACTCCGTTTTTTGCGAGAAGTTCCCGCGCCGTTTCCACGCTGTCGACGCCCGTTCTGTTTTTGACGGGCGCAAATTCCCTCTCCCTATCCACCTCGAACGGGAGACAATCCCCCATGAGGCGGACCATATCGAGGATGAGCGTTTCGAATTTATAGCCGTTCTCCCGCTGGGGCGCAACGTAATAACCCGAGCCGTCGTAAAAGGGAATTTTCTTTTTGACGACGTGCACGGGGATCTTTTCCGCCGCGATCTCTTCCAACCTTTTGACGTTGAAAAGATAGTTGAGGATGACGCCGTAAGAATAGGCGAGGGAGCCGTCCGCCGCCCGTTCGTTTGCCATCTCCTCGGTGAGGTCGTAGTACTCCACGACGGAGGGCTTCCCGTCTTGCAGGCACAAAACGCCCACTTTTTCGTAGGGATCGGCCTTGCGCACGACCTTCGCCCCGCATTTCATCCCGCTTGCGATCGTCGCGCCGATGAATACGGGGTCGGCGATGCGTTGGAGCACGTTGTCTACCGAAAAGACGTTGAGCCATTCCACGCCGCGCGCCGCGAGGTCCTTCCCCAGTCCGCCCCGCAACATGGAGGAAAACCATCCGCCGTTTCCGTTGGGGGAAAGGGCGAGGCGGTCGTCCCCTTCGAGCAGGAGTTCGCCCTGCATATCCACGCACGGCGCCATTTCCTGCACGAAAAAGCGCACTTCCTTTTTGGGATAGCCGAAAAAGTTGTTTTCTTTGAAAAATGCGCGCGTTTCGGCGTCGTTTTTGGCGCTCGTCATGATGTAGAGCGGCACGCGGGCGCCCGTGCCTTCCGTCACCTCTTTCAGGTTGGCGATGAGCCGCCCGAAGATGCAGACGGGCTTTGTCAGGCCGATATCGTACATCCCCTTCGGCCCTTCGAAGCCGAGGCGGGTGCCCTGTCCGCCCGCAAGGAGCACCGCCCCCACCTTGCCCGCGCGGACGGCCTCGGCGCCGAGCGCCGAAAATTCCTCTTTGCGAGCGGCGATCTCCGCCCGATCCAGCCCCGTGATGGGCGAAATTTTGCCCTGCGGACGGGGCTCTGGAAGGCGCCACAATTCGAGCATATCCCAATCGATCTGTTTGAGTTGCACGGCGAGGCGGCCCGCCTTATCGGGCGAAACGGTGGCCAAATACCTCGCCATTCTGTCCTGTCCGTGCTCTTTCAATATACGGATCAGTCGTTCCATAACTTTTCTCCCTCACGGCCGAAGCCGACGGGGCCCGCGGCGGCAAAATGCCCGCTCACTGCCCCTCTTCTTCCGTTTTTTCCAACAGGAAAGCGCCCGCGCGGTAACTTTCCCCCGCAATGCGGAGGGCGTCCGCGTTTTTATCCACCCGATAGGACAGATCGGTGTACGCTTCCCGCAATTCGTACCCTTCGAGGGGAAGTTTGAGCCTCTCCTCACAATCCAAAAAGTGTACGATGACGAGGCGCTGTGCGCCGTAATCCTTGACGTACACCTGACGGCCCTTAGGCTCGCGGTAATATTCCACCGTGTTGTCGATTTTCACGACGTCCCCGCGGCGGACGATCTCCTTGATTTTTTCATAGAAATCGAGCCCCGCCTTGATGAGCGCCATTTTCTCCTCATCGCGGCGGTTGATGTCGCCCGAAAGGCAGATCCTGCCCATCATGGCGGCGCAGAGCGAATAGATGGTGCGGCTTGCGCTCTCTCCCTTGCGGATGACCGCCCAAATTTGCGACTGGCGGGCGGGAATGACCCGCGAAACGTTTGCCGCCACGAGCGGGATCTCGTTGCACTCGTGGGCGTCCGAGAAGGAGCACATCGAGACCTTGCTCATGCGCAGGGGCTCGATGCGGCTCCCGCCCGAAGAACAATTTTCGATGACGAGCCCGGGGACGGCCGCCTTTAAGCGGTCGTACCACGCGAGGCTCTCCTCGGCGATCTGTCTGCCGCCCTCGCCGAGGGCCGCGCCGTCGGGACTGTCGCACCCGAGCCCATAGGTGTCGTTATAGTCGATTTTGATGTATTCGAAGCCGTACTCTTTGAGGGGACGGAGCATCTTGGCTTCCAAATATTCGATGACTTCGGGGCGGCGCAGATCGAGAAAACGGCGGTTCTTGCTCGTGATGACCTGCCCGTCGCGGGAGAGGTGTTCTCTTTCGAATTGAAACACTTCGCTGTCCCGTCCCGTGACCTCAAATTCGTACCAGATGCCCGCCTTCATGCCTTTGGCGTTGATCTTTTCGACGGCGCGGCGCATATCGGGGAAATATTCGGGATTGACGTTCCAATCGCCAATCGCGTTGCACCAGCCCTTGTCGAGGGGCTTATACCACCCGCTGTCGATCACAAAATATTTAACGCCGAGCGACGCTACCGCCGCAAGTTGTTTTTCAATCTTTTTTTCGCTCGGATTGCCCCACGTCGCACAATATTCATTGTACAAAACGGGCATTTCCTCCTCGCTTGCGGGCACGCGGAGCCGCGCGTCCTGCTCGTGCACGAAGGCATTGCAGACGCCCTCTACGCCGCCACGCCCCACGCAAAAACGGGCGCTGTACGTCGTAAAAGAGCCGCCGGCGGGCACCGTCTTGCGCCAGTGCCCCGTTTCGTAATCGGTAAAGCCAGAGGTGAGAGAGCAGGTCTCCTTCTCCTCGTAGACCTCCATCTGCCAAGAAAACGGCGCTTCCTGCATGACGCCCCAGATGACGCCGCTCTGGCCGTCCTCGACGGCGGCGAACGGAAAATAGCCGCGGTTGGGCATACTGCCCGTCTGCCCCCATTTTTCCGACTTCACGCCGTAGCGCGCCCAACTCATATCGAGGCCGAGGCGGGAAAAATCATCGGTTTTCAGGCGGCATTCGCGCGACCATGCGCTCGTCATGCGATGGAGTCTGAGCCCCACCGTCGTCCCCGTGCCCGGAGCCATCACGCCGCCCAAAGAAAGGCTTGCGAGATATTCGAGGGTGCGCGGGGTCTTGGTGCGGTTGTCGTAGCGCACATTGACGGTGAAAACGCCCGTCTTTTTATCGTAAAAGAGGCGGTGGACATAGTCGTTGCCCGCGCCGTCCGTCAAATAGGTGTTGAGATTGCCCCCCGTAAACTCCGTCTGCCGCACAATTTTGAGCGCAGTGGAACGGCGATTGCGCATAGTCACGCCGTAGGTGTAGTCCACGAGGGCTTCATCCCCCGTAAAGGCGACCTGAATGAGGCTGTCGAGGTGCAACGTTTTGGGGTCCACCTCCACGTCGGCGGGAAAGGCCGCAAAGCCCACGGTCGTGAGTTTATCGTGCCCTTCCACGGGCGTTTCGACGAAATAGACGGCGGTATCGCCATAGAGATATTTTTTGAAGTACATGCCCTTCCTCCCGGAACGGGAGCGGCGAAGGCCCGCCGCCCCTTATCCGGCAAAATGAATTATCTTCTCGTCTTCCAGACGGCGTCGGACCACATCAGTTTTTCCTTGAAGGCGTTGATCTCGGTATTTTCGTCGATGAGGACGACTTCCACCCCCCACATATTGCCGAGGTCCACCATCTGCTGTGCCGTGACGACGGAGGAGACCACCGTGTGGTGCGCGCCGCCCGCATAGATCCAAGCCGCAACGCCGTCCTTGAAGTTGGGCTCGTACTGCCACATCAGCCCGCCGACGGGCAGGTTGGGCATCGGGTGAGGATATTTGACGAGTTTGATCTTTTGGACGATGAGGCGCATCCTGTCCCCCATGTCCACCATCGAGACGGCGATGGCGCGGGGCGCTTCGATGCCTTCGAACACGAGGCGGGCGGGATCGCTCTTGCCGCCGATGCCAAGCGGATGCACTTGGATCTCGGGTTTGGTCGCCGCAAACTGCGGGGAGACTTCCAACATGTGCGCGCCGAGGCAGAGTCCGTCTTTGAGGTCGTAAGTGTAGTCCTCCATGAGGCCCGTGCCCTTCTGGTCGGCCATGTACTGCATGGTGGCGCCGAGGGCCGCGATCTTCCAATCGCCCTCCGCACCGAAGCCGTAGCCTTTGGATTGCAGATCCTGAATGGCGAGACCGGGAAGTTGGTTCATGCCGTGGAGGGACCCGAAGTGATCGACGATGCCGATGTAGCCCCCCTTCTCCTTGCAGAATTTATCCATCGCGATCTCGTACTTCGCCTGTTCGCGGACGACGGAGATGCGGTCGGTGCCCATCGTGTACTTTTCGGCATATTCCGCCATGAGGGCGTCCACCTCTTCCTCCGTCACCTGTTCGATGTAATCGACGAGGTCGCCGACGGGGTAGTAATCGACCTGCCAGCCGAGATTGATGTGGGCGTCGATCTTGTCGCCTTCGGTGACGGCGACGTCCCGCATGTTATCGGAAAATCTTGCGACTTTCACCTTCTTGGAGAAGGCGTAGCCCGCGGCGACCTTGCACCACGATGCGAGTTCCGCAAGCGCTTCCTTATCTTTATAGTAGCCGACGATGACTTTGTTATCCATGCGGAGCCGCGCGACGATGTAGCCGAATTCCCTGTCGCCGTGGGCGGCCTGGTTTTCGTTCATGAAATCCATGTCGATGGTATCGTAGGGCAGTTTCTCGTTGTACTGCGTGGCAAAGTGGCACATCGGCTTTTGGAGCATCGTGAGCCCTTTGATCCACATTTTGGCGGGCGAGAAAGTGTGGCACCACGTGATGATGCCGATGCAGTTCTCATCCGCGTTGACCTTTTTGACGGCCTCGACGACCTCGTCGGAACTCTTGCAGGTCGTCAGATATTTGACGGTGACGGGAACATGCTTGTTGACGTAATTCGCCATCTCTTTGGAGTGCTGGGCCACGTGTTGAAGCACGTCGTCGCCGTACAGCGTCTGGGAACCCGTAAGCCAATAAACTACTTTTTCTTTCATGATAATACCCCCAATTTGTTTTGATTTTTATTCCGCAAAGATTCAGTCCTTTTTCCCGGACTTCTTCGCATTGTCCAAAAGTCGGTTATATTCGGCGAACACGGCGTCGATGATCGCATCGTCGAGTTCTATCTCGAATTTATTGTCCCCGTTCGGCTGGTGGGTGACTTTGAAAACGAGCGCCTCGTCCTCCGCCATGCCTTCGAGCAATTCGACGGGTTGCAAAATGGCGTAAAAATTGCCCTTATGCGCGATGCCCGCGATTTCATAGAAATCGATTTGTCTTCCGTCCTGCGTAACGACCGTGATGATATCGTCGTCCTTGTTGTTCCGATCCGTCACTTCTTTATCCATTTTTTCCTCACTTTTTCTGCCCGTAATAGGCGTTTTTGCCGTGCTTGCGCTGATAGTGCTTTTCCATCATGAACTTGTCGGCGCGGGGTGCGGACGGGTTGATCTGCTCGGTGAGGTAGGCCATTTTGGCGACCTCCTCGATGACCGTCGCGTTGTAGACGGAGCCGTCCGCATCCTTGCCGAAGGCGAATACGCCGTGGCTCTTGATGAGCACGCCGGGCACCTCGATGGGATTCAGTTTATCCCTTTGGAAGCGCTCGATGATGACGAGCCCCGTATTCTTTTCGTACTCTCCTTCGATCTCCGCCTGCGTGAGCGAGCGGGCGCAGGGGATATCCCCATAGAAATAGTCGGCGTGGGTGGTGCCGTAGAACGGGATGTCCCGCCCCGCCTGCGCCCAAGCCGTTGCGAAGGTGGAATGGGTGTGGGTGACGCCGCCGACGTTCGGAAACGCCTTGTAGAACTCGATGTGGGTGGGCGTATCCGACGAAGGGCGCAGATTGCCCTCCACCACTTTGCCTTCGAGATCCACGACGACCATATCTTCCGCCTTCATTTCGTCGTAGGAGACGCCCGAGGGCTTGATGACGACGAGCCCGCTTGCGCGGTCGATCTCCGAAACGTTCCCCCACGTAAAGAGCACGAGTTTGTTCTTCACGAGGTCCAAATTGGCCTTCAAAACCTTCTCTTTCAATGCTTCTAACATGATTTTCCCCCTTTATTTCAGGCTACGGACGGCTTCCCGCACGATGGGGAGCCCTTCGACGTAGCGCTCGGTAAATTTCTCGAAGCCCGCAACGTCGGCGGGATCGGGCGCAACAGTCACGCCCTCCTGCCCCGCGAACACGCGCCCGTCGAGGTAATCTTCGAGGCTTTCGCCCTTCTTTTTGGTGATGAGATAGTTGGCAAGGATGGCCATGCCCCATGCGCCGCCCTCGCCCGCCGTCTTCATGACGGTGACGGGCGCGCCTATCGCCGCGGCGAGATAACTCTGCCCGACGCGCTCCGTCTTGAAGAGCCCGCCGTGCCCCGTGATGCGGTCCAACTTCACGCCCTCCTCTTTGAGCATGATGTCACACCCCACTTTGAGGGCGCCGAAGGCCGAATAGAGATGAGCGCGCATGAAGTTGGCAAGGTTGAAATTGCTGTCCGCCTTTCTTACGAACATCGGGCGGCCGTGCTCTACGTTGGTCACGTGCTCGTTGGAGACGTAGTTGTAGGCGAGGAGCCCTCCGCAGTCCTTATCCCCCTTCTCGGAGGCGAAGTACAGCATATCGTAGAGTTTCCACTTGGGAATGTCCACGCCGAGTTCCTTTGCGAACTCGCCGAACATGCCCACCCATGCGTTGAGGTCGGAAGTGCAGTTGTTGCAGTGCACCATTCCGACGAGATCGCCCACGGGCGTCGTGACGAGGTCGATCTCGGGATATGCTTTGGAGAGTTCCTTTTCGAGCACGATCATCGCGAACACCGAAGTGCCCGCCGAGACGTTGCCCGTGCGCTTTTTGATGGAATTGGTGGCGACCATCCCCGTGCCCGCGTCTCCTTCGGGCGGGCAAAGCGGAATGCCCGCTTTGAGGTTGCCCGAGGGATCGAGGAATTTGGCGCCTTCGGGCGTCAGTTTGCCCGCGTCCTCGCCCGCAAGCAAAATTTCGGGCAAAATTTCTTCCACTTTGAAGGGGACTTTGCCCGCGATGAGTTCATTAAATTGTTTGAGCATGCGGGCGTCGTATTGCTTTGTGGCGGGATCGACGGGGAACATGCCGCTCGCTTCGCCGATGCCGATGACTTTTTTGCCCGTGAGCATCCAATGGACGTAGCCTTCGAGGGTCGTCTGGAACACGATGTCCTTGACGTGGGGCTCGCCGTCCGAAATGGCCTGATAGAGGTGGGCGACCGACCAACGCGCGGGAATGTGATAGCCGAAGAGTTCGGTGAGCGCCTCGCCCGCGCGGGCCGCCGTGTTGTTGCGCCACGTGCGGAAGGGCACGAGGATCTCTCCCTTTTGATCGAACACCATGTAGCCGTGCATCATGGCGGAAATGCCGATGGCGCCCACGGTCGTAAGGGTGACGCCGTATTTTTCCTTGACGTCCTTTGCCATTGCGGCAAAACTGCCCTGCAAACCCTCGCGGATATCGTCCAACGAATAGGACCAGATGTTGCCGAGATGCCGGTTTTCCCAATCGTGCGCGCCCGAAGCGACGGGCTTATTGTTGCTGTCCACAAGGACCGCTTTGATGCGCGTGGAGCCGAATTCGATGCCGAGCGCGGTCCTGCCCTGCTCGATACCTTGCTTTGCCGTAAGTTCCATAATTTCCCCCTTGCATATTGGTACTATAATAGCACGAGTATATTATAGTATAAATACCGCGGAATTTCAATAGGATAGCGGAAAATATTTCGCGGAATTTTTGCGCCTTCCCCCGCTCGATATTGCCGTGAAATCGATAAAGATGATCCCCGCGTTTTACGCGGGGATCATTATTTGTTTTGCGGTTTTCAGACGACGATCTTATCGGTCTGGACGGAGAAACCGACGCCCTTTTTCACGGAAAGGCAATGTTCGCAGACGTAAAATTTGCCGACCGTGATCTTGTCGCCCATGCCCGTGTAGTCCCCGCTGTGCTCGTATTCCTTGAATTCGATGTCCTCGACGGAATGAACGATTTCCGTCATCATACAGCCGCAGTGCTTGCAACGCTTGGTGCAAAGGGCGAGGAATCCGTTCAAAAAGAGCGCGATCGCAAGCGGCAAACTGTATGCGTGCAGGCTTATGGGCATCTCGCTCAAAGAAAAACTCACGTCAAAGACGAGAACATCCAAATAGTTGAGCAAAAAGACCAATCCGCCGAGCAAAGACGGGATCCCGACCGCGAAAAAGTACAGCCATTTTTTGTTGGGACCGTACACGAGCAGGACGATGGGTTGCAGGACGTAACCGACGCCGCCGAAAAACTTCCCCGGGATCTTCACCCACCAATCCGCCCCCTCGCCGCAGAGGGCAAGCGAGCGGTGCAACCAGCCGTAAAAATAGAAGGGCGCGGCGAGGGCGATGAGAAGAAGCAACACAATGATGATCCAATCGAGCCAACGCGCAGTAGCGATATACCCGTGGTAGAACGCCGCGGCGAACACCACGATGAACACCGAAATGACGGGAACGAGAAACCCGACGATCACGCCGAAGATGAGGCGGACAATGTTGGGGCGGAAGGCGGGCTCTTCGGGAGCCTTCTGAATTTTATTTTGCTTTTGCGTCTGTTTTTGCGCGCCTGCGCCGCCCTTCCCGCTCGTCTTTTCGTTCCCCTTCCCGTTTGTCTTGGCGGGGCCCGTATTTTTCTGCGCCATGCTACCCTCCCCTCGGTGCGGATTTTTTCAAATCATATCATAAAAAGATATCACCGTCAAGATTTTTCTTCAAAATATAACGGCAAATACAGGCAAAAAGCGCGGGGCAACGGCCTCCGCGCTTTCCGAATGCTTATTTTTTGGTCTCGCCCATCGGATTGATGAAGCCGTCCGTGCAGTGGATGACCCACCAACTCAATGTATCCGACTTCCAGCCCGTTCCCAATGCGATCTGCTTCCATTGGTCGAGCGTGCCTTCGTAATTGAAATCTTCCAATTGATCGCAGAAGCCGAAGGCATAGGATTCAATGCTCTCCACGCTCACGGGAATCGTGATCTCGGTGATCTCCAACCCCGAAAAAGCGCTCTCGCCGATGATTTTGACGTCTTTGAGGATGACGCTCGTCGGGCAACCGCCCACGACGCGCTTCGCCTTTTTCTCCACGATGCAATTCCCCTCGGCGTAGTAATTTTCGTTGCCGCCGTCCACGGTCATGACCGTCGTATCGAGGCACTCCGAAAACGCGCCGACGCCGATAAACCCAACGCTCGCGGGCAGTTTGATTTCCGTGATATGGGTGCAACCCGAAAAGGCGTACGTTGCGACCCCGAGCGTCCCCTCGCGGATCTCCAACGGGCCGCTCAATGTACTCTCCTTGCCCTGTATCGCATACTTTCCGATGTACAGAACGTTGTCCGTCCAATTTTCGTCCTTGTTATAGACGCCTGAACCGTCAAAGCAAAAGCCGCCGATCGCCGTGATGGTATCGGGAAGCGCGATCTCATTCAGCGCGGCGCACCCGTTGAAGGCGTTTCCGCCCAAAGATACGACCGAGGCGGGAATGTTGATTTTTTCGAGGTGATCGCAGTACATGAAGGCGGCGATGCCGATGGAAGTGATCGTCGCGGGAAGGTTGACCTGCGTAAACTCCGCATCCTTAAACGCATAGCCGTCGATGGCGGTCACCGGTTTTCCTTCGTAAACGGCGGGAATATTGACGACGGCGTCGGTGCAATCGCCCATGCCTTTCACCTGATAGGCGTCGGGGCCGTTCTCCGCAAATTCGAGCGCGGAGTAATCGGCCGTGTGTCCGCAGGTCCCGCAAGGATTGCCGTCGTGTGCCTCGTAGCCGATTTTATCGCCGCACACCGTGCATTCCGTATAGTGATAGGCATAGTCATATTTCTGAACATAACTGTGCGACGGCGGGATCGCCTCCTCCGCCTGATAGCCGCACACGGAGCATTCCATTACCTTTTTCCCCTCCGCGGTGCAGGTTGCGGGCGTCACGATCTGCGCTTCGCCGAAGTCGTGCGCCGCGCTGTCCGCCACTTCGTCGTGGCCGCAGGTGGCTTTGTGGTAGTGCGCCGTCCCGTCAAACGACCACTGATCGGAAAAGGTGTGCCGATGGGAGCACCCCCCCCCGCATAAGGATACCGCTACGATGAGGGCAAGCATAACAAAAGGGCTTTTTTTCATATTCGTTCCTCCTGCATTTTTTTATTATAATAATTGCATAATTTCTTGATCATTGTAAAGTATGAGAAACGATCATGTCAAGTACTTTTGTGATCGTTTTGTTAAAATCCGCAAAATCGGCACAATAATTCTTTTTTTGTGCCTTTTTCACAACAAAAAACCGAAAGCCCAATCGCTTTCGGTTTTTTGTATTTGTAAATCGGAATTATTTCTTCTCTTCGTGCACCACGACCTGAGGGAAGGGAATGGAAACGCCGTTCTCCGCAAACACCGTCTTGATGGCGCCGCGCATCTCCCTTTGGGCGACGAAGAAATCGTTCTCCTTGCAGGTCGCGCCGAAGTGCAGATTGACGCTCGAAGCGGCAAGTTCGTCCACGCCGTTGAAATCGACGTCGGATATGAGGGACGGGCACATCTCCTTGATCTTTGCCTTGTTCGCCTCAAACACTTCCTTGACGTGTTGCAGGTTCTCCTCATAAGCCACGCCGACGATGACGGTGGGATAGGAATTTTCCCTGCTCTGGTTGATGAATACCTTGATGGTGGAATTGTTCGCAACGCGGATATCGCCGCTGTAATTGATGAGTTTGGTGTTGCGGATGCCGATTTCCTGCACGGTGCCGCGCCAACCGTCGATGGTGACGATGTCCCCCACTTGAAGGGTCCCGTCGCACACGATGAACACGCCCGCGACGACGTCGGCGATGAGGCTCTGCATTCCGAGACCGATGATAAGAGTGAGCACTCCGGCGCCCGCAATGAGAGCGGCGAGGTTGATCCCCCAAACGGCGAGGACGGCAATGACGCACACGACCCACACGACGACCTTAAAGATGCTGTTGACGAGTTTGCCGATGGTCACCCTTCGCGGCGTTCCCTTGAAGATGGCCTTGATGATCGTGCACACAATGTACAGGACGAGCAAGGTCACGAACAAGATCTGGACGGTCGTGACGACGGAGGGAATGAGGTTGATCAGGCGGTCCATGATCCCCTCGCCCGCCCCTTTCTCGGCGCACCAACTGCGGATATCGTCATAAAAGACGAATCCGAGCACCGTTACGACGGCGAACACAACCAACAAAACGAGCCCGACCGTCGTTCTCTTTTTCCATTTGGTTTCTTGTTTGACTTCTTCTGCCATAAAAAAACTCCTTTCCGATGAAATCGGTTTTATTATAGCCGCTACGGAAAGGATTGTCAACGATGAAACAAAGTTTTTTTATGAAAATTTCGCTTGTACCGTTCTTTACGGGCTACGCAAAAAATACGACAAAAATTGCGGGGCGCCCGCGCTTCGGCGCGGGCGCCCCTTTCCGGAAATCCACTTAAAGCAGGATGCAGATGACGCCGCCCTTGCCTTCGTTGACGATGCGCGTCATCGTCTTTCTCATCTTCTTTTGCACGTTGCCCCCCATCGCGCGGTTCTTGACCGAGAGTTCCTCGCCGAGCATCTCTTTGAGGGTCTTGCCGAACATATTGGTATTCCACGCCGTTTCGGGCTCCGTGCCCATGCTCTCGGTGAGTTTTTGGGCGAACGCTTCGCTCTGCTCCTCGGTGCCGAGGGCGGGGCTGACTTCGCCGTGGACGTCCACGCGCACGATGTGATAACTGGGCGCATCCGCTCTGAGGTTGACCCCCACGCGCCCGCTCTTTTTCACGACTTTGGGCTCCGCAAGGTTCATCTCCTCCTCTTCGGGGGGCACGATGCCGTAGCCGTACTCCTGCGCATCGGCAAAGGCCTTGCCCACCCTCTCGTACACGCGTTTGGCCTCCGCAAGGCGGCAAACGTAACTCATGAGGGCGAAATCGTCGGAAATATCCTCGCCGCACGCTTCGCCGAGCACTTCGTAGAACGCCCCGTCTTTGGCCTCGATGCGGCAGTGCGCCCTGCCCGTTGCGGCGTCGAGATCGAAGGAGACGGGCGGCAACAGGCGCGTACTGTTCGCATACAGACCGTCGAGGAGAGCGCAGTCGCTCATCTTGACGATCTTGGGAGCGACTTCGCGGATGCCCGCGAGCACTTCGGAGATGAGAGGAGAATCGGCGTCGAGAACGCGCATCCACGCGGGCAGATCGACGTCCACCGAAAGCACCGGGAATTCGTAGAGGATGCGCTCCATGACGGCGTTGATGCCCTGCGCATCGATCTCCTCGGCGTTGACGGCCATGACGGGCGCCGCATACTTTTCTTCGAGGGCGGCGCGCAGGTCTTCCGCGCCCGCGGGTTCCTTGCAGTTGAGCAGGATAACGAAGGGCTTGCCTATTTTTTTCGCTTCGGCCACGGTGCGCGCCTCCGCTTCCTCGTAGGCGTCGCGGGGGATCCCCGCAATAGAGCCGTCCGTCGTCATGAGAATGGCGATGGTCGAATGGTCCCTGATGACCCGCCGCGTACCCTCTTCGGCGGCCTGCTCGAAGGGAACGGGCGTTTCGCTCCACGGCGTCTTGACGAGGCGGGGCGCGCCCTCCTCTTCAAACCCGGAAGCCCCCGCAACGGGGAAGCCCACGCAGTCGATGAGCCGCACCTTCGCGACCGCGTCCTTCACGCGGATCTGCGCCCCTTCCTCGGGCACGAATTTGGGCTCTGTGGTCATCACCGTGCGGCCCGCCGCCGACTGCGGCAATTCGTCCACATAGCGCTGGCGCTTGGAGCCTTCCACGCTCGGCAGGACGAGTTCCTGCATGAATTTTTTGATGAACGTCGATTTGCCCGTTCTCACGGGTCCCGCAACGCCCACGTAAATTTCCCCTCCCGTACGCGTTGCAATGTCCTCATATACGCTGAAAGTTTCCATAAAAAACCGCCTCCGCCGGATAGTCCTTGCTTGAATACTATATGGCGGAGACGGAACGGTTATGACGCAATGCCTCAATTTGTTTGCGGCTTTTTGAGGGGATCGAAGTCGGGCGGCAATTTCGATTGTTCGGCGATCTCCTTGAAATACGGATCGTTCGAAAAGTCGCGCGGGCGGGTGTATTCGCCGCCGAGCGCCTCGATGGCGAATTTCAATTCCTGATATTCGAGGTAGTTGATATCTTCGCGGTCGATGGTTTCGAGGAGCGCGGGCAACGCGCGCTCGTCACCGTAGGCGGCGAGGTAACTGGCGTGCATGGGGATCTCCCCGTTCGTGCGGAATTCGTTCATGAGAATGTCGTAGATGCGCTCGTCGCGCTCCTTACAGCGGGAGAGGATCTCCAACATAAGTTCGCGTTCCACTCCGCGCGCGTAATACGCAAGCGCGCGTTCCTTTGCCTTGTCCGCGCCCGATTTGAGTTGTTCGGCAACGGTATCTTTGAGTTCGACGTCCTCCGAGCGCTCCAAAATGCCGAAGTAGGCATCGAAAGCGGCGGGATTGTCCCCCGCGAGGTTGACGGCGAGGGTCAGGATGCGCTCGTCCCCCTTTTCGAGGAGGGCGATGAGCGCGGGCGGGCAATTTCTGCCCTCCAATTCGCGGCACAAAAAGTCGCTGACGGGCACATCCTCCTCCACATAGCGCACGAGAAGGGCGACGAGTTCCTCGTCGGAGCACTCGGAAAAATACCCCACGGGCGTCGTGCCGATTTTCGGAATGGTGATGCCGCCGAATTGCCTGTACAGTTTCGGAATGAGGTTTTCCCACTGTTTTTCGGTGTATTTTCCCGCATTTTCGCGCATATATTGCGCCAATTTTTCATCGAATAAGCCGTCGAAATCTACGGGTTTTTTTTCCTTTGCCATATTTTTCCCCTATTTTATATCATATAATCGAGAATTTTTTGGGCGAGCGCCCTGTCCGCTTCGAAAATTTTTGCGATCTCGGCGAAGGAACGTTCTCCCCGTTGCATGCGCGCCTCGCGGTAGATGACGGCGGCGATCTCCGCGCGGTGCGCCAAAAGATCGAGCGCGTCTGCCTCCGCAAGGGTGGCATAGAGATCCTCGGCCGCCATGCACAGTTTTTCTTCGTTCTCCTCGCCGAGCAAGGCAAACCGCGAATACACGTCGGCAAACGACCTCAAAAGTTCTTCCTTCTTTTCCTCGCCGAGCCGGAGTTCGTGCGTGAAAAATTCGCGGTAAATATTCAGAAACACCGTCCCGAAGGAATCGTCCTCGTTGCGCATGACGAGGTCGTGCAAAATGGACAGTTTGACGATCTCATCCCCCTCGCAATCGAGGAGCGCTTCGCGCAAAAAGTCGTCCGAACGGGTCCGGACCGCCACTTTGGCGGCGAGAAGTTGCAATTTTTCGTCCCGCCCCTCCATCTCGTCGAAGGAGATGCGGAAAAATTCGGTCAATTCGGGCAGGGCGGCGATGCGCCCCATCAAATTTTCGTCCATATCGGCGGCGCCGAGCAGAAAATTCGCCACGGTATGATATTCTTCCTCGGGCACGCGGTAGTAATAGGACATCGGAAATTTTTCGCCGTCGCCGTCGCGGAGTTTGCGCATGCGTTCGAGATAGTACTGCGCCACCGCCTTGCGCGGATAAACCGTCGTCAGCCGTTCGAGGGAAGAGATTCCCTCTTCGAGTTTCCCGATGTGATAGGCGGCCACGGCGTGAAAATAGAGTACATTTTCATCGTAGGGTAGGCGTATTTTTAGTTTTTCGAGAAGTTCGTACGCCTCTTCGTCCAGCCCCGTCTCGCAGAGGGCGGTCGCGACGCGGTACATATCGTCGGTATGGTCGGCGTCGAGTTCCGAAAGCCGTTTTGCCACCTCTTTCGCCCCCGCCCGATTGCCCCGCGCGCCGAGCACGGCACAATAGGTCGTCAGCGCCTGGATGTTATCGGGGTGAGCCTTCAAAAGTTCCTCGCACTCCCGTTCCGCCCCTTCCTCGTCGCCGAGCATGAGGGTACACATCGCCGCGAGCCCTTTGGCGGAGGGAAAATCCGAACTCGTCTCGTCGATTTCGCCGAGCCGCTTTTTCGCGGCTTCGAGGTCGCCCTCTTTGAGCAAGATGAGTCCCTCGCGCAAGGTATCGGGATCGGGCGCGCCCTCCTCCACGAGGCGGAGGCGGGGCTTCTCTTCCGCCGTTTCGGAAAGGGCTTCGGCAAGTTCGTCAAGCCCGTAATCGCTCTCCTCCCCGCCGTCCTCCGCGGCGCGGTGGTAATAGTAGGCGGACTGGATATTGTTGCCGAGATTCATAAAGGCGACGGCGAGCCCCTCGTAGCCCTCGCCGAAATCGGCTTCGTTGCAGGTATCGAGGAAGCGGAACCACGCGTCCGCGGCGGCTCCGTAAAGTTCGAGGCTCTCATAGATATCTGCGTAGAGGGCCCACACGTCGGCATTGGGCGGATACTGCGAAGTAAATTTATTGAGCACGGTGAGCGCGCCGAAAAAGTCCCCTGCGTCAAAGCGCTTTTCGGCGCTCTCGTAGAGAAACTCCTCGCTGAACATAAAACCGTCCCTCTTCGCTCTCATGCTTTCTCCGCAAAAATTTTTTTCGTATCTTCTTCGCCGAAGCGGTGGTCGGTATTGCAGTAATCGCAATGCACGCAGATCTCCCCCCGCTCCGCGATCAGTTTCATGGCGTCCTCCCGCCCCAGCGACAAAACGGCCGCGGCCGCGCGCTCCCGCGAGCAATGGCAACGGTAGAAGATCTCCCGCTTTTCGTAGGGCGAATTTTCCACCTGTAAAAGCAGTTTTTCCGCCCCCATCTCCTCAATTTGGGTGGAAATGTTGCGGTATTTCGCGATCTCTTCTTCGGTGCGGGAAAGGATGAGATCGTCCGCCCCGGGGAGGGGTTGCAAAAAGAGCCCGCCCGCGGCAAGACACTTGCCGTCCGTCCCCATCTTCACGCCAAGAGCGATTGCCGTGGGGCGCTGTTCGCTCGTCAGAAAGTAGGCGGAAAAATCTTCCGCGATCTCGCCCGAAACGAGGGCGCACGTCCCCGCGAAGGGAATACCGTCGCCGTCGTCGCGGATGACGGTCAGGGTGCCTTTTTTCCCCACGAGGCCGCCTACGTCGAGTTTTCCGTCGGCGCGCGGGGGCAGGTCGGCCGCGGGCTCCTGCACAAAGCCGCGGAGGTACAAATTTCCGTCCCCCACCGCAAAGACCTTTCCGCACGGACCTCCGCCGTCCACCGTAACGGAGAGGGCGCCCGTCCCCTCTTTGAGCCAACTGCAAAGATAGGCGGTCGCCGTCATCGTTCTGCCGAGCGCCGCGGCGGCCACGGGCGTCAGTTTGTGCCTTTCGATCGCCTCGTTCACGAGGGCGGTCGTATCGAGTACGGCAAGGGATACGCTCTCCCCCCAAATCAGCGATTTCCAGATAGCGTTTATGCCTTTTTGCATATCACGTTGAGCCGATCGCTCCCCTCCCTCTCTTCGCCGAGGTGCCCTTCGAGGGCGCGGAGTGTGAGCCCCGTCCCCTCCAATGCGGCGCAAATTTTTTCCTCGGTATGGATATAGCGGACATGTTTTTCGTCGTAGCGGCGGAACAACTCAACCTCCCGCACGAAGAGGGTCACGTCGGTCTCCACGCGCCCCTCCGCCAAGCGGTTGATTTCGAGATAGGTCACCTCGTCGCGGTCGTCGCAAAACATATTATTTGCAACTTTGCGGCGCAACTTGTATTCCGAACTCACGTCGAACCAAAACAGGCCGTGCGGAAGGAGGCAACGGGCGACGTGCATAAAAGCGGAATGCAACTTTTCGGGGGCGATATAGTTGAAGCAATCGTTGGGCGAGAGGATAAAATCGTATTTTTCGGGTGTTTTCAGCGCGGCGGCGTCCGCGCGGACGAATTCCGCCCGCACCCCCTCCTTCGCCGCGAGTTCCACCGCTTTGGAGAGCATGGCGGCCGAGCGATCTGCCCCCGTCATCTTGTAACCCGCGCGGGAAAGCGCACGGCAGAACGCGCCGCTCCCGCACCCGAGTTCGAGCCCCTTTTTACCCGCGCCGTAACGGGAAAGCCCGCCAATAAAATACTGCGACCACTTGGGATAGTCGCAGTCGTCGTTCAAAAATTCAAACCAACCGGCAAGAAAGTCATAAGCCTGCGCCATATCCGCCACTTACTTGCGTTTATTGAGAAGTTTGGGCCGTTTGGGGTCCTTTTTCTTCTTTTTCGTCTTTTTGCCGCCCGCATCCTCGTCGCGGAGCGCGCGTTCCTGTTCCTCGAAGATGCGGTTGTATTCCACATACCGCTCGTCGTTTTTGTGCTCCTCTTCATAGGCGCGCACATCCTCTTCCACGGCGGTGCGGCTCTCGCGGAGGCGTTGCAGATCCTCGCGGGAGAAACTGTCGGGCAACTGGTAAATATCCACACCGTCGTCCACCGGCTTGATAGGGCGGCACATCAGTTTGCTCTTGCCCTGCGCCACGATCTGGCGGCGCATCTCGCGCATGGCCGCGCTCTCTTCGAGGCTGACCTCCTTTTGCGGCGCGTTCTCGGAGACGGGCTTGTCCTTGTTGTAGAGGCCGCGCCCCGTTTCATAGCCGTGCTCGGGATTGACGAATTTATCGAAGGCCCACTGGCTGAAATCCATCCACACGAGCATGAGCCACGAAAGGCCGAAGAGCACGATGAGCACGAGCCCTATCGCAAGGAGGAAGCCGGAGCCGAAGATGACGAGGAAAATGGGCCAGACGGCGAGCGCGGCAAAAAAGACCGACTGCGGGAAGGTGCCCACCGTCATGACGATGGCGTTGCGGAGCAGAGCGAACGGCCCCTGCTTGTAGTTGACGCCGAGGGAGATGATCCACAGGGTCACGAGGACCGCGAAGGCGACGAAGATATAGCCGATGACTTTGGAGGCGATCATCCAGCCGGCGGCCGAGGAGCCCGTTGCAACAAACACGTCGGCAAGGTCGCCCACGATGGTGGCGGCAAAGAGGACGACGGAGAAGAAGAGCGCCCCTTCGAGCATGCTGAAAAAGTTGCGCTTAATGCCCCGCAAAAAGTCGTTGGCGACGAAAATGCCCTCCGTCCAGATGAGGTTGCGGATGATATACATGCCGCCCGCCACGCCGACGGCGGCGATGACGGAAGCGGGAATGAGCAAGGCGAAATAGAAGAGATCGAGTTGCAACACAAGCCATTCGAGTTGGCCGGGCGATTGGGGAATGTAGGGATATCCCACGCCGAGGCCCGCGCCGAAGGTACCGCTCGCCCCCACCGCCGCAAGGTTGTAGGTGTGGAAAAAGATGATGAGGAAGATGGGGATGCAGGTCACAAAGACCATGAGGTTGACGAGGATGAGTTTGCCGAACCTCCCCTTCAAAATATCCCAAAACAACGCCCAACGGCTCGTGGGAAGGGTGCCGCGGGCGTAATCCTCACTGCGCTCCTTTCCTTCCAGCCAACGGGCTACAAGTCCTTTTCTCTCTCTATCCGCCATATCATGCTCCGATCTTGTACAAAACGCAGGCGGCAGACCGCCTTATGGTTATTGTACTACAAAAGCAAAAATATTTCAATTAAAATCGGGCATTTTTTCCTTGATTTTTGCTTGTGCCTATGATAAAATTGATTTACCGAAAAAACGGAAATGCGACGGGTGGCGCAAGGGGCTCCGTTGTCCCCGCCGCCGCGCCGCCGGAAACGGACGGAAAAGCCGTCCTTTTTTTGGATTTTCCGACGGTCACGGGAGAAAACAATGGCAAAACAGTATCGGGTCGGCATCATCGGCGCAACGGGCATGGTGGGACAGCGCTTCGTCTCCCTCCTTGCGGACCATCCGTGGTTTGAACCCGTCGCCCTTCTCGCAAGCGCGCGTTCGGCGGGCAAGCCGTACCCCGAGGCGGTCGGCATAAAATGGGCGATGGAGACCCCCATCCCCGCTTATGCCAAAAAGATGACCGTCCTCGACGCCGCAGATCCCCGTCCGCTCGTCGGTAAGGTCGATTTCGTGTTCTGCGCCGTCAACATGAAAAAGGAAGAGATCATGGCGCTCGAAGAGCGTTACGCGCGGGCGGAGATCCCCGTCGTATCCAACAATTCGGCGCACCGCTTCACGCCCGACGTGCCGATGGTCATTCCCGAAGTCAACCCCGGACATCTTGCCGTCATCGAAGCGCAGAGGGCGCGGCTCGGCACGCGGCGCGGATTTATCGCGGTCAAGAGCAACTGCTCGTTGCAGTCGTATGTTCCCCTCCTGCACCCCCTTCTGCCCTTCGGCGTCGAAAGCGCGGCCGTGTGCACCTATCAGGCCATTTCGGGCGCGGGCAAGACATTCGGCTCGATGCCCGAAATTTTGGATAACGTCATCCCCTACATCGGCGGCGAAGAGGAAAAGAGCGAACGCGAACCCCTCAAAATTTGGGGCAAGGCGGAGGGCGGGCAGATCGTTCCCGCGGACGGCCCCCGCATCTCGGCGCAGTGCGTGCGCGTGCCCGTCTCCGACGGTCACCTCGCGGCGGCGTTCGTAAAATTCAAAACCAAGCCGACGAAAGAGCAGATCCTCTCGGCGTGGAAAAATTTCGCGGGCGAGCCCCAAACACTGCGGCTCCCCTCCGCCCCCAAGCAGTTTATTCACTATATTGAAGAGGACGACCGTCCCCAGCCCCGACTCGACCGCATGGCGGAAAACGGCATGGCGATCTCGGCCGGGCGGCTCCGCGAGGATCCCCTCTTCGACTGGAAATTCATCGGCTGTTCGCACAACACGTTGCGGGGAGCCGCGGGCGGGGCGGTGCTCCTTGCCGAACTCCTCGCCGTAAAGGGATATTTCGGCTGAATTTTGCCGCACGGCGGCACAAAGCGGCACGACATGCGATCGGCCGCGATAAAAATAAGGAGAAGATCATGACGGGATTTTTGAAGGGAAGCGCAACGGCGATGATCACGCCTTTTATGAAGGACGGCGTCAATTTCGATGCGTTCGCATCGCTCATGGAATACCAGGCCGCGGGCGGAACGGACGCCCTCGTCATCCTCGGCACGACGGGCGAGCCCGCCACGATGCAGGAGGAAGAGAAGGCGGCGCTCATGCGTTTTTCGGTGGAGAAGAACGCAGGGCGGATGAAAATTATCTTCGGCGTGGGGAGCAACAGCACGGAAACGGCCGTCAAGGCGGCGCGGCGGGCCGAGGATCTCGGCGCGGACGGCGTGCTCGCCGTCACCCCCTACTACAACAAGTGCACCCAGCGCGGGCTCTACGAATATTATAAAGCGGTGTGCGGGGCGGTCTCGGTGCCCGTCATCGCCTACAACGTACCCGGGCGTACCGGGGTCAATCTCCTGCCGGAGACGGCCGCCGCGATCGCCGGGCTGAAAAACCTTGCGGGCATCAAGGAGGCGAGCGGCAACATGGCGCAAGTCATGGAGACCCTCCGCCTCACCCGCGGAAAATGCGATATTTACTCGGGGGAGGACGCCCTCAATCTGCCCATTCTGTGCGCGGGCGGCACGGCGGTCATCTCCGTCGTCTCCAATCTCGCCCCCCGCGGCGTCAAAGCGCTCTGCACGGCGGTCGAAACAGGAGATCTGACCTATGCGCGCACCGTGAGCGACGCCCTTCTGCCCCTCGCGAACGCCTGTTTCTGCGAAGTCAACCCCATTCCCGTCAAGGCGGGCGCAAACCTTCTCGGGTTTGAAGCGGGTCTGCCGCGCGCCCCCCTCACCCCCATCGAACCCGCCCATTTCGAAGCGCTCAAAGCGGCCATGAGAAACTATGGCTTAGAGGTGAAAGAATGAAAATCGTTTTATGCGGCGCCTGCGGCAAAATGGGGCGCATGGTCGCCGACCTCGCCCCCGAAGCGCAAGCCGAGATCGTCTGCGGGGTCGATCTCGCCCCCGCTCCCGCCCCCTTCCCCATCTATCCCGATTTTTCTTCGGTCACGGAGGAAGCGGACGTCCTCATCGACTTCTCCTCGGCCCGCTTTGTGGAGGAACGCCTCCGCTTTTGCGAAGAAAAGGGCCTTCCCGCCGTGCTCGCCTCCACGGGCTACACCGATAACGACCTCGCGCTCATCGAAAACTACTCCAAGCGGGTGCCCGTTTTCCGCACGGGCAACCTTTCGCTCGGGATAAACGTCATGCAACGGCTCGCCCAAAAGGCGGCGGAGGCGCTCGGGACGGCCTTTGACGCGGAGATCATCGAGCGCCACCACAGCCAAAAACAGGACGCTCCCTCGGGCACCGCGCTGATGCTCGCAAAGAGCGTAAACGAGGGCTTCGGCGGCGGCAAAGAGAACGTCTACGGCCGTCAGGGCGCGGTCGGCGCGCGGAAGAAGAGCGAAATCGGCGTCCACGCCGTGCGCGGCGGCACCATCGTGGGCGAACATGAGGTGATGTTCGCGGGCGACGACGAAATTCTGACCCTCACCCACTCGGCGCGGAGCCGCAAGGTATTCGCGGCGGGCGCGTTGAAAGCGGCCCGTTTCATGCTCGGCAAACGCCCCGGATTATACGATATGGACGATCTCCTCGGCGACCTCTTCCGCTAAACATGCTAAAAATAATGAATGCGCCCCGCGGCTTTGCCGCGGGGCGCCTCATTTTTGCGGCGCGCGGCCCATTCGGGCCGCGCGCCCTTTTCATTCAGTCCTCCAATCCGGCGAGATAATCCACGGAGACCCCGAAAAACTGCGCGATCGCAACCAATTTCGAAAGCGTCGGCTCGCACTCCCCTCTCTCCCAAAGGCTGACGATCGATTTTCCCACATCGAGTTCCCTTGCAAGTTGCACCTGCCCGAGCCCTCTCTCCTGCCGAAGCGTGCGGAGCCTCTCCCCGAATTTATTTTCCATACATTTTATTTTTCCATAATATTGGGAAAATATCTTGACTTCCCAGTATAATGGGAGTATAATGAGAAAAAACAAAGGAGGTAAATTCAATGTTCTGTAAAAATTGCGGCGCGCAGATCGATGACAGAGCCGTCGTCTGCCCGCACTGCGGCGTGGCGCAGTCCGCTCCCGTCCAAAAAGAAGAGAGCAACGTCCTTGCGATCGTCGGCTTCGTTCTCTCTTTCTTCATCGCGATCGCGGGGCTCGTTTGTTCCATTCTCGGGATGAAAAAAGCCGCCGAACTCGGCGGAAAAGGGCACGGGCTTGCGCTCGCCGGGACGATCATAAGCGCCATTTCGTTGGTGCTCACCGTCATTGTTGTTATCATCGAAGTCGCCGTAGTCGGCGCCGCCCTTTCCACCATATAGGGTTTGGAAAAAGCCGTACGAACCGTAAAAAAACCGCCGCCGCTTCCGAAGAAGCGGCGGCTCTCTTTATCAAACTTTATTCCAGTTCAAACGCGCCCGTGTAGAGTTGATAATACTTGCCCTTCATGTCGATGAGTTGCTCGTGGGTGCCGCGTTCGATGATGCGTCCCCGTTCAAGCACCATGATGACGTTGGAATTTTTGACGGTGGAGAGCCTGTGCGCAATGACGAACACCGTTCTGCCCTCCATGAGTTTATCCATGCCGCGCTGGACGATGGCCTCCGTCCTCGTATCAATGGAGGAAGTCGCCTCGTCCAGAATCATCACGGGCGGGTCGGCGACGGCGGCGCGGGCGATGGAGAGGAGTTGCCTCTGCCCCTGCGACAAATTCGCGCCGTTCTGGTGGAGCATCGTGTTGTACCCCTCGGGCAGACGCACGATAAAGTCGTCCGCGCCCGCAAGTTTGGCGGCCGCAATGCACTCCTCGTCGGTGGCGTCCAAACGGCCGTAGCGGATGTTCTCCATCACGGTGCCCGTAAAGAGGTTGGTATCCTGCAACACCATGCCGATGGCCCTGCGCAGTTCCCCTTTCTTGATCTTATTGACGTTGATGCCGTCGTAGCGGATCTTGCCGTCCTGGATGTCATAGAATCGGGTCAGGAGGTTGGTCACCGTCGTCTTGCCCGCGCCCGTCGCGCCCACAAAGGCCACCTTCTGCCCGGGCTTTGCATAGAGGTTGATGTCGTGGAGCACAATCTTCTCGGGGTCGTAGCCGAAGTCCACGTCGAACATGCGGATGTCCCCTTCCAGTTTGGTATAGGTCACCGTCCCGTCCTCTTTGTGGGGGTGCTTCCACGCCCAGATGCCGGTGCGCTCCCCGCACTCCGTCAGGGTGCCGTCGGCGTTCTCTTTGGCGTTGACGAGGGTCACATACCCTTCGTCCTCCTCGGGTTTTTCGTCGATGAGGGCAAAGAGGCGCGCCGCGCCCGCAAGCCCCATGACGACGGGGTTGACCTGGTTGGAGACTTGGTTGATGTTGTTGGAGAACTGCCGCGTCATCTGCAAAAAGGCGGCGACGTTGGCCACGGTGAAAAATCCCGCTTCGGCCGGGTCAAAGAGGTTGATGAACCCGAAGTTATGCACGTTCGAAAGGATAAACACGCCGCCGAGCAGGGCGATGAGCACATACAAGACGTGCCCGATATTGCCCAAAATGGGCATGAGCATGTTTGCGTAGGCATTGGCTTTGGTCGATTGCTCGCAGAGGTGGTCGTTCACCCTGTCGAAGTCGGCTTTTGCGGCCTCCTCGTGGCAGAACACCTTCACCACCTTCTGGCCGTTCATCATCTCCTCCACAAAGCCCTCCGTCTGCGCCACGGCGCGCTGCTGGCCGAGGAAGAACCGCCCCGCGCCGCCGCCCACCACCTTCGTGACGAAAAGGATGACGAAGATGAAGGCCAGCACGATGAGGAGGAGCCACACGCTGTACACCATCATGATGATGAACAGGGTAACGACCATCACGCCCGAGGTCAGCAGTTGGGGAAGAGACTGCGAAATGACCTGCCGCAGGGTATCGATATCGTTGGTATAATAACTCATGATATCGCCGTGGTTATGGGTATCGAAGTAGCGGATAGGCAGATCCTGCATGCCGTCGAACATCTGCCCGCGCATTTTTTTCAAAAATCCCTGGGTGATGATGGCCATGAGTTGCTTATCCACCGCGCCCGAGGCGAGGGAGACGACATACAGCCCGATGAGGGTGAGCATACTTGTCGTGATATAGGTCGCCACGTTCTGCAAGACGGGCACGGACTCGGTGCCGAGGTCCACGATGCCCCCCCACAGCACGCCCTGCTCCGTCGCGGCCTCGATGGCCTTGAAGATGCGCTCCATGAAGATGGAGGGCAGGGCGGAAACGATCGCGTTGAAGATGATGCAGATAAGGGCAATGGTCATCATCTTGGGATAGGCGTGAAAGACCGCCTTGATGGTGCGTTTGAAGGTCCCTTTGGGCGCTTTGAGGTTGGGCGCGCCACCCTTTGCACTGCGCGCGGGCCGCGCCATAGCCATTCTTGCCATCAGTTTTCACCCCCTTTCTTGTTCTCCTCATCCAGTTCCCCCATCTCTCCGAGGGAGGAAATGGCCTTTCCGCCCTTGTTTTGGGTGGTGTACACTTCGGTGTAGATCTCGTTGGTGCCGAGGAGTTCCTCATGCGTGCCCACGGCGACGATCCTGCCCGCGTCCATAATGACGATGCGGTCGGCGTCCTCCACGGAGGAGGTGCGCTGGGCGATGATGATTTTGGTCGTCGCGGGGATGTACTCGCGGAAGGCCTTGCGGATGAGCGCGTCGGTATGGGTATCCACGGCCGAGGTCGAGTCGTCCAAAATCAAAATTTTGGGCTTTTTCAACAGGGCGCGGGCGATGCACAGCCGCTGTTTCTGCCCGCCCGAGACGTTGGTGCCCCCCTGCTCGATGTAGGTATCGTACTTTTTGGGGAAGGTCTGGATGAACTCATCCGCCTGCGCCAGTTTGCACGCCTCCTCCATCTCCTCGTCGGTGGCGTCGGGGTTGCCCCAGCGCAAATTATCTTTAATGGAGCCCGAAAAGAGCACGTTCTTTTGGAGCACCACGGCCACGTTGTTGCGCAGGACCTCCAAATCGTACTCTTTCACGTCGCGGCCGCCCACCTTCACGCTACCCTCCGTCGCATCGTAGAGGCGGGAGATGAGGTTGACGAGGGAGGTCTTTCCCACGCCGGTGCCGCCGATGACGCCGATGGTCTCGCCCGAGCGGATATGCAGGTCGATCCCCTCCAACACGTCCTTTTCGGCAGAAGCCGAGTACTTAAAGGAGACGTTATCGAAGTCGATGGAGCCGTCCGCGACCTCGGTGACGGCGTTTTCGGGACTGCGGAGGGTGGATTCCTCGCTCAACACCTCGTAAATGCGGCGCATGCTCTCAATGGACATCGCGATCATCGCAAAGGTCATGGAGAACATCATGAGGGACATCAGGATCTGCATGCCGTACACGATGAGTTGGGAGATGGTGGTATATTGCAGGGTGACCCCCAAGCCGACGGGGGTCTCGGAGAGCACGAGGTAGGAGCCCAAAAAGAGCACGGTCGAGAGCACGGAGTAGAAGAAGAACTGCATCACGGGGTTGTTCCACGCGAGGATGCGTTCCGCTTTGGTGAAGTCGGTCTGCACGTCGGTCGCGGCCCTGTCGAATTTTTCCTTTTCAAAGTCCTCCCGCACGTACGATTTCACCACGCGGATACCCGCGATGTTCTCTTCGATGCTCTCGTTGAGGTTGTCGTACTTCTTGAACACGCGGCGGAAGAGGGGCATCGTTTTCCACATGATGAAAAAGAGGATGGCGGCGAGGGGCGGGATGACGCCCACGAAGATCCACGCGAGGTTTCCGCCCATGATAAAGGCCATCACCACGGAAAAAATCATCATCATGGGACTGCGGACCGCCACGCGAATGATCATCATGAAGGACATCTGCACGTTGGTCACGTCCGTCGTCATGCGGGTGACGAGGGAGGGCGTGGAGAATTTATCGATGTTCTCGAAGGAGAAATCCTGCACCTTGTAGTAGAGGTCCTTGCGCAGGTTGCGGGCGAAGCCGGCGGAAGCGCGGGCGCAGAAGAGGCCGGAGAGCATGCCGCACACGAGGGAAGCAATGGCCATCGCGATGAGGATGCAGGCGTACTGGCCGATGCCGAACACCCCTTCCGTGCCCCACAGTTGAAGGGTCACCTTGCCGAGGCGGGCGTCCTCCATATAGCCGAGGAGGCCCGCGATGAAGAAGGGAAGCAGACATTCGAGCACGACCTCAAAGGTCACGAAGATGGGAGAAAGGATGGTGGAAACCTTGTATTCCCGGATACACTGAAACAGCCGTTTTAACAAACGATCACCTCCGAATCACAGGCAAAAAACCGTAGTCCGTAAAAAAAGAAGAGGCGCAAACCCGCGCGGTCATACGCCTCGGAATGCGATTGTTTTTATATTAACATTTATACGCGCGAAAGTCAAACAAACTGCGGGCGAAAAAGAAATTTTCACAAAAATCACAAAAGGAAAAAAATCTTGTCACATCACAACATCCCACCTCCTCTTCGCCTCTTCCCGCCCTTTCCCGTCCCC
>CANQAZ010000011.1 GCA_947589555.1 uncultured Clostridia bacterium | reverse complement strand
CCTGTCACTGGATCGCCCGGCAGATTCGCTCTCCGGCGGGGAGGCCCCCGCCGAAGGAGGCAAAAACGATGTGGTTTGACGAGGCGGTCTTTTATCAGATTTATCCCCTCGGCTTTTGCGGCGCGGAGACGGAAAACGACTTCGGCGCCGTCCGCCACCGCCTTTCCAAGATAGAAAGGGAGATCCCCCGCCTCCAAGAGATGGGGGTCACGGCCGTCCTCTTCAACCCCCTCTTCGAGAGCGAGCGCCACGGCTACGACACGGTGGATTTTTACAAGGTGGACAGGCGCCTCGGCACCGGCGGGGAATTTTGCTCCCTCGTGGAGGCCTTCCACGGGGCGGGCATGCGCGTCGTGCTGGACGGCGTGTTCAACCACGTCGGGCGGGCCTTTCCTCCCTTTGCGGAGGTGCGGGCCGCGCGGGGCAACTGTGCGGCCGCCCGCTTCTTCCACATCGATCCCTGCGGGAACTCCCGCTACGGCGACGGCTTCGGCTATGCCGATTGGGAGGGCCACCCCGAACTCGTCAAACTCAACCTGTCCGAGCCCGACGTGCAGAACTATCTCATGGACGCCGTGCGCTATTGGATCGATACCTTCGGGATCGACGGGCTTCGCCTCGACGTGAGTTATCTTCTGCCGCCGTGGTTTTTGGAACTCGTCCGCCGCACCGTATCCGAACGGAGGAAGGACTTCTTTTTGATGGGGGAGGTCATCCACCTCAACAACTTCGAGGCCAACGTCGCCCCCGGCCGCCTCGATTCCGCCACCAATTATGAGGGCTTCCACAGCATGCTCTCCGCCTTCAACAGCCGCAACCTCTTTGAGATCGAGTATTCGCTCACCCGCCTCTTCGGCGATTTCCCGTGGTGCCTCTACCGGGGCAAACACCTCTTCAATTTCGTGGATAACCACGATGTGCCACGGGCCGCCACCTCCTTAAAGGAGGGGCGCAACCTCAAAAATCTCTACACCCTCCTCTTCGCCATGCCGGGCATCCCCTGCATCTATTACGGCTCGGAGTACGGCGTCAAGGGGGATAAGGGCAACCTCGACCGCGACCTCCGTCCTGCCATCGACGGGGTGGACCGCACCGCCTGTCCCGGGCTGAGCGGGCACATCGCCGCCCTTGCCCGCATCAAGAGGGAACATCCCGCCCTGTCTTACGGCAGTTACCGCAAGGCGGAGGTGCGCGGGGGCGCCCTCGCCTTCGTCCGCTCCTTCGGGTCGGAGGAGATCTATGCCGCCGTCAACATCACGGAGGAGGAGGCGGTGCTCCGCGCGGGCGAGGGGGAGGGGACCGACCTTCTCACGGGGGAAGGGGCCGACCTGTCCGCCCTCCGCCTCCCTCCGTTTACGGGAAAAATCGTAATAAGAAATTGAGTGTTTTGAGGGCATTTTTTCCGCACGGACGAAAAAAAGAAAAAAACCTTGTCATCTCAAAACGGAAGGGCAAAAATTTCGTGGTACCATAACATTGGAAAGAGAAAAAGAAGAGGAGCGGAGCGGCGAAGGAAGAGAAAAGTCCCACGTGCGGAACGCGCGGGCGCCGCGCGGGCGGCGGCAGCGCGGGCCGCACGGGGGACTTTGGGCGAGGAAACAATTTGATAGGGGGCCCTGCGCAAAAAAAATTCCGTCCTTGCGCACGGCCTCTTTTTTTGTTGACAAAAAGGGAAAAAAGGGTTACAATCATCGGGATATCGGTTATAAATAACCGTAGCACGAAACCGCGCAAAAAAGAGGGGCCCTTGCAACAAAAAAGGGACCTCGGTCGCGCAAGGAAAGTCGGATGGAAGAAGATATCATTGCCGTCATCGCCGAAGCGGAAAAACGGGCCGCGGCCATTGTGGAAGAAGCGCAAAAGAGGGCCGAGGCCACGGTGACGGAAGCGCAAAAAAAGGCGGCGGAAGGGGAGCGCGCCTCTGCCGCGGAGAGCGCGAAACTCACCGAAGAGATCGTCTCCTCGGCGCGCGCCGAAGCGGAGGCCGCCTATTCGTCCGCCCTCGCCGCGGCGCGGCGGGAAGCCGAAGCGGAGGCGGAAGATCTTCTCGGGCGCACGGGCGGCCACGTCTCGGCCGTCCTCGGGAGGCTTCTGCGGTGATCGTCAAAATGCGCAAACTGCGCCTCGCGGCCCTCTCCTACGACCGCGACTCCATTCTCAACGCGCTCGAACGCACCCGCGCTGTGGAGATCAATGAGCGCGCCCTTCCGGAAGAAGAGCCCCGTGCCGAGGAGATCGGCGAGCGCGCCGGATTCGGGCGGGAGGCGCTTGCCGCCTATCTCGCCTCTTTGGAGGAGACGCTTGCCGCCATCGCCGCGGCCGCGCCTTCCTCGCGCAAGGAAAAGCCGCTTGCGGACGGATTCGCGGTCGGCTATGAGGAATTTCTCGCGGCGAAAAATTATCGCGGCAGGGCCGATGAACTCGTCGGGCGGGTCGCCTCGCTCAACGCGGAAAAGGAGGAACTTGCCTCCGAGATCGCCCGCTTGGAGCGCGAAATCGCCTCTGCCCGCCCCTATTCTCCCTTTTTGAGATCGTTTTCCTCCCTCCGTCCCTCCGCCCACACTGCCCTTTTCTTCGGCTTTGCGGGCGCCTCCGCCCTCGACGGTTTGAAGGCGGGCCTTGCCGCCCTCGGTCTTGCCGCTTTCGAGGAGACGGAAACGGAAGGGGGCTCCCTCCTCCTCGTCGTCTGCCATACAAGCGTCCTTCCCCAAACGGAAGCCCTGCTTTCCGCCGCTTCGTTTTCCGCCTGCCCCTTCGGCGGGGACCGCACGGGAGCGGCGCTTTTTTGCGCCCTCGAAGGGGCGCTTGCCGAAGCGAAGGCCCGCCTCGCCGCGGCGGACGAAGGGCTCGCCGCCCTCGCCCCCGAACTGCGCGCCCTCAAAATTTATCGCGATTACGTCGGCTTCGAATTGGAAAAGGCGGAGGCCTCCGAAAAGATGAGGACGACCGCCCGCACCTTTTTGGCGGACGCCTTTGTCCCCGCCGACGGCGAAGCGCGCGTCCGCGCCGCCCTCGACGGCTTGGGCGTGCCCCTCTATTATGAATTCTCCGACCCCGCCGAGGACGAGTTCGTTCCCACGCTGACCCGCAACAAGCCCGTCGTGGCCGATTTTGAGACGATCACCAACATGTATTCGGCCCCCAACGCGCGGGAGGTGGACCCCAACCCCGTCATGGCCTTCTTTTTCAGCGTGTTTTTGGGCTTCATCATGGCGGACATGGGCTACGGCATCCTCATGGCCGCGGGCGGATTTTTCCTCCGCAAAAAGAAAAAGGGGGGGATCGCGAGCCTCGGCGGCGTGTTCGGCGTGGGCGGCCTGTTCACCTTTGCGTGGGGATTTTTGTTCAACTCCCTCTTTGGCATTTCCGTGCTTCCCTTCACCGTGATGCCCGATGCGCAGTCGGCGATGTATTCCCTTGCCGGCATCCAACTGCCCGCGGTGCTCATCATCGCCCTCCTCATGGGCATTGCCCAACTGTGCGCGGGGTATCTGTGCAAATTTGCGCAGGGCGTCCACCGCGGACGGCCGTGGGACGGCGTGTTCGACGGCCTCGTTTGGGCGGTCTTTTCCTTCGGCGCCCTGCTCGCCGTCATCGGCCTCATCCGCGATTTTTCCCTCTCCGCGCTCACGACGGCGGGCGGGATCGTGGCGGGCGTCTCCCTCCTCGTGGCCGTGCTCACGGCGGGCCGGCACGAAAAACTGCCCGGGAAATTTTCCAAAGGGTTCGGCGCGCTGTACGGCCTCATCAATTACTTCACCGACGTGTTGAGTTACATCCGCCTCTACGGGCTTATGCTCACGGGAGCGGTCATCGCGCAGGTGGTCTCCCAATACACCCTCACGGGGGGAGGGGGGATCACTCCCCTCATGCTCAGCGGGAACGTCGCCCTCGCCGCGATCGGCGCGGTCATCTTTGTGGCGGGACACCTCTTTAACCTCGCCATCAGTCTGCTGGGCGCCTACATCCATACGGCACGCCTCCAATACGTGGAATTCTTCGGGAGATTTTACGAGGGCGAAGGCAAACTGTTTGAGCCCCTCGGCTCCCGCGCGAAATACATTGCCCTCGATTACGGCGAGCCCGCCGCGCACAAGAAAGCCGCCGCGAAAGAATAGGAGAACGGGCGCCGAGAGGGGCGGAGAGCAGGGAACGCGCCGCCGTTGGAAAAGAAAGACGGGCGCGGAGAAGAGGCGGCCGAGGGAAAAGAGGACAGAAAAAAAGAGAGAACGGAAGAGAAGGGACGCGGGGGCGAAGCGGAAAGAGAGGCCGCCGCGGAGGAATAGAAAGAGAACAAGGTTTGGGAAAGAGAGAAAAAGGACCGCGGGAGAGCGGAAACGCGCCGCCGTTGGGAAAGAGAGGCGGGCGCGGAGAAGGCGGCCGAGGGAAAAAAGGACAGAAAAGAGAGAACGGAAGAGAAAGGGCGCGGGGCGAATCGGAAAGAGAGGCCGCCGCGGAAAATAGAAAGAGAACAAGGTTTGGAAAAGAAAGAGAAAGGACCGCAGAAGAGCGGGAAACGCGCCGCCGCGGAAGAGAAAGGCCGCCGCGAAAGAGAAGCAAGGAGCGAAGAGGCGGGCGCGGAGAAGGCGGCCGAGGGAAAAAAGGACAGAAAAGAGAGAACGGAAGAGAAGGGGCGAGGGGCGAATCGGAAAGAGAGGCCGCCGCGGAAAATAGAAAGAGAACAAGGTTTTGGAAAGAGAGGGAAAGGACCGCAGAAGAGCGGGAAACGCGCCGCCGCGGAGGAGAAGCAAAGAGCGAAGAGGCGGGCGCGGAGGAAGAGAAAGGCGGGCGCGGAAGAGAGACCAGAGGCGGCCGAGGGAAAAGAGGACAGAAAAAAGAGAGAACGGAAGAGAAGGGACGCGGGGGGCGAATCGGAAAGAGAGGCCGCCGCGGAAAATAGAAAGAGAACAAGGGTTGGAAAAGAGAGGGAAAGGACCGCAGGAGAGCGGGGAACGCGCCGCCACGGAAAATAGAAAGAGAACAAGGCTTAGGAAAGAAAGAGAAAGGACCGCAGGAGAGCGGGGAACGCGCCGCCGCGGAGAAAGGCGAGAGGCGGGCGCGGAGGAGAGAGACCAGAGGCGGCCGAGGGAAAAAAGGACAGAAAAATAGAGAGAACGGAAGAGAAAGGGCGCGGGGCGAATCGGAAAGAGAGGCCGTCGCGGGAGAATAGAAAGAGAGCAAGGGTTGGAAAAGAGAGGGAAAGGACCGCAAAGGGACGGAAACGCGCCGCCGCGGAAGAGAAAGGCCGCCGCGAAAGAGAAGCAAGGAGCGAAGAGGCGGGAGAGCAGGGAACGCGCCGCCGAGGAGAAAGAGAGGCGGGCGCGGAGAAGAGAGCCGAGAGGCGGAAGGATCATAAAGAGAAAACCGCGGCCGCGGGAAGGATAATAAATAGAAAACCGCGGAAGCGGGGTAAGATCGGAAAGGCAAAAACCGCGGAAGCGGGGAAAAAATAAAAGACAAAAGATAGAAAAAAACGGAGGTATTTTCTGTATGTTTTCAACCGGTTACGTGATCGCCATTGTGGGGATCGCACTGTGCGTCGTCCTCTGCGGCGTCGGCTCGGGGCTCGGCCTCTATAAGACGGCCAGCGCCGCCGCGGGCGTCCTCGGCGAAGAGCCCAAAAAGTTCGGGAAACTCATCATTCTGATGCTCTTGCCCGCCACCCAGGGCCTCTACGGCTTCCTCATCGCCATCATCGCGACGTCCACCAAACTCGCCCCCCTCTATGCGGCGGAGGCCGCGACCACGGCGCAGGGCTGGGCCATCTTCGCCGCCTGTCTGCCGATGGCCATTTCGGGCTTCGTTTCCGCCCTCTTCCAATCCAAAGCCGCCGTCAACTGCATCTACGCGGCCGCCAAGCAGGACAGCCTCGGCTTCAAGATCGCGATGGGGCCCGCCATGATCGAGTTCTACGCTCTGCTCGGGCTCGTCATCTCCCTGCTCGTCATCCTCGCGATCTGACATGGGCAAGGAAGAGATCGTAGCCCGCATCCTCTCGGACGCGGAAGGGGAGGCCGAGCGCATCGCGCTCGCCGCCCGCGAGCGGGCAGACCAAATTGCGGCCGCCGCGCGCGAAAACGCCCAAAAAGAGAGGGCGGAGGCTCAAAAAGAAGGGGAAGCGCGGGCCGTGCGCATCCGCGAAGGCAGGGAGGCCGCCGCAAGGCTGGACGCCGCCAAGATCCGCCTCGCCCAAAAGCGGCGGGTCATCGACGCCGTCTACAACGCCGCCCTCGACGCCCTTTGCGCCCTCGACGAAGGGGGGAGTTTGCGCCTTTTTTCCCGCCTCCTCGAAGAGAACGCCGAGGAGGGGGACGAGGTGGTGTTCGCCCGCGGTTTTGCCTACGCAGAGGGGGCGGCGGCCCTGCCCGTCGTCGCCAAAAAGAAACTCGTCCTCTCGAACGAGCGGGCGGACATCGCGGGCGGCCTCCTTTTGAGGGGCAAGATCTGCGATAAGGACCTCTCCTACGAGGCCCTGCTCGAACGGGACAGGGAAGCGCACCAATCGGAGATCGCGTTGGCGCTTTTCGGAGAAAATCGCTGAATGGGGTACGGAATCGATTACATCAACGGCGTGATCGCCGTCAAAGAAAAGTCTCTTTTGGGCGAAAAGATCTTGCGTTTTCCCACGATGACGCAGGAGGAGGTGAAGCGCGCCCTCCGGGACAGCGGGTTCGGCTCCGCGGGCGGCGGGGAGGACCCCGTGCGCGCCGAGGAGGAGGCGCTGGACGCTTTTATCCGCGAATATGCGCCCACCGAGGCGGACAAGATCTACTTTCTCGCCCCGCGCGACTTCCACAACATGAAGGCCCTGTATAAGGCGGAGCGGCTCGGGGCGGACCCCGCGCCGATGCTCGGGCCCGAGGGGCTCAAAAAAATCGGGGAACTCAAAGAACTCGTCGCCGCCAAGCGGCCGCCCGTGCCCGACCTGCCCGAAGGGGCGACGGGGGCGGAGATCGGGGCGGCCTTCGACAGGGCCGAATTTGCCTATCTGCTCCGCGCATGCAGACGGCGCTCCCCCCTCAAACGCTTTTTGGAGGAGCGCGCCGACAGGACCAATCTTCTGACCGCCTTCCGCGCGGGGGACCGCGCGCGGGCGGAGGCCCTCTACACCGAGGGGGGGACCCTCGGCAAGGAGACCCTCGCCGTCCTCTTTTCGGAGGACGCCGAAAAACGGGAAAGGGCCTTTGCGGGGACGCCCTACGCGGCTTTTTATGCGGCCTGCCTCAGAGCGGGCAAGCCCCCCTTCACCGAGGCCGAGCGCATGCTGGCAAGGTTTGAGAAGGAGTGGTTCCGCGAAAAGCGGTTTTGTTTGGAGGGAAGGGAGCCCTTCCTCTACTACGTACTGCGCCGCCGCGCCGAGATAGGGGACGTCAGGACGGCGCTTGTATGCCTCGGGGCGGGTGTGCCGCCCGGGGAGATCGAAAAGAGACTGTCGGGAGGCGTGAAATGAAGGCAAAAACGGCGATCGTAGGCCGCGCGGAGAACATTATGTGCTTCAAAGCCGCGGGCGTGGAGGCCTTCCCCGTGACCGACGAAAAGGGGGCGCGGGAGACCTTGCGCAAAGTGGCGCGGGATCACCCCGTCGTCTTTCTGGCGGAGGAGTACGCGGAGCCCCTCCGGGACCTTTTGAAACGCTTTGACGAGGAGGCCTATCCCGTCGTCCTGCCCATTCCCGCGGGCGGGGATACGGGGTACGGAGAGGCCTTTTTGAAGGAAGCGATGGAGCGCGCCCTCGGCGTGGATATCCTGTTCCGAAAATAACAACTTTCCGAGGAGAAGCAAATGTCCGGAAAAATCATAAAAGTATCGGGCCCCCTCATCGTGGCCGAAAATATGGCGGACTGCAAACTGTACGACGTGGTGCACGTTTCGTCCCGTCACCTCGTCGGGGAGATCATCGAACTGCGCGGGGATCAAGCCTCCATCCAGGTGTACGAGGAGACTTCGGGCCTCGGTCCCGGGGAGGAGGTCGTATCCACCGGGGAGCCCCTGTGCGCCGAACTTGCGCCCGGGCTCATCACCGGAATCTTCGACGGCATCCAGCGCCCCTTGACGACGCTCGCCTTCCGGTACGGGAGCCGCATCACCCGCGGAGCATTCGTCTACTCCCTCGACCGCGAAAAGAGGTGGCATTTCACCCCCAAAGCGAGGGCGGGTGAGCGCGTGACGGCGGGGGACGTCCTCGGCACGGTGCAGGAGACGGAGATCGTGGAACACCGCATCCTCGTGCCCTTCGGCGTGGAAGGGGAGGTGCTCTCCGTGGAGGAAGGAGACTTCAATATCACGGAGACCGTCGCCCGCATCCGCACCGAGAAAGGGGTAAAAGAGGTGTGCATGCTCCAAAAATGGCCCGTCCGCAAGGGCAGACCGTACCGCGAGAAACTCAACCCCGACCGCCCCATGATCACGGGACAGCGGGTCATCGATACCCTCTTCCCCATCGCGCGGGGAGGGGCCGCCGCCGTGCCCGGCCCCTTCGGGAGCGGAAAGACGGTCGTCCAGCACCAACTGGCCAAGTGGGCGGACGCAGACATCATCGTGTACGTCGGCTGCGGCGAGCGGGGCAACGAAATGACGGACGTTCTGAACGAGTTCCCCGCCTTGAAGGACCCCGCGACGGGAGAGCCCCTCATGAAGCGCACGGTGCTCATCGCCAATACCTCCGATATGCCCGTGGCCGCCCGCGAGGCCTCCATCTATACCGGCATCACCATCGCCGAGTATTTCCGCGACATGGGCTATAACGTGGCGATCATGGCCGATTCCACCTCCCGCTGGGCGGAGGCCCTCCGCGAGATGAGCGGCCGCCTCGAAGAGATGCCGGGCGACGAGGGATACCCCGCCTATCTTTCCAGCCGCCTCGCTGAATTTTACGAGCGCGCGGGCATGGTGAAACTGTTGGGGAGCGGGGACAGAAAGGGCTCCGTGACGGCCATCGGTGCCGTTTCGCCCCCCGGAGGCGACCTCTCCGAGCCCGTTTCACAGGCCACATTGCGCATCGTGAAGGTGTTTTGGGGGCTCTCCGCCTCCCTCGCCTACGAGAGGCATTTCCCCGCCATCGACTGGCTGGTGAGTTACTCCCTCTATGCCGATAAAATGAAGGCATGGTACGATGAAAATGTGGGGAAGGGGTTCTTCAAATACCGCCAATTCGTGATGACCACCTTGCAGGAGGAGGCCTCCCTCAACGAGATCGTGCGCCTTGTGGGCATGGACGCCCTCTCCTCGCGCGACCGCCTCGTGATGGAGACCGCCAAGATGATCCGCGAGGATTATCTCCACCAGAACGCCTTCCACGAGGTGGATACCCATACCTCCCTGCATAAGCAACTTCTGATGCTCCTCGTCATCTATCAATTCTACACCCTCTCCGCCGAGGCAGTGGACGGGTACGTCGACCTCGGCGATATCCTCAAATGCCCCTTCATGGAGAAGATCGGGCGGGCGAAATATATCGAAGAAAAGGACCTTGCGCGGTTTGACGATCTCATCGGCGAAATGAGCGAGGAGATCAAAGCGCTCGGCGGGGGAGGAGAGAGCGATGTATAAGGAATATAAGACGATCCGCGAAGTGGTGGGGCCCCTCATGCTCGTGGAGAACGTGGAGGGGGTCACCTACAACGAACTTGTGGATATCCTCTGCGCCGACGGAGAAGTGCGGCGGGGGAAGGTGCTCGAAGTCAACCGCGATAAGGCGGTGGTGCAACTCTTTACGAGTTCGCAGGGCTTGCGGGTATCTACGGCCAAAGTCCGCTTTTTGGGGCATGCGCAACAACTCGGCGTCTCCCGCGATATGCTCGGCAGGGTGTTCGACGGGATGGGCAACCCCCGCGACGGCGGAGCGCCCGTCATTCCCGAAAAATTGCTCGATATCAACGGCGAGCCCATCAATCCCGCCGCGCGCGACTACCCCAACGAGTTCATCGAGACGGGCATCTCCGCGATCGACGGTTTGAATACGCTGGTGCGCGGGCAGAAACTCCCCGTCTTTTCGATGAGCGGGCTTCCGCATGCCGAACTTGCGGCGCAGATCGCGCGGCAGGCGAAAGTGAGGGGCTCGGAGGGCAAATTCGCCGTCGTGTTCGCCGCGATCGGCATTACCTTTGAAGAGGCGCAGTACTTTGTGGAGGACTTTGAACGGACGGGTGCGATCGAGAGGACGGTGCTCTTTACCAACCTCGCCAACGACCCCGCCGTGGAGCGCATCGCGACCCCCCGCATCGCCCTCACCTGCGCCGAATACCTCGCCTTTACCTGCGGCATGCACGTGCTCGTCATCATGACGGACATCACAAACTACGCGGAGGCTCTCCGGGAGGTCTCGGCGGCGAGAAAGGAGATCCCCGGCCGCCGCGGCTACCCCGGGTACCTCTATACCGACCTTGCGACCCTCTACGAGAGGGCGGGCAGGATCCGCGGCGCGGAGGGCTCCATCACCCAGATCCCCATTCTCACCATGCCCGAGGACGACAAGACCCACCCCATCCCCGATTTGACGGGGTACATCACGGAGGGACAGATCATCCTTTCCCGCGACCTCTACAAAAAGGGGCTCAATCCGCCCATCGACGTTTTGCCCTCCCTCTCCCGCCTCAAAGATAAGGGCATCGGCGCGGGCAAGACCCGCGAGGACCACGCCGACACCATGAACCAACTGTTTGCGGCCTACGCGCGCGGCAAGGAGAGCAAGGAACTTTCCGCCATCCTCGGCGAGGCGGCCCTTTCGGATACCGATAAACTCTACGCCAAATTTGCGGAGGCCTTTGAAAAGGAGTACGTGAACCAGGGCTTTGAGACGGACAGGACGATCGAAGAGACCCTCGACCTCGGCTGGAAACTGTTGAAGATCCTCCCGAAGAGCGAACTCAAACGCATCCGCACCGAATATATCGAAAAATATATGAAATGAGCGCCCGACGGCCCGGAAACAGGGGCCGCGGCGGCCGTTTGGAAAAACGATGGCAAGACTGAACGTAAATCCCACCCGCATGGAGTTGAAAAAACTCAAAGCGCGCCTCTCCACCGCCCAAAGGGGACATAAACTCCTCAAAGATAAGTCGGACGAGATGGTGCGCCGCTTTACCGTGCTCCTGCGCGAGGATAAACGGCTCCGCGACGAGGCGGAAGGGGCGCTTTCGGCCGCGATGAAACAATTTGCGCTTGCGGGCGCGCTGACCCCTTCCTACGTGCAGGAGACGGCCCTTGCGATGCCCTCCGTCGCGGTCGAAGCCGAACTCGGCACGGAGAGCATCATGGGGGTGGAAGTGCCCGCCATCCGCCTTTCCGCACCCGAAAAGAGCGACGCCGTCCTGCCGTACGCCTTTTCCGAGATGACGAGCGAGGCGGACGAATCAGTGCGGGAGATCGCGGCGCTTTTGCCCACCCTCATGCGCCTTGCCGAAGTGGAGAAGGCGGTGCGCTTGCTCGCCGTGGAGATAGAGCGCAACAAGCGGCGCGTCAACGCCCTCGAATACGTCATGATCCCCCAACTCGAAGAGACCATCAAATACATCCGCGATAAACTCGACGAAAACGAGCGCGCCGCCCTCGTGCGCCTGATGAAGGTGAAGCCGGGCGGGATGTGAGAAGGGGTTTTTCGGAAAGGAGAACAAGAAAAGGCGCCGCGCGGGAATGGGACCCGCGCGGCGCTTTCCTTATTTTTACGGATATTTTCGGATATTTACGGAATTTTATGGACGGCCCGTGTTCCGTCTTAAACCGTTTTGATGAAACAGCGGCGGCGCTTGTGCTGGACGCTATCGAAGGACTTCCACATGTTGTGGATGCTGTAATTATCTTCGAGATTGAGGTTGGTCTCGCAGTACTCCACGCCGTTTTCGTCGAGCATTTTGATGAGTTCGTGGATCAGCACCGAACTGACCCCCTTCATTCTGTATTCTTCCACCACGCCGATGAGGGCGAGGTCGATGATCTTCGGTTTTTTGATCGCTTTGAGTACGCGGAAGAGGGCGGGGAGGGTCAGGCGGCCGCCCGACTTTTGCAACGCCTTTGCAAGGGAGGCAAAGCAGATCCCGAAGCACACGGGACGCTCATCTTTATCGAGAATGACCCGAATAAACTTCAAGTCGATGACGAGTTTGAAGTTGACGATGAGTTCCTTTTTCATGCTCTCGGTGAAGGGGACCGTGCCGTAGATCTTATCGTACGATTCGTCGAGCACTTCAAAGAATTTATCGGCGTATTTTTTCAAAAATTCGCGGGTATTCTTCGCCTCGCTCATGTGGAGCCCGTAGCGGTCCAGAATTTTTTGAGAAAGGCGGGGGAGACGCTCGTCCCGCTCTTTGGGCAGATAGAGTTTGTGCTCGATCCAGTCCACCTCTTTTTGATAGCCCGCATTTTCGATGAGTTTTTGATAGTAAGGATAGTTGTACTGTTCCTCGAAGGTGGCGAGTTCGTCGAAGCCTTCGATGAGGAGCCCTTCGCGCTCCAAATCGGAAAAGCCGAGGGGACCAACGACCTCTTCCATGCCCTTGCTCTTGGCCCAGCGCTCGACCGCGCCGAAGAGGGCGTTTGCGACCTCCTGATCGTCGATGCAGTCAAAGCGGGTGAAGCGTACCCGTTTCTGCCCCCACTTTTTGTTGGCCACCCGTTGCAGGATGCCCGAGATCCTGCCGACGACCTTTTTTTCGCGGTAGGCGAGGTAGTACACCGCTTCAGCCTGTTCCAGATAGGAATAATTTTTTTTGAAAATTTTCTTTTCGTCCATGTAGAGGGGAGGGACGAAGCAGGGATCTTTTTTATACAATTTGAGGGGGAAGTTGATGAATTGCTTCCTTTGTGCGCGCGTATGGACTTCTTCGATATGTATTTGCGTCATGGCTGTCTCCGTGAGAACATTGTAATCCAAAGCGGCACGTTTGTCAAACAGCTGAAACGAAATTGCGCGAAATTTTGAAAAATTCGGCTCCCGCCGCGGAAAACACTCTTTTTTTTCGCAATTTTTGCCCCGTTTTCATTGAAAAAACCATGCGGATTTGCTATAATAAAAGCCGAAATTTTTTTGCGATCATGAAAGCGCTTGAATTCCGCAACGTGAGTTTTTCCTACGGGAAAGATGCGTTTGCCATCCGAAATTTGAATTTTTCCGTGGAAGAGGGCGAATTTGTCGCCGTGCTCGGCCACAACGGGAGCGGGAAATCGACCCTCGCGCGCCTTTCCGACGGCCTGTTGGAGGCCGACGGGGGGGAGATCTTTGCGCTCGGCATGCCCGTCGAACAGAAAAATCTGTACGAAGTGCGCAAAAACGTGGGCATCGTCTTCCAGAATCCCGATAACCAGGCCGTCGCCTCCATCGTGGAGGACGACGTGGCGTTCGGCGCCGAAAACGTCGGCCTCCCCCGCGAGGAGATCGGCAAGCGCATCGATTTTGCCTTGAAGGCGGTGGGCATGGAGACGCACCGCCATGCGACCATCTCCCGCCTTTCGGGGGGGCAGAAACAGCGGGTGGCCATTGCGGGCGTGCTTGCGTTGAAGCCCAAAGTCATGATACTCGACGAATCCACCGCCATGCTCGATCCCCGCGGGCGGCGGGAGATCACGGACGTTGTTCTGCGCCTCAACAAGGAGGAGCACATCACCGTGGTGCTCATCACCCATTTCTTGGAAGAGGCCCTGCTTGCCGACCGCGCCGTGGTGATGAACAAGGGGGAGATCGTCATGGAGGGGACGCCCGCCGACATCTTCTCCCGCCATGAAGAACTTTTGACGTATAATCTCGCCCTGCCCCGCATCGGGCAGATCTGCAAGGGGCTCCGCGAAGGCGGGATCCCCGTCGGCGATACGTTGGATGTGGAAAAACTTGCGGAGGAAATTGCGCAGTGCGTATCGTCGCGGAGCATTTGAGTTATACCTACAATCCCAAATCTCCCTTCGCCGTGAAGGCGCTCGACGACGTTACGCTGACCATCGAGGAGGGGGAGTTTTTCGGCATCATCGGGCACACGGGAAGCGGAAAATCCACCTTTGTGCAACACCTCAACGGCCTCATCCGCCTGCCCGCCTCCAAAAAGCGGCGGCCCAAACGGCCGAAGGCGAAAAAGGGCCGCCCCGCCCCGCCCGCGACCGTGCTCACGGTGGGGGAGTTTGACCTTTCCTCGAAAAAAACGGACTTCCGCGCCCTCCGCAAAAGGGTGGGCATGGTATTTCAATATCCCGAGTATCAACTCTTTGCCGAGACGGTGAAAGAGGACGTCGCCTACGGGCTCAAAAATTTTTCGGACAAGAAACTCACCCCCGCGGAGACGGAGGCCGCCGTGCGCGCCGCCCTCGAAATCGTCGGGCTCGACTACGGCGAGGTCGCCGAAAAATCGCCCTTCGACCTTTCGGGCGGGCAGAAGCGCCGCGTGGCCATTGCGGGCGTCATCGTCACGAAGCCCGAAGTGCTCATCCTCGACGAGCCCGCCGCGGGCCTCGATCCCCTCGGTAAACGCGAGGTGATGGAACTTTTGCACCGCCTGCACAGGGAATGGTGCAAGACTGTCGTCATCGTCTCCCACGACATGGACGAGATCGCCGAAAACTGCACCCGCGCCGCCGTCTTTTCGGAAGGTAGAGTGGTGTACGCCCTGCCGCCCGCGTCCCTCTTCAAAATGACGGACGAACTTCTCGCGCTGGGGCTCGATATCCCCCTCACGGCAAAACTGTGCGCCGCGCTGAAAGAGAGGGGAATTGAAGTGGACTGCGATTTTACGGTGGAGGATCTCATCCGCAAAGTCGTCGCCTTGAAGGGGGAAAACGCATGAAAGACGTCTCCTTCGGGCAGTATTATCCCGTCAAGTCCTTCGTCCACAACATGGACCCCCGCCTCAAACTTCTCTTCCTCATCGCCTACATCGTGGCGATCTTCCTCGCGCGGAATTTTTACGGCCTTGCGGCCTGCCTTGTCGTGCTCCTTCTCGCCATCGCCTTTTCGCGCGTGCCCATTCTGAAAGTTTTGCGCGCCATCCGCGGCGTGCTCTTCCTCGTCCTCTTTACGGCGGTCATCAATGCTTTTTTCCGCACGGGGGAAACGGTGTACTGGCAGTACGGCATCCTGTGCGTTTCCAAAGAGGGCATCGTCTTTTCCGCTTTTCTCGTGTGCCGCCTCATCCTCCTTGTGACCTGCTCCTCCATGCTCACTTACACGACGACCCCCGTTTCGCTCACCGACGGCATCGAGAGCCTGTTGAAGCCGCTGACGTGGATCAAAATTCCCGTGCACATCCTCGCCGACGTGATGAGCATTGCCCTGCGCATGATCCCCGTTCTCATGGAGGAGACGGAGCGCATCCGCAGCGCCCAGAAGGCGCGCGGGGGAGACATCGAGGGCGGGGGGCTCATCAAAAAGATCCGCGCCGTCGTGCCCATTCTGGTGCCCCTCATCCTTTCGGCCTTCCGCCGCGCCGACGAACTCGGCGACGCGATGGACGCCCGCTGTTACATGGCGAGCAAAAAGCGCACCAAATATAAAAAATTGCGCTTTACGTGGCGCGACCTCATCGGATTTTTCGTGGGCGCCGCGCTCATCACGGGCGTTGTGCTCTTCAACGTGTACGAGGCCTTTTTATGGTTGCCGGTATGAGATACGTTTTGCTTGTACAATACGACGGCACGCACTTTTCGGGCTTTCAGCGGCAGAAAAACGGCAGGACGGTGCAGAGCGTGCTCGAAGAGGGAGCGGCGGAAATTTTCGGCGCGCCCACGCGGGTCGCGGCGAGCGGCAGGACGGACGCGGGCGTTCACGCGGCGGGACAGGTGTGCCACCTGGACGGCGAAACTTCCACCCCGCCCGAAAAACTGCGGGAGCGCTTCAACGGCCTGCTCCCCCCCGACGTGCGCGTTTTGAAGAGCGCAGAGGCGCCCGAGGGCTTTGACTGCACGCGCGGGGCGAAGAAAAAGACGTATTGCTACCGCTTTTACACGGCGGAGAGCGAAATGCCGCTCTTGGAGCGGTATGCGGTGCGCATCAAGACTGCACCCGATCTGGCCGCCATGCGGGCGGCGGCGCGCCTTGTGGAGGGCGAGCACGACTTCAAGGCCTTCTGCGCTTCGGGCTCTTCCGCAAAAACTTCGGTCCGCACCGTTTACGAGGCCGAAATTTGCAAAACAGGCAAAACGCTGTTCGATTTGTATGAAATTCGGGTGACGGGAAACGGCTTTTTGTACAACATGGTGCGCATTCTTGCGGGCGAACTTGTTTCGATCGGGTGCGGAAAGGGTATAGAAAATTTGCAAGCCGCTTTCCGCACGGGGGAGCGCGCGCTCCTTGCAAAGACGATGCCCGCAAAGGGGCTCGTCCTTGAACATGTCGATTACGGCGTTCCGCTCTTCGGAGCGCCGCGGGAGGAATAAATGGAACTGTTTGGGATCATCGGATGGATCACGGTGCCGCAGTACGTCCTGCAATTTATCGATCTGCAAGCCGAAACGCTTGTGGATTATTGCAGGATCGAAATGCTGTATATGTGGATCACCCTCGGCGTGGGGCTCGGGCTCTATCTCATCGGGCTCGTGTTCGGCGGCTTCGGGCTGTACACCCTCGCCAAACGCGCGGGCTATCCTTACCCGTGGCTGGGATTTTTCCCCTTTGCAAACACCTATCTTACGGGCAAACTCGCGGGGGAGACCTCCGTTTTCAACGCAAAAGTTAAGCGCATCGGGCTGTGGACGATGCTCTGCGAGATCGCGTTCGTCGCGCTCAACGTGTTTCAAGTCGTGGTCAACATGCTGGTTCTCGACCCCGGATTTTATACCGAAGAGATCGTCGCGGAAAACATCATCCGCCCCGTTTTATCGGCCGAGGCCCTTTCCGCGGCGGGGTTGGGGTGGATCGTCCCCATCATGCAGTACGATATCCTCGGCATCATCAACTACATTTTCAGCCTCGTCGTCCTGTTCCTCTTCTGCATGCTCTTCTTTGCCTTCTACCGCAAATATTACGCGCGCAGTCCGTTCATGATGACCTTCCTTTCGGCCGTGCTCCCGGGGCGGGGATTTGCCATCTTCGCCGTACGGAAAAATAAGCCCGTGGACTACAATGCCTTCCTGCGGAACAGAATGCAACAGCAACAACAGCAGTACGGCAATTACGGCCCCCAAAACGGCGGCTACGGCCCGCAGAGCGGCAATTACGGTCCGCAGAGCGGTCCGTCCGCTCCGCCCGAGGATCCCTTCGGCAGCGAATTCGGCGGAACGCCTCCCGCAGACGGCAACGCGACGGGCGGTGGGGGGCAGACGGGGAGCGCTCCGCCCGACAACAACGATCCCTTCCCCGATTTTTGAGAAAAAATTTCCCGCTTTGCGGGATTTTTTTTGCGCGGACGTTTTACAAGCGTTGCGCGGCGTGCTATAATATAAGCAAAAGTAATGGGAGCGGGCGTTTTTTGCGGTTTTTGCAGATTTACGCTTACGGGAACTTATGGAACTCATTTCGGCAATCGCAACGCCGCAGGGGCGGGGAGGGATCGCCGTCGTGCGGGTCAGCGGCGACGGCGCGACCGAAATCGCGCGAAAAATGTTCTGCCGCGCGGTCGCCTTCGCCCCGAACCGGATGTACGCGGGCGAGATCGACTGCGGCTCCGTAAAGGATTACGGCCTGTGCGTCTGTTTCCGCGCGCCGAAGTCGTTTACGGGGGAGGACGTCGTGGAATTTCACCTGCACGGCGGCGCCGAGATCGCGCGGGCCGCGCTCGGACGCACGCTGGAACTCGGCGCACGGCTCGCCGGGCGGGGGGAATTTACCCGCCGCGCCTTTTTGAACGGAAAACTCTCCCTCTCCGCCGCCGAGGGCATGGCGGATATGATCAACGCCTCCTCTGAGGCCGAAGTGCGCGCGGGCTACCTCCTCTACGGCGAAAAACTGACGGAGGAAGGAAAGAGCCTGCAAGCGCGCATCAAGACCTGCCTCGCGAGCGTCGAGGCGGACGTGGACTACCCCGAGGAGGACCTCACGCGCGATTCGCGCCAAGAGATCGCGGAAACATTGCGGGAAACGGCGGAAAAACTGCGCGCCCTCCTCGCCCAATACCGCGCCGGGAAAAAGATCAAAGAGGGGGTGCGCGTCGCCTTCTGCGGGCGGCCGAACGCGGGCAAAAGCACCCTGTTCAACGCCCTTTTGGGGTACGACAGGGCCATCGTTTCCCCCGTTGCGGGCACCACGCGGGATACGTTGGAGGGGGAAATCTCCATCAAGGGCGTGCGCTTTCTTCTGACGGATACGGCGGGCCTGCGCGCGACTTCGGATGAGATCGAAGGCGAAGGGGTGCGGCGGGCCGAACGCGCCATCTCCGCGGCCGACGTCATCGTCTGGCTCCAAGAGGAGGGCGACGCTCCCTCCTTCCCCGAGGGTACTCCCGTCATCACGGTCACGGCAAAGAGCGATCTGGGCCGCATGGGCCCGGGGCTGATGCTTTCCGCGCGCACGGGCGTCGGGCTCGTGCAACTCAAAGAGGCCATCTACGAGAGGGGCTACGGCGCGGCCAACGACGGGGCCTACCTCATGGAGGAGCGCCATTACGAGGCTGTCCGCGCGGCCGCGGCATGCGTGGATCGCGCCCTGTCCGCCGTGGAGGAGGGCCTCCCCGCCGAATTGTATGCGGAGGATCTGCGTGGCGCCTATTTCGCCCTCGGCGCCATCGGCGGCGAGACGGCGACGGAGGACGTCATCGACGAGATCTTTTCCAAATTCTGCGTCGGAAAATAGGGGGGGAGATATGGTCGATCTCGAATTATATCGGGTCTTTTATACGGTGGCCCGTTGCGGGAGCCTCACAAAGGCGGCGGAGAAACTCTACATCTCCCAGCCCGCCGTTTCACAGGCGATCAAGCAACTGGAAAAGCAACTCGGCGTTCCCCTTTTCACCCGCCGCCGCAAGGGCGTGGAACTCACGGCGCAGGGCGGTGCGCTCGTCTATGCCGACGTGGAGGAGGCGTTGCGCCTTCTGTCGGGGGTGGAGGAGCGGCTCGCCGAACTCAACCGAAACGCCACGGGGACCCTCCGCATCGGCGCCTCGGAGACCATTTTCGAATACATTCTGTCGGAAAAGATCGTGGAATACCACAAGCGCTATCCGCAGGTGAAGATCGAACTCATTTCCGATGTCTCGCCCCGCATCATCGAAGGGCTCAAAGCCGACCGTTGCGACGTCGGTTTTCTGAATTTGCCCATCGGGGAGGACGACGGCATCCGCCTAACCCAGTCCATCATGCTCCTCCACGACGTGTTTGTCGCGGGCAGGGCGTTTGAGGCGCTCAAAGGCAAAACGCTCTCCCTTTGGGACTTGGCAAATTATCCTCTTTTGCTCCTCGAACAGCACACGGTGGCGCGCACGCAGGCCGACCGCTTTGCCCAGAGCCACGGCGTAAAACTGCGGCCCGCGGTGGAAGTGGACAGTTGGGATTTTATGAAGAGGCTCGTCACCGACGGCATGGGCGTCGGGTGCATCCCGCGCGAATATGCGGAGCGGCGGCTCGCCTCGGGCGAACTCTTCGAACTCGACGTCCGCCCCGCCATGCCGTCCCGCTCGGTGGGGGTGGCGCTCCCCAAAAACGGGAGCATGCCCTTTGCGCTCCGCGCTTTTTTGGAACTTTTCCGTAAATCGTGAGGGGAATATGAAAGTGACTTATGAAATCGGCCCCGACAAATCGTCGCCCGCACTGCGTGAAAAATATTACAACTTTTATTGCCGCATCCGCAACCTTTGGGACCGCGTAACGTCCTATTTCTTGCGGGGCAACCTCGATTGTATCATCCCCGTCTCTTATGTGGCGGAGGGCATGCCCACGCCCGTCGCCGTCACCTTTGACGATGAGGGGGCCGAGCGGTACGAAGCGCGCATGGAGAGGTTTTACGATACCTACAAAAATAAAAAGAGTTCGGTTTTGCCCCGTCCGCTCTTTGCCGTGGAGTTCGCGGTGCATTTCGAAGGCGGACAGGTGGAGCCCTTTGTGTTCCACTTCCGCGGGTATTGCCCGGAGAAGGTCCTCGATTTTTGCAAAGCGTTGGAGGAGCGCGCCGTCTATCTGTACCGCCACCGCTTTGCGCGCCCGGGCAGTTGAATTGCTGAAAAGAAAAACGCCGCCTGCACCCTTCCGTGCAGGCGGCGTTTTCGTTCTCTCATTTCGAGGCGGGGCGGGGGTGATAATACACGGCCTCCTCGGTGCGCAGAGGATAGCGGAGCAATTCGGCGCCTCGGCGGTCCTCCTCGGGCATTTCCACGGCGGAGATCTGCCGATTTCCGTAAGTCGTGTAAAAATAGGTGCCCGTTTGGGTGTTGCAACAGGAAGAATACACCGTAAGTTCGCATTTATCGTCCCAGCGGACGCTCCCGCGGGGCTGTTCCACCGCGCCGAGCAGGTGGAAGAATTGGCTCACGTCGTCGGCCTCGGAGCCGTCGGAGAGAGAATTTTCCTTGACGAAAACGGCGCGCACGAAGCGGGAGGGGGAAGAAAAATCGCCGGGCAGACCCATCGCGCCCATGCCGCGCGAGTAGGGCGTGATTTTGAGGCGGGCGGAGAAGTTGTTTTCGGGCGGGAAGGGGGAAAGGGCGGCAAAGTCGGCCAGCCGCAACATCTGGTCGCCGAAGGTCGGGTTGTTGGTGAGCACCTCGGCGGGGTCGTCATAGATGTTCAGCCCCTCGCGGGTGCTTTCCACCACAATGGAGCCGTCGCCGCCCGCGATCATCCAATGCAGGGGCGAAAGGGGGAGGGCCTCGCTGAACGGAATGGCGGCCAAGCAAATTTTTGCAAGGGCGGCCCTTGCCTCGGCCACCGTCGCGCACGTTCCGAGCAGGTAGGGGATGAGTTCGAAGGGGGCAATGTTGTCGCGCCCCTTTTCTTCGGGGAAATAGTGGGCGTTCCCGGGAAAATTCAGCCCGGCGGCGGCCAGGCCCTTTTCGTTCACGGCGTCGTAGTAGAGGGGGAAGCCCTCCTGCACGTATGCCATGCCGATCATGGCGTAATGCTCGGTGAGGGCGGGCATGCGGCGGAGGGGAATGGGAAATTTGCGCGGAGTAACGGTAACTTCCTCGCGGTAGGAAAATTCAAGGTCGAGATTGCGGCCGAAGTACATGCGTTTGGTCCGGTAAGCGATTGCGGTGCACATAAAAGCAGTTTTTCTCCTTATGGCAAAGTTTATGAGCGCGGCGCGGAAAATCGGGACGCGCTTTGCATAAGATTGTAGCAGACGTCGGGCAAAAAATCAAGGTCCGCCGCAAAAAAAGGGCCATTCGGGGCGCAAAATGATAAGAAATTTGATATATTTAGTATATTTATGGAATGTAACATAAAATTGTGACAAAAAAGGGGGCAAAAATCCTTGACTTTGGAGGGGGGGGGTGGGTAAAATGATTCCAAGCGGACAAAATAAAAATGGAAAAAAATTATGTTTGCGACGGGCCGCAGATCGCGGCGGCGTAAAAAAGCAGGAGGATTTTATGACGAAGACAAAAAAGTGGAGGATCGCGCTCATCGCCTTGATGGCGGCGTTTGCGGCGGTGCTGTTTGCGGCATTCGGCACGCAGATGCGCGCATCGGGAGCCGAAGGGGGCGTCCTCGACGGGAACACGGCGGAATATACGTTCACCAATGACGAAACACACCCGTGGTCCTATAATCGCGCAACAAATACGTGGGAGAGCGCCATTCAAACAAAGGGCAACACTTCTACGACGCTTACGATTACGGCATCTTCCGAGGGGGAAATCGCTTTTGATTATCGGGTGAGTTCCGAAGCGGATGGCGATAAACTCACGGTGAAGCACGGCGATATAACGATTGTCAATGGAGAAGACGGCGAGCATGCCGACTTTACCAATAAGATAATTTCCGACGTGAAAAGCGGCGATACGATCACATTTACTTACGCAAAAGACCCGAGGGTAGATAGTTACGATGATCGCGCATACATCAAGGGGCTCCGCTTGCCCGGTTTTCCCGATGTTTCCGTCACCGTAACGGCGGGGGAGAACGGTACGCTTTCCTATCAAGATCAAACAAAGCAGTCAACATTTACGCAAGACGTTCATTTTGGCGATACGTTTGAAGTGGAAGCGGTAGCCGATGAGAACGCAAACTTTGCCTATTGGGAAGACGAAGATCATAAAATCGTTTCCTATAACGCGAAATTCGATTATTTCCATTGCAAGAACGGGAATTATACCGCTGTTTTCATGAAAAACGGCGAAATCAAAATAGGCTTTTCGCAAATCGACGGGAAGAATACTTGGAAGCAATCGGCCGACGGAGATTATTATGAAGCCGATATGGAGGTAATTCAAAGCGGCCAAACGGGTTCGCTCACGTATGATTTTGCGGGCGAAGGATATTATTGTTTTGATTACAGAGAATCTGTGGATGGCAGTGAGTTTATATACGTCTACTTGGACGGGGTGCAGGTATTCTCGGATTATGGCTACAATATAAATTATACTACTGTTGAGAAGTTGCCCTGGACGCATAAAATTTATGCTTTGCCTGATGAGGGCTTCCACCGTCTTGAATTTGTCTACGCCGACGCGGGGGGCGTTGCCAGTCCCAACAGCGGGCATCTCGACGTCGTACATGTAAAAGACGTTAAAACGCCCATTCCCGAAGATGAATTGAACGCCGTGGAATACGAACTTCAATTCAACGCCGACCTCGGCGACGTATATATAATTGTAGCGGACAAGAGCCCCGATTTAGAGGATTTTTTGCAGAGGGGGCAACAACTTGTTTCGGGGCAACAACAGGCGATTCCTGTTGGACTGACTGTCTTTTTTGGAGTTTTTCCCAATAAAGAATATCAATCGTCGATCGACCCGAAACAAAACACCGGCACGGAATTTGTCGGCACTTATTTGAAAGACGGTACGGAACTCAGCCGTTATGGTTTAGGCCTTTCTGCCGATTATGCTTTCTACATGAAGACCGAATTTACCCAGGAAGGCATCACCGCAGGAGGAAGTAAAAGCACAGATAGATACCTTGAATTCAGAATGCAGGAAAGGGCGATCGCTCCTGAAACCGTTGCGGTCAATTATAGGGTAGGCGGAGATTCGCACGAAAGAGAGAATATTGAAAACGGAAAGACTTATACCGCCCCGTACGGTACGGATAATCAATTTACGGTGGCGATCAGCGACTATAAGGGCGTAGAAGAGACGTTGAAGGTTACCGCAAACGGTTCTCCCGTTCAAATGGATGTGGTGGCCGACTACTTTGGCTTTACGCTCAACAACCTCACCGTTGATACCACAATTTCCATTCAAGTCGAGTATGGCGATTGCTATGCAAGCGAACCCTTCCTTATCCACATCAACATGACGCTTGACGGGGAGTTGCAGGATAATCTCAAACCTCTTGGGAATGTCAAGATAGAAAACGATCCCGATAAGCCGTGGGTATTTAGTTCCACCTATTCCGGCGATGGAATGATTGCCTACATTGCGGGAATTTCCGGTTACGGAAAAGGAAAGGGCAATTCCAGCCTCAAATTTACCGTGACGGGCAACGGGAACTTGACGTTTGACTTCTATCTTGCGGGCTCCGATAGTTATTGCCTTGCCGGTTATAACTTCAATGAGCCGTTGGGAGATGCCGATTACGGCACAAAATTCAAAGACGGAAAAGGAAAAGTCATTGCCGCGGGACAATGCGCCTGGGGAAATGTTTATAAGGAATCAAAAATCATTGATGCCGGCATCGTTACATCTTTGAGCGGAACGCTGGGGAGCGGATGGTTTCATGCGGAAATTCCCGTTAGTACCCAAACGGTCGGCAAGGATGTAAGCGAAGATACGGAAGTCATCGTTTATGTCGCGTACGGTATCGTCTATGATTCTTCCGGTTACAAAGACGACGTCATGGCCATCCGCAACATCATGTATCTGCAAGGGAAGAGCACAGTCAACTTTAAGGTGGTAGACGATTCGTCGGAACAAGCGGACGATAACGGCACGATCGAAGCAAAAATCGCGGGCAGGGTGGTCACGAGCGGAGAATCGACGGATATGGGCGACAAACTCGTTTTGACGGCGAAGCCCGCTATGGAAAAATCCTTCTATGCTTGGCGCGACGTTGCAACGGGGCAGGTCATCTCCTACGAGAAGAGCATTACGCTTACCGTCGCGGGCGATATCAACGTCGAAGCGATCATGGCTCCGGAAAGCACCTACGCCGCGCGCATCGGCGAAACCTTCTATCCCACGTTGGATGCCGCCTTTGCCGCCGCAAAATCGGGGGACGATAAAACGGTCATCATTGTCGATGATATCACGGTCACGACCGCGACGACGGTCGCCAAAGAGATCACCCTCGTCATTCCCTTCAACGGCGACGGCGAGTACTATGCGGAAGGCAACTCGAAAAATGCGACAAAGCGCGTTTCGTGGGGCACGCAAGACCTTGAAACCAAGTATCTCTTCCGCAAGGTCACCTTCAAGAACGCTCTCAACGTCTTGGGCAAACTCTATGTCGGCGGCGTATTGCACTTCCCCGATCAAAGCGCACAGGCGCACACCTCGGGGGCCTATTCCCAACTCGTTCTCTCGGGCGAGAGCACAACGCTCACCGTGGGCGACGGCGGCTACCTCGATGTATGCGGCAGAGTGACGGGCGAGGGGCAGATCGTCGTAAAATCGGGCGGCAAGATCATTCAGCCCTTCCTCATTCTCGACTTTGCGGGCGGCACGAACACCTCGGGCCTCTACGGGCAGGATCAAACCCCCTTCAACCGCTATTCCGTCATCAACGTGCAGTGCGATAAGGGCCTGAAAATCGAGTATAAAGGGGAACTTTGGGGCCATGCGAGCCTCTACGCTTTGGGCGGCGTGAACGCGTTGGATGCGCCCATCATCTCCTATTCCGACGGGACGGAGTTGGAGCCCCGCGGCTTCATCACCCTCACCGAAGGCGGCAGTGTCACGGCGATCTACCACGATGACGCCGGAAAGAAGATCCCCGACGCGCAAAATAACAACAATACGCAGGATATCGGCTACACCGAACTCATTTTCGAAAGCACGACGGATGATGGCGGCGCGCTCGCCAATTCCCTCACCATGACGTACAGCATCGTCACGATCTCCACGGCGAACGTCGTCGGCTTCTCCATTCCTTATAATTATCAAATCGTGTTGAAGTCGGGCAAATACTCGATGGAAGGCAACTTCAAACTCATGCCCGGCGCAAGCCTCACGGTGGAGGAGGGCGCCACGCTCACCGTGAAATCGGGCAAGAACTTGCTCGTCTACGACGGGCTCGTTCAGTCCAAGATGAGCGGGAAGAGTTATCCCTCCGCACAGGCGCTCACCGATGCGGGCTATTCCACCAACGGAAACCTCATTGTAAACGGTACCCTCGTGCTCGAAGCGGGCAAAGAGAAGTACCCCACGACCTTCCTCGGCGTGGTCCAGACGAAGCAGGCGGGCGCCCGCATCGAAGTGGGCAAGTACGTCACGCTTTCGGGTAAGATCGTGGACGGCGGCCAGACCGATTACGATTGCAACTTGGCGGAATACGATTCCTCCGCGCGCGTCTGGGCCAAGACGGAGGAAACGCCCGGTTTCTATCCCCTCGAAGCGGGAAAGAACTACGTTTCCAACTACGAGGAGGGCGATACCTTCCGCTTGCCGGCCGTTACCGTCACCTACGAGAGCGGCGATTGGGGCAGTGCGCAGTCTATGGAAGGGAGAGAAAATTGCAAGGACGCCGTCCCTTCTGACGGGAACTGCGACTATTGCAATGAACCCTATAAGGCGGGCAACACGCACATTGTAGAGGAAAAGAAGCACCATTTGCACGAGAGTTCGTCCACCTTCACCACTGCCGACACCATGCCCGTCGACAACCTTACGGGCTCGTGGAAGGAGGATCACAAGGACCACGTCTACGATTGGTCGGCCCCCGAAGACGGCGATACTTCCTTCGGCGGGCAGATGAGCAAGACCGTCGATCGCCAATGCACCGCCCTCGGTTGCACCGACAGGGAGAGCAAGACCATTTTGCAGAGCGTCGGCTCCTTCGCGGCCGAAACCTACCGCAAGACGGCGTACACCGTCGAAGAACTCTTCAACAAACTGTACGGCGAGGGGACTTACGCCTCCCTCGGCATGAGTTTTGAGGTCACCTCCGCCGTTCCCACCCTTGCCGACGCGGGCGATTACACGATTTCGCTCACCATTTCCTCCGATAAGGGCTACTTCGCCACGGAGGGCGGCGGCACCTTCGAAACGACGGTAAGTTTCACCTTCAAAATCGAGCCGAAGGCGCTCGAAGTGAGCATCCGCGACCAGCAGGGCCCCGCCTACACGGGTAAGGAACCCAACCCCGCGCAGGACGCCTACGACGCCGATGACCTCATCGAAGGCGATACCCTCGGCATCACCATCAAAAAGGCGGCGGGCGCCAATGCGGGCGACTACGACCTCACCGCGGAGTTGAGGGAGGGTACCCAATTCTCCAACAAGAATTACGCCGTCACCTTCAAGTACACCGACGAGGCGGAGGCGCACTCCGTTTACACGATCGGCAAGGCCAAACTCACCATCACGGCGGACGACATGCAGTCCCCGAAGGGGGAGGACCTTCTCACGGGCGACCAACTCACCTACAAAGTCACGGGTTACGTCAACGATGAGGACGCCCAAGCCGCCGGGCTGGATGCGCAGTTCATCGAACTCACCACCAACGCCGATAAGGACGCGGTGCGCAACAATTACGTCATCACGGTCACCTACACGGGCGGCGAACTCACCAACTACACGGTGGAAACGGTCAACGGCAGGTACAGCGTCATCGAGCCCCTCTTCAACGGCCTCTCCTTTGAGGACGTCACGGCCGAATACGACGGCGCGGCCCACTCCCTCGCCCTCGCGGGGACGGAGAGCATCGCGCAGTACGATCCGCACATCGTCTATGACGAGGAAGGGAAGATGACCCGCACCGACGTGGGCTCCGATACCGTCACGGTCACGATCACGGTCGAACTCGACGGCATCACCTACACGTGGGAGCAGTCGGCCACCGTCGAGATCACCCCTTGCGAGATCACCGTCAACCTGCTCGCGCAGACCAAGCCCTATGACGGCGCAACGGCGCAAGCAAACGGCGCGCAGGGCACGGGCTGGCAGTTCGCCGAGGGCTTCGCGGAAAAATTTGCCCAAACGAAGGCCGAGGTCTCCGTGCTCGATATCGCCCTCGCCGTCACGCAGGCGAGCAAGAACGCGGGCTCGTACGCCATCCACGCCACGGCGGCGGAGGGCGGCAACTTCTCGGTCACGTTCACGAACAACGATAGCGAACTGTACACCATCACCCCTCTCGCGGTGGAGATCAAAGTGACGGATATCACCTCCACGTACGGCGACGATATCGCTGCCCTCAAAACGCAGTACAGGGCGAATTGGCAAAAGACCTCGGGCGCCGTCCTCGCGGGGGAGAACCTCCTCATCGAACTTGACTTCTCCGCCGTCGCCGACCGCGCCGCCGCCAATGCCGCGGGCTACGTCATCACGGGCACGGCTCCCGCAAGCGGCGACAACATCAACTACACCATCCACATCACGGACGGCCTCTGGAAGGTCAACAAAAAGGCCATCACCATCACCGTGTCCCCCGTCAACGTCATCTATTCGGGGACAGAGCCCGCCGCGCCCGAAGATTGGGCCTTGAAGGAGGGGAGCGCCCTCGCCTACGACGAATCCAAGACCGTGCTCGGCGTCACCCTCGTCAAAGAGGAAGGCTTCAACGCCGGCTCCTACGATATCACGGCCTCCTACAACGAGGAGGGCAACTACCTCGTCACCTTCGAGGGCGAGCAGGACGCCTACGTCATCGCCCCGCTCGATGTCTCCTCTACGGCCGACTTCTTCATCATGGCGGACGGCATCTCTTCGGTGGGCCACACGCTCGAAGTGCGCTTCAAAGGGGATCCCATCCCCATCGAGGGCTCCGTCTCGGTGATGGCGGGGGAGGACTTCATCCCGCTCGCATTCACCATCGATCCCGATACCATCACGGGTCTGGGCGAAATGGAAGTCACCCTCACCATCAACGGCGGGCAGAACTATATGGGCTCCATGCTCTTCACCGTCCTCGTCACCAACGCCGACGGCTACACGAGCCACCTCATCCAAACGTTGGAGCAACTGCACGAACTGGCGGACGGCCTCACGGAGGAGGCGCTCACGGCCGATCATTACGGCACGTTGAAAGAAGTCAACGCGTTGCTTGCCTCGCTGAGCGATGCGGAAAAGGCGAGCGCGGCGGCCGAACTTGCGCCCTTCATGCGGTTGGTCGCGGCGTGGAACGAGGCGGCGGATACCGCCGATCTCGTGGAAACGGCGCACGCGGTGGCCGATTCGGTGGCCGGCGGCGTGCTCGGCGCGGCGGCCGCGGTGAGCGCGCTTGCGGCGGTAGCCTATGTATTGGGCAAAGGAGGATTGCTGTAATGAAAAAGTTTTGGAAATATATGGTAGCCGTCGCGGCGGCATGCGTTGCGCTCGTCATGGCGGGTTGCGGAGGGGAGGATAAAGGCCTCACCCTCGAAGGGGTAAAGGAGGCGTACGGCAGTATCGCGTCCGCGGTCAAGGTCGAGGAAAAAATCGAGATCAAGAGCGGCTCGCTCGTGCAGTACACCGAGGCGAAGAGTTACGTTTCGAGCGGCGATTTGTACACGGTGCAGATCACCACAAAGCAACTCAACAAACTCACGGATGAGGCCGACGGCCCCTACACGGAGGCCACGGAAAGTTACACGGTGTCCAAGAGCGAGGCCTTCCCGTCCAACATCGTATTGGACGAGGGCTCGTTTGAGCGGATCACGGTCGAAGGGGGCACGCTGACGGCCGAGGTCAAGGAGGGGAAGGAGAAGGAGGTGTTCTCTCTGGATACCGTCTCGCCCGTCTCGGATATGGCGGTGGTATTCACGGTGGAAAACGCCCGTCTCGGCCGCGTCAACGTAACGTACACCTCGGGCGCCTCCCAAGTCACCGTCACCGTTACGTTCACTTATTAAACTATTTCCCCATCCCTTGCGGGTCGAAGTTTTCCCTTCTCCCCAAGCGGAACAATTTGCGCCTTCCTTGCGGACCGAAGTTTCTCTTCCCCCAAGCGGAACAATTTGCGCCTTCCTCACGGGTCGAAGTTTTTCCTCCCCCGCACGGAGCAAAATGCGCCATTCCCACAGCGGGCCGTCTCCGACGTCCCGCTTTTCTTATGCCCCCGTCCTTTTGCGCTCCGATCCTTGCTTTTCGGCTCTTTTTATGATACAATAAATACCTGAACCCGGGGGGCGCGGCCTCTTCAACGGGTCCTTCCCCCCGCAAAAGGAAAGATACAGCCATGCAAGATCAAGCGACGGCCATTTTATCGGCCATTTCGGCCAAATTGCGGAATGCGAAAGAGGACGCCGCCGGGGCGACCGCGCTCGATGCGGCCCTCTCCGCGTATAAAAAGACGCTTACGTTGCGGGAGACCGATGTTTCGGCCGATGCGGAGTACCAAAGAAATTTCGTCTGGTATTATAAGGTCAGGCGGGACGCCGACTGGCTGAAAGCCTATTTCCGCTTCATGGAGGAGCACAAAAACGACGGGGCGATCACCTTTCGGGAGATCCTCGTCTACCTGTCTGGGATCAAGCACCGCGTGCAAAAGACGAGATCCAATCCGGAGGGACTGGCTGCCTCCGTCGAGGCCTCTTTTGCGAGCAAAATGCTTGCCACCATCGCCCCCGCTCATCCCATCTGGGATAGTCAGGTCGCCAACAGCCTTTCCTGCAAAGTGAAGGGCGGGTTGCCGCAACCCGAAAAAATCGAGATGTACGTCGGCCTCTATGAGCAACTCACCGCCGCGGTGGGGCAATTTATCGGGACCGACAGCGGGCAGGCGCACATAAGGGAGTTCGACCTCCGCTTCCCGCAGTACGAAAGCGTCGACCCCTTCAAAAAGATTGATTTTTACTTGTGGGCGCTCGGGAAGCCCGATAAAAAATAGCGCTTTTTCCTCGGCGGCGCCGTTCGGCGTCCCGTCCGCGGGAGAGGGGATAAAGAGATAAAAAGGGAGGAAAACGGAGATGTGGGGTGCGATCATCGGCGACATCGTGGGCAGCCGCTTCGAATTTGCCAATACGTATCGGAAGGATTTCGTCTTTTTCGGCGACGGATGCCGCTTCACGGACGATACCGTCTGCACCGTGGCGGTGGCGGAGGCCCTTCTGCGCTTCGCAAGCGCGGACGATGCGGTTTTCGGGCAGGAACTCTCCCGCCTTTTGCGGGAGTATGTGAGGCGCTATCCGCACGGCGGCTACGGCGGGATGTTCCGCCGGTGGGCCGCTTCGGAGGGCATGGGCCCCTACAACAGTTACGGGAACGGCTCCGCGATGCGCGTCTCGCCCGCGATCTGGCGCGCGGGGAGTTTGCAGGAAGCGGAGCGCCTTGCCAAGCGCACGGCGGAGGTCACGCACAACCATCCCGAGGGGATCAAGGGCGCGGCCGCCGTGGCGGGCGCGGGATTCCTCGCGCGGACGGGAAAAACGAAGGGGGAGATCAAGGCCTATCTCGAAGAGAAGTATTCGTTCGGCTTCACCTGCGACGAATGGCGGGCGCGGCGGATGCCCTTCGACGAGACCTGTCAGGGCACGGTGCCCGTTGCGATGGAGTGCTTTCTCGAATCGGAGGACTTCGAGGACGCGGTGCGCCTCGCCGTCTCGATGGGCGGGGACTCGGATACGATCGCGGCGATGGCGGGCGGCGTCGCCGAGGCCTTTTACGGCGTGAAGGCGTCCGATAAGGAGACCGCGCGGCGTTATCTCGACGGGGAAATGCTTTCGGTCATCGACGAATTTACGGCGAAATATTGCGGATAAAACAATTTTTCCGCAAGCGGAAAGGGGTGCGGCCATGACCTATATTTTTTCCGATATCCACGGCGAGGACGAACTCTTCTGCCGCCTCTTGGAGAAGGTGAAGTTTTCGGAGGGGGATACCCTCGTCTCCTGCGGGGACATGCTCGAAAAGGGCAAGCACTCCGTCCGCCTTGCAAAGCGGCTCTTCGCCATGAAAAACGCCGTGCTCCTCGCGGGCAATCACGAATACGATTTTCTCAAATATTATTGGGCGCTCATGCGCCGGACGGAGGATTACGCCCTCGTTCTGGAAAAGTTGCAGGCCTATTTTCCCGGCGAAGGCGCCCTTCTCGACTGGGATACGGTCGACCGCATCGAGGCGCTTCCCTATTTTTACGAGGCGGCGGATTACATCTGCGTGCACGCGGGCGTGCCGCTCGACAGGGAGGGGCGCATCCTCCCCCTACGGGACGCCATCCCCGAACAACTCGTCTACGACCGCACCTTCCGCGAGCCGTCCGTTCTGCCCAAAGGGGGCAAGTGCGTCTTTTTCGGGCACACGACGACGATGAGTTTGGGCGGCGGCCCCGCCATCGCGCGCTATCTCCGCGAGGGCGCAAAGGGGGACAGGGTCTCCGATTTCTACAAGATCCACCTCGATACGGGGGCATGGATGAGCGGCGTACTCGGCTGTTTCTGCATCGAGACCTGCCAAAGTTTTTACGTCGGCCCGGAAGATTGAAAACGCCCCGCGCGGAAAAAATCGCGCGGGATTTCTCTTTTCGGAAAAAAGGAGAAAAGCGCGGCGCGGGATTTCTCTTTTCGGAAAAAAGGAAAAAAGCGCGGCGCGGAAGTTCCTTTTTCGGAAAAAAGGGGAGCGGAGAAAAATTCCGCTCCGCGGCAAGAGGAGAAAGGGACAAAGCGGGGCATACTTGCAGTATGAAAGCGTTATCGGCGGCGTGGGCGCGGGCGAAGGAGGCGTACGGAACGCTCGCCGCGCACAGGTACACCACGGTCGCGGGCACCCTCGTCTTTTTTCTCATCCTCTCCCTCGTGCCGTTTTTGTTTTGGCTCACCCTGCTCTTCGGAAGTTCCGCCCTCGATGCGGCCGCCCTTTCGGGGCTCGGGCTCTTCGGCTGGGCGGAGGATCTGCTCGTCTTTCTCAAAGAGAACGCCGCGGAAAACACGGCGGGCGCGAGCGTCGTCTTTCTCGCGACGACGCTGTGGTCGAGCACGGGATTTTTTTATCATCTCCGCCGGAGCGGGGAAATGATCTACGGTTGCGGGCGGGCGAAGCACGGCTGGAAGGTGCGCCTCGCCGCGCTGCTCTACACCTTCGGCGTGCTGTTGTTCTTCGCTGCCGCGGGCGCCATTTTGCTCGTTGCGGGCATCGCCTCCCGCTTTTTGCCGCCGTGGATCTCCTATCCCGTGTGGTATCTTCTCGCCCTTCTGTTGGGCTTTTTCGCCGCATGGATCCTGAATACCTACCTCTGCCCGTACAAGTGCAAGCCTTCGGATACCGCCCTCGGCAGTTTTTTGACGGCGATCGCCTGGCTCGTCGCTTCGGGCGCCTTTGCCGTCTACCTCAATTTCGGCAACAAGGAGCAACTGTACGGCGCGCTCACCCTCGTTGTGGTCTTTCTCATTTGGCTGTACTGGATGATGATTTGCCTCACTGCCGGCGCCGTCTTTTGCCGCGTGCGCATGGGCCAAAAAAGGGAACACAAAGAGTTGTGAAAAAAGAAAAATACAAAAAGTTGGGAAAAATACCGGCCCGTAAAAAAATTTTTTTCCTTATCAACGCTCCCTGATGCGCCGCGCGCAACAGCCGCTTGCGCGGTTGCCGCGCTTGGCGCATCAGGGAGCGTTTTTCACTTGCCGCGGGCTCTGCGTTGTCATATACTCACCTCTTACATAGATAGCGTAACATGAAAATTTTTGAAAAGAAGAGGTACATGACAAGGTTTTTTTGAAAAAGGAAAAAATTCTACTGTGAGTAGAGAAGGAAGGAGCGGCGAAAGGGAAGGAGAAGAGTGAAGGAAGAAAGAGGGGGAGGGAAGGAGAAAGAGAGGCGGACTCTACCGGGAGTAGAGGGAGAAAGAGGGGGAGAAAAGGGGGAAGAGCGGAAGAAGGAGGGGGAGAAAAGGGGAGAAGGTAGAGGGCGTATCCTCACCCGTCCCTACGGGACACCCTCCCCTTTGCGCAAGGGGAGGGCTTGGGGCGGA
>CANQAZ010000010.1 GCA_947589555.1 uncultured Clostridia bacterium | reverse complement strand
TTGACGTCCAAAACGCGCTTCACCTTTTCGTAAAGTTCAATGTCCATCCACCGAATGCGCTCGGTGACGTCTTTATGCACGGTAGATTTGCTGGCGCCGAGGTGTTGCGCACAAGTGCGCACCGTGCATCCCGTTTCAATGATATATTCTGCGTTTTTTCTTGCGCGTTCTTCGATTTCGCTATCCACAAAAAAGCCCTCCGTTCGACAAAAGATACTCTAATCTATGCCGAATAAGGGCGAATTAGTACGAATGACGCGCCATCTATCATTTTACATCGCTTTCATTTTACATTGCTTTTTGTTCGTCTGTTTACAAAGTATTTTCATACAAAACTGCGTTTTCTTTGCTTATATCCTCTATTTCGCATTTTGAAACAAGCCATCTGTTTGTGTTGTTGTTAAATACGTTTGTTTTGCCATTCTCGACACGATCAGTTGAAGAACATATCCTAATTTTCGTCGGTATAATCGCCATTATGAGAAGATCGGAAACGAAATCAAGGACATAACCGACGAAATCGACTTTGATTTGCCCGCAAATTGGAGCATCTGCCATTTTTCCGATATTGCGGATATATTTACAGGCAACAGCATTAACGAGCAAGAAAAGCAAAAAAAATACTTCGGTCAGCCCGTCGGATACAACTACATAGGCACAAAGGATGTATCTTTTGACCATAAGAATAAAAGCCACGCGATTTGCTCAATCCTCTGCGCATCGCCGTTGATGCCCGCATCGTTGCGCATAATATCGCGCAATCTCTTTATAAATCCTGAAATATTACTCATATCTTATGCCGCCTTATAAATTTCGTTTTCAAGTTCTCTGACTGCCCGTATGTAACCTTCTCGGCCGCCGAAAAGTTGGGCAATTTTCGCAGGTTTTCCGAATTTGACAAACGGGTCAAGTTTCAAAATGTCCATGTCTTCGATTTCATAGATACCGCTATCCGCATATTTTTCCAGCAACGCTTCGAGAACTGCGCGTGCGGCATCACCGTATTTTGCAAAGATGTTGCGTTTTTTTACGTTTTCCGCACGTTCCCGCCGTGTTAAGGGTTTCTGGTCAAAGGCGATATGGCAAATAAAATCGTAATCGTCTATATCGCTCATACCTTCATCCGCTTTAATCTGCTCTAAATCTATCCCGCGTTCAAGAAATAACTCCTGAATTTTTGCTTTTTTCTCTTCGGACGACCACTGCAAAATAAAGTTACTGAGTGAAGAAAACTCGCTGTATATATTTGCTTTTGTGTAATCGATGATGCTTTCTTGCCGCAGGAGTTTTCCGTCTATATCGTATACCGCAACTATTTTTTGTAAGACAGACACTTTACAGCCTCTACTGTCTACGACATACTTGTGCTTTGGTTCTGTTGGCGGAGGAGGCATTATATCGTCACCACCTGTCGGATTTTGGGGCTCGATATGATGAAATTCCTCATCCTGCTCAACCGGTCCGTCCCAATCAGGATCTGCGAACAGACGAGTAACGCCACGGAAATCCATAATAACGAAATGCGTTTTCCCGTCTTCCCAACAAAGCCTCGTTCCGCGACCGATGATTTGCTTAAACTCCGTCATAGAACCAATCATTTCGTCAATTACAATCAATTTAGCCATTTTGCAATCGACACCGGTAGAAAGAAGTTTTGATGTTGTAGCAATCGCCGGGAATTTTGCCGAAACGGAAATAAAATATTTCAACTTATTCTTTCCGTAATCATCACTACCGGTAATGCGGACAATGTAGTCCGGATCTTTTGCGCACATGTCCGCATTCAATTTGGTCAAGGCAATGCGCATACGCTCCGCCGCGTCTTCCGTAGCGCAGAATACGATGGTCTTTGCCATTCGATCGGTTGCTCTGAGATAGTTGGTTATCTCGTTTGCGACCATATCAATCCTATCCTGAAGGATGATATTGTAATCATAATCGCTGTTATTATAAATGCGATCCTCAATTTCGTAGCCGTAAATATCGCATTGGCCTTTACGAGGGCGCCATTCGTCGTCGATATCGGTTTTAATGCGGATCACCTTAAACGGCGCAAGGAAGCCGTCATCAATTCCCTCCTTCAGGCTGTATCTGTAAATCGGATCGCCAAAATAATCGATATTGGAAATATAACTCGTTTCTTTCGGCGTTGCCGTCATGCCGATTTGGGTTGCCGATGAAAAATATTCCAGCACTTTACGCCAGCGGCTTTCTTCTTTGGCGCTACCGCGGTGACACTCGTCCACAATAACGAGGTCAAAGAAATCTTTATCAAACAGTTGTTTATAGTGCGCAAGCGTTTCTTCATCCGTCTCTTCTTCCGTTGCCTTATTCCCCACCAATTGTTGATAGAGAGAAAAGTAAACCTGGTGCGAAGTGATGGTCGTTTTATCGTCTTTTGCAAAATTGATTTTATGTATCACCTTTTCAAGGGGTTTAAAATCCCCGTTGATAGTCTGATCGACGAGATTGTTTCGGTCTGCAAGATAAAGAATTTTCTGTTTCATACCGCTTTGCAATAAGCGGTAAACGATTTGAAAAGCCGTATAGGTTTTTCCCGTTCCGGTTGCCATAACAAGAAGGATACGTTGTTGCCCTTTTGCAATCGCTTCTATGGTGCGATTAACCGCAATCCGCTGATAATATCTCGGCGGATATGTGTTTTGGCTAGTGTAATAGGGCTGATTGATGAGAGCATATTCTGCTTCGGATAAACCTTGCCCGCCATTGATTTCACTTTGATAACGGACATAAAGTTCTTCGGGTGAAGGAAAATCATCTAACGCAATTTCTCTTTCAATTCCAATAAGAAAGTCAAATTCTTGAAAAGCATCGCCGTTAGAACTGTATGCAAACGGTACATCCAACATTTTTGCATAATCTTTTGCCTGTTGCATCCCGAAAGACACGCTGTGGTTATTGTCTTTGGCTTCTATAACAGCAATGGGATAATTCTTGTTGAAAAAGAGTACATAGTCCGCTTTTTTCGGAGACTCACGGCTGACCAAATTGCCACGCAAATTCACTTTACCGTCTGTAAACTGAACCTTAGTCTCCATGGTTATTTTGTCTTTCCAGCCCTTTGCCAAAATAGCAGGAGTGATATAATTTAACTTAATGTCTTCTTCTGTCATTTGTTTTTTATCAAGCATGCTCATAATTCAACCTTTCGTGATTCATTTATATTCCCATAATTTTATATTATCGGAAGTTGGCAGGTATATTATAACACATTTCTCTCCCGCTCGGCTACCAAAAAGCGGATATTTTTGTTATCCACGCAGGAGAAAATTCCGTTCCGAGAAAAATTACTCGCCCTCAACGTTCGTGCCGCCGAAAAACCAATCGAAAATGCCCAGATTGCCTCCTATGATAACCTCATTATAACATGCCAAATAACATACCAAACATGGCAGTAGTGATCATGTTTGGAAAAATATTTTTTATTTTTTACGGCATTTTTTAATTCTCTGGTCCACTGTCCTAATGTTCCATCAGCAAAACCCAAGATACAGCGAAATCGTCGGTATTTGATCTACCCCATCGACTTTGTAGTAACAAATAATACCCCGTTGGAGCGTCAAAACGGCATTCATCTGCTTGGCGTCGACAATCTTCTGCACCATCTCGAGCCTTCCGCCGACGACCGTGTATTCCAAATCAACTCCTACATCTTGTTGCGTAGGGCCATGAGAACGAACTTCAGTTACTTATCGTAGCCCTTTTTGCCGAGGGGTGCCGGCATCATGATGATGAAATCGTCCACTTCCGGCGAGCCGTTAAAAATGAAAATGCTGTTGGGATTTGGAAGTTCAAATAGATGATGTGCTTGTAGTGTCCCTCCGCAAATGCTCTGGCCGAAAAAGTCTTGCCGCATTGCCGCTGTCCCTTAATGACAAGCGGACTTTTGTGGAAAGACACAAATTTTTCGAGCCGCTTTGGAATAATAAAATAGCAACTGATTCCGAAATGTTTCCAAAATTAGTCGCTGTTCATTCCCATTATTCTACCGCCAACATTACCCCTGTACGCTTTCGAAAAAGAAAGATCGAAACGGGACGACGGGCGGGGCAATGCGCGCATATCAAACATATCGCAAACATTATTTCGTTCCGAGGTGAACGATCTCGCTGTGTGGAAACACCTCGGCAAAAATATCGGCAACGAGGCGGCGGTGGCAATGTTCGGGCGTTGCTTCGGAGCACAGGAGGCACACCGGCGCCGCAATGTCCGCATACGTCTGAATATGCTCCTTGATGTTCCGCGCCCTCATGATGTCTTTGAATTCGATCTCGTACCCTTCCCACGACGTTTCTCCTTTTTTATAGCGTTTGAGAAGATCCTCCGTCGGTGCAAGCATAGTGTCGTGTATATACCCGATCTCCGCGATCGCGTAGAGGAAATACTTTAAGTCGTCCCCTTTGGCAAAAGCGGCAAGTTGGGACGTGTTGTTGAGCCGAACATCGATGAGCGTTTTAACGCCGTTTTCTTTCAGTAATCCGAAAAATGTCTCGGCGCTTTTTTGTGTAAATCCAATCGTATAGATTTTCATATTATTCCTCCTCGATATGATAACCGATCTCCGCGTTTCTCTTTCGGTACGCCTCCTCGAGGAGTTCTTGATCCGAACGGGTATCGAAGAGAGAAAGTTGGTTGCGGTTGGGGAAATAATGCGCGAGGAGGCGATCTTCGATGTCCTCCTGCGTCTCCGTCCTCTCCTGTTCAAGATGAAGAACTTCGTAGCCGTGTTCCTTGAATTGCCGCCCGACGAGGATACAGCGATGACAGTTGAAGGGGTCCTTCTCTGCGCACATCAAAGCAAACGTATAGCCCCGTTCATACCCCGCGGCCACCTTGTTAAGCCCTTCTCGGAACGCTTCCGATGCGGCGAACTTTTCGAAATCGAGATAGCCGTTCGGGTAGAGAGACGCATCCTTTTGCCGTGCGCCGAATTCTCTTGCGTAATTGCGGTATAGGATTTCATTTTCGCGAAGCGTCTCCTTCAAAGAGACCTCGTCATAGTCGGTATAGTACGAAGAACGGGGCACGCTCCGCACGTCGACAACGCATCCGATCCCGTGCCTTTTGAGCACGCGGACAAATTCGTCGATCGAAAAAGACGTATAACCGATCGTATAGATCGTCCTTTTCATCATAGTTCGTGACCTCCGCTCTTCACCTTCGGGCACTTCCGTCGAGCACTTCGACACAACGGTCGATGTTGTCCACAAAAAATTGTTGAGCCGCCCTTCCGTAAAGAATGATGAAATATCGTATGCCATTTCCCGTGATACGTTGTTCCGTTCCGATCCCGTATGTCCTGCCGAGTTCGGTCGGAAACTTACGCTTGCGGCCAGCGCTCTCCTCGCGCAACATGCCCGCTTGAAGGAAAAAAGCGCCGATTGCCACGGCGGTCAGTTTCTTCCCGTACGGTTCGCACACGGCGTTCACTCGTTGGGAGAGTTTGCTCGCCGGAATGGGATCGTCGGAGAGTTGGATCTTCCCGATATTTCCCCGAAGAAGATACGTAGTTTTTTTATCCGTTCTCCCGATTTTCTCACCCGCCGAAGCCTTCATCATCGTCTTGACGCAGTAGCGAAGCCATGCTTCATAGGAAGGAGAGAGAATCAGGACGGGATCGAGAACGGCATTCGTATCGGGGTCGCGTCCTTCGGCAAGAGACTGCAAAAAATGCACGGCAAGGGAAATGCTGTCCCTTGATGCATCGGGGAAATCTCGGGCGAAAATGCGCGGACGGGGTGCGGAAATTACCGAGGGAGCCGTCTTGATGCGTGCCGCCTCTTCCGCCGAGAGCGGAAAGATCTTTGCAATGAATTTGTAGTATTTCCCGTTTGGATAAGGAACGGCGGGAAGACTGACAACGAGGAGCGCATGCTCGATCGTCCCTCCCGCAAAACCGTCCTTACGGTAGATAGGATCGGTGACGGAGAGCCCGGAATACTGTTTCCCTTCGTACAAAAACTTGCTACGGTAGTGCGGCTTACCGTCGTCGCCGACGAAATAATCAAACACAAGCGATTGCACTTTGAACAGCCCGAGCGACGTGCGTTGACGTGCGGTCTCCTCCTCGGAAAGATAGGAAAGCACATTCCCAAAAATTGTCGGAGGTGCTTTCACATACCCGGAGTCCAAAAGTTCATAGAAAGAGAGCCGTCCCTTCCGCACAGGCGGCACAGCGCGGTCGAGCACAAAATTTTCCGTCTGACAGCCATAGGATTCTGCCCGCACAGTCTCCACTTCGAGAATATCGAGGTCGTCAAACGGTTCAAAGACGCTCTTCGGGATCTCGTTCTTGTAGGGATCGCCGGAGGTAACAAGCCGGATCCACTGTTTTGTCTCCATATCGAATCCCGCAATGCAGTATCCGCCGTATTTATAGGAGCGTGTAATAAGAACGAAAGATTTTTTCATCCGTAATTCCATTCCGGCCGTTCGGGTAACGCGGGTGCAATTGCGTATATCCCCTCTCGCGAGCCGTTCCCCAAACGCGCCGATCGCGCCGTTTTACTCTTCCGCGGGCCTGTACTTCATCGCGTAGACTTCCTTCGCCGTCCATTTGACGCCTTTGAGCGTTCTGCCGCGGGTATTCGTGGAATCGATGGGCACATCCTCGGTGGAGATCTCCGCCATGCCGCCGTCGTCAGTGGCGACCGCAAGCATATAGGGCACCGTCACATAGTTGGCAAACAGCACGGTCTCTCCCTTCAAGGAGGCGATCTGGACCCCCTTGCGGTAGCGGGGCAACTCGTCGATCTGGGAGGCGATCACGCGTTTGAATCTGCCTTCCGAAGTGGCAACGACGATCTCCCCTTCGCCGTCGATCTGCGAGGCGAAAATAACTTCGTCTCCCTCCTTCAAATTCATGCCCTTTACGCCGCCCGCGATGCGTCCCTGCACGGGAATATCATCCTTTCTTGCGTTGAGGCACATACCTCCCTTCGTCACGAAGAACACCGTCACGCCCTCTTCCCCGGAATCGGCTTGAACGGAAAGCACCTCGTCCCCCTCCCCCAAGCGGATGGCGGGGAAGCACTTCTTGGCAACGTTGTATTCCGTCCACGCCGTCTTTTTGAGCATGCCCGCTTTCGTGACGAAGAGCACATTGCCCTCCAACCCTTCCGCGCGGAATGCGGCGACCGGCCTCTCCCCCTTTGCCGCATCTTCGAAGAGATCGGAGAGCGCATAGCCGCTTTCGGAAAACTTTTTCATGCAATCGACGCCGTAAATGCGGAAGCAGTTTCCGCGGTCGGAGAACACCAGCATGAGTTCATCCGAGCGCATCGCGGCGCTCTCCACGACCACCGCGCTCCGCTTGGAATTATCGCCGATGATCTTATTCGATTGATTGAAATTTTTCTCCGTGACGCACTTGATCTTGCCGTCGGCGGTGATGCAGAAGAGGGAAGGCTGGCCGGGCTCGCGGATATCCGTGCGTTCGGCGCCCGCGTCCTCTTCGTTGAACACGAGGACCGATCTCCGCGGCGTGCGGAATTTTTTCTTGATTTCGAGGATCTCCTCTTTGACCACTTTGAGTTGGAGTTTGGGATTGTTGACGATATCCGTCAGTTTTTGGATGAGTTCTTTGAGGGCTTTGAGTTCCTCTTCGAGTTTGAATACTTCGAGTTTGGTGAGGCGGGCGAGACGCAGATCGAGGATGGCTTGCGCCTGTTTTTCGGAAAGTTCAAACCGCTTTTTGAGCTTTTCGCGCGCGTCCGAAGTGGAATCGGCCCCTTTGATGATCTTGATGACCTCGTCGATATTGCGCACGGCGACGATGAGACCTTCGAGGATATGGCACCGTTCTTTGGCTTGCGCAAGATCGAAGCGCGTGCGGCGCAGGACCACCTCGCGCTGATAATTCACGTAGTAACGGATGATCTCCATGAGCCCCAGCAATTTGGGCTTGCCCTCGGCGATCGCCACCATATTGATGCCGAACGACGTTTCAAGGTCGGTGTACTTGTACAGGATTTTGAGGATCTTGGAAATATCGGCGTCTGCGCCGCGCACTTCCACCACGGCGCGCATGCCAGAGCGGTCGCTCTCGTCGGTCACCCGCGAGATGGCGGAAAGTTCCTCCTTCTTCTCCTCTTTGAGTTCCGCGATCTTGCGGAGGAGGTTGGATTTGTTCACCTGATAGGGAAGTTCGGTGATGACGATGTATTTTCTGTCGCCCTCGCCCTCCTCCACGCGCACTTTGGCGCGGAGGGTAATTCTCCCTTTGCCCTTTTTATAGGCTTCGTTGAGTTCGTTTGCGATGATATATCCGCCCGTCGGGAAATCGGGCGCGGGGATATATTTCAGCATCTCGTTGAGGGTGATGCGGGGGTTATCGATGTAGGCGACCACGCCGTCGATGCACTCGCCGAGGTTGTGGGGCGGGATGTTGGTGGCGAGCCCCACCGCGATGCCCGAAGCGCCGTTGACGAGCAGGTTGGGGAATCGGCCGGGGAGCATATCGGGCTCCTTCAAACTGTCGTCGAAGTTGAGGGAGAAGGATACCGTGTTTTTATCGAGGTCGCGCAGAAGTTCCAGAGCGAGGGGTTCGAGCCGCGCCTCGGTATAGCGCATCGCCGCCGCCGGGTCGCCGTCCACCGAGCCGAAATTGCCGTGCCCGTTGACGAGCGTGCGGCCCATATTGAAATCCTGCGCCATGCGGACCATCGCGTCATAGACCGAACTGTCGCCGTGCGGGTGATATTTGCCCATGCAATCGCCGACGATGCGCGCCGACTTCTTGTGCGGCTTATCGGGCATGAGCCCCATCTCGTGCATGGTATAGAGAATGCGCCGCTGGACAGGTTTCAGCCCGTCCTCCACGCGGGGGAGCGCCCGGTCGAGGATGACAAACTCGGCGTACGGGAGCATCGACTGGGGAAGTACCTCTTCGAGGGGGGTGACGAACAACGTGCCCTTCGGCTCGGGCGCCGGCGCTTCATTCTTCTTCATTGCCGTCCTCCTTCTTCGTCTTGACTCTGTTCATGAATGCATCTTCCTTGTTGAAGTTGGCATGCCTGTTCAAAAATTCCTTTCTGCCTTCGATGTTATCCCCCATCAGGGTGGAGATCATCGCATCCGCGGCGACGGCGTCCTCCACGGTCACCTGCGTCAGGTTGCGGCGGGCGGGGTCCATCGTCGTCGTCCAAAGTTGTTCGGCGCTCATTTCCCCGAGCCCCTTATAGCGTTGGATGAGATATCCCCTCCCGACCTTTTCGATTTTTTCCTGCAATTCGTTGTCGTCGTAGGCGTACTCTTCCACGTTAGAATTGGCTTTATAGACTTTGTAGAGGGGGGGCATGCCGATATAGACGTGTCCCTCGTTGACGAGCGGCCGCATATAGCGGAAGAAGAAGGTCAGGAGAATACAGCGGATGTGGAAACCGTCCTGGTCGGCGTCGGAAAGGATGATGACTTTGTGGTAGTTGAGTTTATCGAGGTTGAAATCGCTCCCGATGCCCGCGCCGAGCGCCGAGATCATCGTGCGGATCTCCTCGTTGGCGAGCACTTGATCGAGCCTCTTTTTCTCCACGTTGAGGGGCTTGCCGCGCAGGGGCAGAATGGCTTGGTACTGCCTGACGCGCGCCTGTTTGGCGGTGCCGCCCGCCGAATCGCCCTCCACGATGAAGAGTTCGTTGAGTTCGGGTTTTTTACCCGTGGAGGCCGCAAGTTTGCCCACGAGTTGCAAAGAATCGATGCTGTTTTTGGCGCGCGCGGTGTCCTTTGCCTGCCGCGCCGCGATGCGTACCCGCGCCGCCCCCTGCGCTTTTTTGATGATCTCCTCGAAAGTACGCCTGCATTTCGGATCGGCCGCCAAACTTCTCAATCCCTCCACCGTCACCGCTTCCACGGGCACGCGCGCCTCGGGGTTGCCGAGTTTGGTTTTGGTCTGCCCCTCGAATTGCACATTTTTCATCTTGATGGAGAGCACGGCGGTCAGGCCCTCGCGAAAATCGTCGCCGAGGAAGTTGGCGTCCTTATCCTTGATGAGTTTGTTGTCCCGCGCATAGTCGTTGAGCATGCGCGTGAGCCCGGCGCGGAAGCCCATTTCGTGGAATCCGCCCTCCGGCGTCGGAATATTGTTGACAAAGGAGAAGAGATTCTCCGAATATTCGTTGGTGTGCTGGATGGCAAATTCCACGTGGATGCCGTCCTTTTCGCCGCGATAATAGAGGGGTTTATTGTACAGTTTCGTCTTGTCCTGATTGAGGAAGGCGGCAAAATCGGCGATGCCGCCCTCATAGCGGTAGGAAACGGAGTAGGGCTCGGTCGCGCCCATGAGGTCGAGTTGGACGTTTCCTTCGGCGCTCTCGTTCTCCTCTCCGTCACCCTGCGCGAGGTATTCGTTGCGGGTGATGCGCTCGTCGGTGAGGGTAATGGCGAGCCCTTTGTTGAGAAAAGCGAGTTCGCGGAGCCGCCGCTGGATGGTTTCGAGCGAAAAATCGACGGTGGAAAAGACGGAATCGTCGGGCATGAACCGGACGAACGTTCCGTGCTTTTTGGTGCGCTGTTTGGTATCGACAAGGGGCGCCACGGGGATGCCCGATTCGTACTTCTTTTTCTTTTCGTCGTAGTAGGAATGGAACTCCATCGCATAGGTGGTGCCGTTCTTCTGCACGCGCACTTTGAGCCACTTGGAAAGGGCGTTGGTGACCGAAGCGCCCACGCCGTGGAGGCCGCCCGAGAAGGAGTAGTTGTGTTCATCGAATTTCCCGCCCGCGTGGAGTTGGGTAAAGACGACCTGCACCCCCGAGACTTTGGTCTTGGGGTGGATGTCGGTGGGGATGCCGCGCCCGTTATCCTCAACGGAAACACTGCCGTCCTTGTAGATGCGGACGTCTATCTTATCGGCAAAGCCGTTTGCGGCCTCGTCGATGGCGTTATCAACGATCTCCCATAAAATGTGATGAAGTCCGCGCGCGCCGGTGGAGCCGATATACATGCCGGGGCGGAGGCGGACGGCGTCCAGGCCTTCGAGAATGGTGATATCTCTGGCGTCGTAATGCCGTTGTTCCATAGTTACCTCATAAGTGATATAATTCCTAAGGAATTATACCATATTTAGTGGTCGAATGCAAGGATTTTCCCGCATTTTGTATTGAAAGCAAGCAAAAAGCGGAGCATCTCCGCTTTTTGCTGTTCTACACACTATTCATAATCGCCGCTTCTTATTTCCTTTTAAAAATATCCATCGCTTGCTTTATTTCTTCTCCTGTTCTAAATGACAGTCGCGCGGCAAAAAATTTAACTATACTGTCATAGTATTTTTGATCCGTTTTCAAAAAGTTACTGACGCTTGTGGTTAATTTGTTCTCATAGGCAATACTATATGCCTCCGCTACTACTTCAATAATTATGCCAACTAAATCTTGCAACTTTTTATCCAAGTCGTCATTTTTATAATTGGACAAAAATGTAGCAAGCGTCGGTGAAACCGCCTTTAAATCATCAGGTTTATTTTTCAGTTCGACAGCCGTAATATCGCCATTGGCTAACCGATATACAACACCTAATAGGGCGAAAATAACTTGCTGACCGTTTTTTAATATTTCAAATTGTGCCTCGCCTAATAATTGCCCCTCTCTATATTTTTTATCAATTACTCTGAATCGATTAAACAAATCTATTATATCGAGTATAAATCCTTTTTTATTTGCATCGGAAAAGTATTTTTCCTTAAAAATCCTTGCATACAAATCATTGCTCTCAAAGATCGTTTTTTTGCCGCTACGCGAAGTACCGGGACGTTGATATGCAAAGGATAAGATGAGTTGTGCGAGTTCATCGTTTTTTATCGCACACCTGCATCCGGAAAAAGCCTTGACCCCTCGTTTTATTTCTAAATATATTCCTTCGCCCTGCAATTGGCGTGCCAAATTTAACATTTCGGGCGCATTTGATTTTAAATCTCTCGGATAAATCGGCTTTTGCGAATTTGTGGCCTCGGCAATCTCCGTAAAAAAGTTAGCATACGGATCCTGCTTTTTTGTGCTAACAATTTTACAAGGAATAGAAAACTCTTCTTTATTCGATCCCTTATACTCGCCGATCAGCGTAGTGGTTTGTCCACCGTTTACGATTGAAAAATTTTGAAGCCATATTGTATCACCATCGACTCCAAAACTTTCGCAAGCAATTATGATGCCGTTATTTAAAAACCAAAAGTTTTCACGGTCCTTATCCAACGTCTTTTTAATTCCGGAATCCACCAATTTATTCCTAATATATCTACGGATATTAAGATCAAACAATCCATGCTTTGCGTATTTGTTATAAAGATGAATCAAAGACGAGGAGCGCACATTACACATTATTCCGGTGTTGTTTGTAGATTCATAATTTAAAACGTGATTGGCACGATCAATTTTAATTTTCTCATACGCTACCACATTTATTTTTTCGAGTTTACTATTGATTTCACTTTCGATATCGTCTATGTTGAATAAACTAACGGTGTCCGAAGCAAAAGAATGTGTTGCGTTGTTAATCTTTTTTAGGGCAGTACTTATATCAAGAGGTGCAATGGTGTAAAGTCGATACTCAATATTATCAACCCCTTCTTCGGGCAAACGGTCCATCGCATTCTGCAACGTCTTTTTTAGTCTACTGTTATAGAAACCCGTATTGGCTCTTTTGAAATTTTGCACGGTACTGTACATTTTATCAAACTCACTAATGATAGCCTCATATTGAAGGGTTTCTTCATACTTGCACTGACATAAAATAAGTTTTGCCTCTTCGTCGTCATAATATAGGCAATCTATTCCCCCATCATTTGATCCGTCTGTGACGTAGTCGTCTGTATCGCGCATAGCAACATCAAAAATAATATTTAAAATTAGATAGTCAAACGCACGATCATCTTTCACTTCTTTTTTGAACAGTTTGTTGATTTCTTTTTTAAAATGTTCAATTTGACTTTTAATAATTTCGCTCATGTTTTTATCCTCACTTTTGTTTTTCTATCGATTTTTCACTCCCATTCAATGGTTGCGGGGGGTTTCGATGTAATATCGTACACCACGCGGTTGACGTGCTTCACCTCGTTGGTGATGCGGGTGGAGATCCGCTCCAACACGTCGTAGGGGATGCGCGCCCAGTCGGCGGTCATGGCGTCCACGCTCGTCACGGCGCGGAGAGCGATGACGTTTTCGTAGGTGCGGAAGTCCCCCTGCACGCCCACCGTCTTTGAATCGGTGATGACGGCGAAGTACTGCCACACGTCGCGCGTGAGGCCCGCGCGGGCGATCTCCTCACGGAAAATCGCGTCCGCATCCCGCAGCGTTTGCAGTTTTTCGCGGGTGACCTCCCCCATGATGCGGATGGCGAGCGCGGGTCCCGGGCAGGGTTGCCGCCAAACAATCTCGTCCGCAAGCCCGAGTTCTGTGCCCACCCTTCTCACCTCGTCCTTGAAGAGGTCTCTGAGGGGCTCCACGATCTCCTTGAAGTCCACGACGGAGGGAAGCCCGCCCACGTTGTGATGGCTCTTGATGACGGCGCTCTTGCCCTTTCCGCTCTCGATGACGTCGGGGTAGATGGTGCCCTGCACCAAAAAATCGACGGCGCCGATCTTCTTCGCCTCCTCCTCAAACACCTTGATGAACTCCGCGCCGATGATCTTGCGCTTCTTTTCGGGGTCGGAAACGCCCGCCAACGCGCTCAAAAAGCGCTCCTGCGCGTCCGCTTTTACAAGGTTCATGCCGAGGCCGTCGCGGAACACGGAGACGACCTCCTCCGGCTCGTTTTTGCGGTGAAGGCCGTGGTCCACAAACACGCAAGTCAAATTTTTGCCCGCCGCCCGATGGACGAGGGTCGCGGCGACGGCCGAATCCACCCCGCCCGACATGGCGCACAGCACCTTTTTCCCGCCGAGTTTTTCTTTGAGGCGGGCGACCTGCTCTTCGACGAAGTTTTTCATCGTCCAGTCGCCCTTCGCCCCGCAAACGAGGTAGAGGAAATTTTCAAGTAGTTGGTTTCCGTACTCCGTATGCACGACTTCGGGATGAAACTGCACCCCATATACCTTTTTTTGCAAATTTCCGAAGGCGGTGACGGGGCAACTCTCCGTGGCGGCGAGCGCCTCAAATCCGTCGGGAAGCGCGGTCACGAGGTCGGTATGACTCATCCAACAGACGCTTCTAATGGGGATTTTTTCCGAAATTGGGCTGTTTTTGAAAAAAGTGACCTCTTTTTTGCCGTATTCGCTCTCTTCGGCGTGCTCCACCCTGCCGCCGAGCGTATGGGCGATGAGTTGCGCGCCGTAGCAGATGCCGAGCACGGGAATGCCGAGCGAAAACACCGTTTTATCAATATGGGGTGCATTTTCGTCATAAACGCTGTTGGGTCCGCCCGTAAAAATAATGCCGATCGGGGCATATTTTTCGATCGCTTCGGCCGTCATATCGCAGGGTTTCAAGTCGCAATAGACGCCCAAATCGCGCACCCGCCGCGCGATGAGTTGATTGTACTGCCCGCCGAAGTCGAGCACCAAAATTTTCTGATGTTGCATCTGTTTTCCTCACAGCCTTTTGAGGCGTTGCAGTTCGATCTTGCCCATCGCGTCGCCGTGCTCCATCGCCGTGCGGAACCATTCGGCGGCCGATTCGATGTCGTCCCGATCCAAATATTCCTGCCCGATCTGCCATGCAAAGCCGCACGTCTCATCGGTTTGCGGAACGGCGCAAAAGAGCCTGTGGAGTTCTTCGAGGTACTTCTCCCCCATCTCCTCCGCCTTTGCAAGGTCCCGCGGGAGGCCGTTGCCCGTCAGATACGCGGCGCGGAGATCGCGGTACATAAAGTGCGGGGCGTCCGCCCTCGCATAGAGCGCTTTCGCCTTCTCGGGGTCGTGTTCAAAGCCGTGCGCCCCCTTCAAATAACACTCTGCCGCCTTCAACATGGCGTCCTTGTCGCCCGCCGCAACGGCGTCGCTCAAATATCGGAACGCCCGCGCGTCGTCCGCCTTCACGCCGCGGCCCGTGAGGTAATACCGCCCGAGCACGGACATACAGCGCGCGTTCCCCAACCTTGCGCCCGCCTTGTAGAGGCGCACCGCCTCCTTTGGCCCGCCGTTCTCCTCCGAGCCGAGGATCTCCTCGTAATCCTGCATGACCGCCGCCCAATAGAAGCCTTCCGCACAGCCGTTGCGGGCGGCGCGCATAAACCACTCGTAGGCATAAATCAAATCGCCGTCCACGCCCTCTTCCGCCGTGCGGAGGAGTTGCCCGTACCCGCACATTGCGTCGGCGTCGCCATCGTAGGCCCTCTCATAGATCTCCCTGCCCTTTGGGGTGAGCCGCGCGGCCGTGTACTTGCTGTACGGCGGCGCAATGTAATCGGCCTCTTCGGAAAAACCGTGCCCGCCGCAATTTCCGCAGACCGCCGCCGAAATATCCGCCGCATAGCCGCATTTCAGACATTTTTTGCCGTTTGCCATCCTTTCGGCCTCCTTTTTCAAAAACGCCCGTACAGAACGGGCGTTTCGGGGTTTAACTTCTCACGGTGTAGTTGGGCGCTTCTTTGGAGATGGATATATCGTGCGGGTGGCTCTCCAACAGGCCCGCGTTGGTGATGCGGATGAATTCCGAGCCCGTCCGCAGTTCCTCTATGGTCGCCTTGCCGCAATACCCCATGCCCGAACGGATGCCCCCCACCATCTGGTAGACGATCTCCGAGACCGAGCCGCGGTAAGGCACGCGGCCTTCCACCCCTTCGGGGACGTACTTTTTGGAATCTTCCTGGAAGTAGCGGTCGTTGGAGCCCGCCGCCATCGCGGCGAGGCTTCCCATGCCGCGGTACACTTTGAAACTTCTGCCCTGATAGAGTTCGATCTCCCCGGGGCTCTCCAACGTTCCCGCCAGCAGGGAGCCGATCATCACGGCGCTCCCGCCCGCGGCGATGGCCTTCACGATATCGCCCGAATACTTGATGCCGCCGTCGGCGATGACGCGCTTGCCCATTTTATCGGCCTGTTCGGCGCAGTCCATCACGGCGGTGAGTTGGGGCACGCCGATGCCCGCAACGATGCGGGTCGTGCAGATGGAGCCGGGGCCGATGCCCACTTTTACGATATCCGCGCCGACGTCGATGAGTGCTTCGGTCGCCGCGGCCGTCGCAACGTTGCCCGCGATGACGGGAAGGTTGGGATATTTTTTCTTGATCTCCGCAACTTTTTCGATCACCTTTGCGGAATGCCCGTGCGCCGTATCGACGGCGATGACGTCCGCTTTGGCTTCGACGAGGGCGGCCACCCGCTCCATCGTATTCCCGGCCGTCCCGACGGCGGCGCCGACGAGGAGCCTGCCGTTTTTATCTCGCGCGGAGTTGGGATATTGGATGGATTTTTCGATATCCTTGATGGTGATGAGCCCTTTCAGATACCCCTTTGCATCCACGAGCGGGAGTTTTTCGATGCGGTGTTTGCCCAAAATTTTCTGCGCCTCTTCGAGGGTGGTCCCCACGGGCGCGGTGACGAGATTTTCCTTCGTCATCACATTTTCGATGGGCTGGTCGTAATTGGTTTCAAAGCGGAGATCGCGGTTGGTGAGGATGCCGACGAGCCTTCCCCCGCTCGTAATGGGCACGCCGCTGATCTTATAGCGGTCCATGAGGGCGACGGCGTCCCGCACGAGGTTTTGGGGTTCGAGGAAGAAGGGATCGGTGATGACGCCGTGTTCGGAGCGCTTCACCTTGTCCACCTCTTTTGCCTGGTCCTCGATGGGCATATTTTTGTGCAGAATGCCCATGCCCCCCTCGCGCGCCATCGCGATTGCGAGTTTGCTCTCCGTCACGGTATCCATCGCGGCCGAAAGAATGGGAATGTTGAGGGTGATCCCGTCGCACAGGGTGGTTTTGAGGTCCACCTCCGCGGGCAGGACGTGCGAAGCCTGCGGAATGAGCAGTACGTCGTCGAACGTCAGGCCTTCCTTTCTGATCTTACTCATTGAACTCCCTCCAAAATGGTGATGATATTGCGATAATAGTCGGAATCCTCAAAGCCCGCTCCGGGGAGCGCATCGAGGACGGAGGCGCAGAACGCGGCGTCCTTTCGGGAAGCCGCAAGCGCCGCAAGGGCCACAACGGGATTTCCTTCGGGGAAGGATTTCGCCGTTTCGCCGATGGCAAAGGAAAGGGCGTCCTCCCGCTTGAGCAAATACTTCACGCAGGCGGCGCGACCCATCACATAATCGCGGTAGGAGTAGGCGGGCACCCCCTCCCGTTCGGGCACGGAGGCGGTCTTGCAGTACTCCTCGAAGAGGTCCTCCTCCTCGCAGATGATTTCAAAGCGGTCCTCGGCCGATTTGTAATTTTCGCTCTCGGCGGCAATCAAAAACGAGCGCACAAGGCAATCGATATTGCCCGAACGCTCGTACTCCTGAAAGGCATAATCGCCGCTGATGGTTTCGAGGCCCATCGAAGCGGTAAAATTCATCATCGCATAAGGCGCGCTCAAAGAGACGATCCCAAACACGGAAATCGCCAGAACGAGGGCGACGCCCAAAGTGATAAATGCGGTTTTCAAAATCAGTTTTTTCATGGGATGAATTTGGATCTGCTCCGATATTTTACTCATTCTAACACACGCGCGCGAAAAAAGCAACCGAATGAAGGGAAAAAGTCATGCGGCAGAGGGGAAATTCATACAGTATAACGTCATGAAAAACAAATTTTTCGGTCTCACGTTCCTCCTTCTGCTCCTCCCCGCGCTCGCCGCCTGCGGAGGGGGATACGATTACACGAAACACCTTTCTGAGGTCCGCTCCGACATCTTCCGCGCGGAGACAGAAGAATTTACCGTCACGCTCTCCTGCGTCGCGCGCGAATATCCGTACGCGACGGACGGCGTCGCCTGTCCCCTCCAAAACGTGGCGGAAATTTCCCTCCGCCCCGCGCAGTACACGGCGGAGACCTTCTGCATCTACGTGGCCGGCGAAAAGGGCTTCGGCGGCGAGGCCTCCTTCCGCAATTTCGCAGGGGATTGGTTCCTTTCGCAGAGCGTGGAGCAATTCCCCGAGGGGAGCGTCTCCCTCCGCGTCGAATGGGGAGAAAACGTGCGCGAGATCACCGCGACTTCGGTCAAAAACGAAAAAACGCTTACCCCCGAGGCCGCCCTCGGATGCGCCGTGCGCGCCGAGGAAGAACTCATCGGCCGCATGACGCAGGACGGCGTTTTCCGCGGCGAATTTTACGTGCGCCTGTTGCGGCGGGACAAAAATTATTATTACGTGGGCGTCGCGAACAGCGCGGGCTCCCTCCTCTCCCTCCTTATCGACGCCGAAACGGGAGAAGTCCTCGCGCGGCGCGAAAACAACTGAAAATCCGCCTGTTTTGCACACAAACCGACCCAAAATCTGCCCATTTTAAGCAATAATCAGCCCCAAAATCTCCCGTTTTACATAAAAATCGGCCCCGAAATTACCGATTTTTTGACGGGGCGCCGCAAATGTTGACAAATCCGCCGTCATGCGCTATACTGAAAGTATCTCTTTTTTCGGGAGGCGGAACATGACGGCGAAAAAATATCGCAAAATAAAAATCGCGCTGAGCGTCCTGCTCGCCCTGTTTTTGTTTTTGTTCGGCGTCGCATCCGGCCTCCTCATCGCCTCCGCCGACGCCGACCGCAACGTGCGCTTTCTCCCCGCCTACCAGAAGGAGGACCTCGCCCCTCTCGCCGCGAAGGAGAGTTGGACGGACGAGGATTACCGCACCATCCTCATGCAGACGGGGCTCGGCAGGAGCGCGGCGGACGCGCTGCGGGCGGAGGGAAACGCCGCGGCGCTCTCCCTCTATCAGGACGAATTTTTCTACGAAGGCGAAGTGCGCCATGAATTTACGGCGGGCACGGTGACGACCCTCCACGACGTCCTGTACGAACCGGGCACGGATACCGAACACCACGCCCTGTTTGCCCCCCTCGAAAAGGGAGACGTCATCCTCACCTCCACCTGCCACACCTTCGGCTGGCACAACGGACATGCCGTGCTCGTGACCGACGTCCGCGCGCAGGACGTGCTCGAATCGACCGCGCCCGGCCAAAAGAGCCGCATCACCCACGGCGGCGCGCGCTGGTTTGCCGCCTCCCCCAACTTCCTCGTGCTCCGCCTCAAAGGCGTATCCAAAGAGGAGCGCGCCGAACTTGCCGACCGTGCAAAAACCGAACTCGTCGGGGTGGGCTATACCCTCACCGTGGGCATCTTCTCCCCCAAAGACCAATGCGAAAACGGCCGCGCGCCGCAGGGCACCAACTGCGCCCACCTCGTTTGGCAATCGTACAAAAATTGCGGCTACGATATCGATAGCAACGGCGGCCTCGTCGTCACCGTGCACAACATCGCAAAGAGCGACCTCTTCGAAGTGGTGCAGGCCTACGGCTTCGACCCCGATCGCCTCTGGCGTTGAACGGGCTCGGAAAAAATAAAATATCAAATGTTATATAACGTGCGTTATTTATATAACATCAGTTATTTACATCAAAAAAGAAAGAAACCCGCCCTTGCAAGGCGGGTTTTTGCTCCCTTTTGGGCCCTTTTTGAGGCGGGACCGTCAATTTGCGTATTCTATGAGGATCTTGTTCTGCACGTAGAGGTATTCGTCCTTGATGAAGGTGCGGTCCCCCTCCGTTTCGAAATAGCGCTCCGTTCTGCGGTAGGCTTCGCGGAAGTCCTCCCGCCAATCGGAGCCGAAGGCTTGGCGGTACTTTGCGGCAGAGAGCCCCTCGCTCGTGCGGAGGGCGAGCATCACAAACTCGAATTTCGCATCCTCCCCTTCCACCGCCTCGTTTTCGACGACGGGAAGAAAACCGGAGAGCACGCACTTCATGTATTCGTCCAAACCGAAGGTGTTCGTAAACCGCCGCCCGTAGAAAAAGGAACTTGCCGAAACGCCGAAGCCGATGTACTCCCCCCGCCGCCAATAGTTGAGGTTGTGGCGGCTCTCATAGCCGGGCTTGCAGAAGTTGCTCACCTCGTAGCGGCGGTACCCCTTTTCTTTGAGGAGGGCATAGCCGTAGTCGTAGAGTTCGCGCACCTCGTCGCCGTCGGGAAGTTCGCCGTTCAGGTATTGCGTGTAGATGGGCGTGCCGTCCTCGGGGGTCAGGGCGTACATGGAGATGTGCGTCGCCCCGCTGCCCGCCGCGACCTCGATCGTCTTGCGGAGGTCCTCCTTCGTCTGCCCGCGTAGCCCCAGCATGACGTCGGCCGAAAAATTTTCTCCCTTCAACAGAGTCGTGCAATAGAGGTAGTCGCGCACGTTGTGGATGCGCCCGATCTCTTCGAGTTGGGCGTCGATGGCCGTTTGCAAGCCGACGGAAAAGCGGTTGACGCCCGCCCGCTTGTAGGTGGCAATTTTTTTCTCGTTCACGGTGCCGGGGTTCATCTCGATGGTGACCTCGGGATCTTTGGAGAGTTTGAAATGCTTGACGATCTGCTTCATCGCGCCGTAGATGTAGGCGGGGTCGATGACGGAGGGCGTTCCGCCGCCGATGTAGACCGTATCGAACACCACGTCTCTCAATTCCTCCGCGCGCAGTTGCATCTCCTTATAGAGGCAGGCCATGTAGGCCTCGGCAAAGGCGAGTTTATCGGGGAAAGAGGTGAAGTCGCAATAGGTGCACTTATGCTTGCAGAACGGAATGTGAAGATAAATACCGGGCAAAGTTATTTTCCCTCCCATAGATATTTGCTCAAATCGACGTAGCCCCCTTCGACCTTGACCCCCTCCCGTTCGAGGAGGGCCGCCTGTATCTCCATGCCGCCGAAGGCGAAGGCGGGGGCGAGCCGCCCCTCGCGGTTGACGACGCGGTGGCAGGGCACGACGACGGGCGTCGGGTTATGGTGCAACGCGTTTCCCACCTGCCTCGGCGCGCGGGGATGGCCGATGGCGCGGGCGATCATGCCGTAGGTGACCACCTTTCCCCGCGGTACGGTTTTGAGATATTCGTAGACGGCTTGGGAAAAAGTCATAGGATCAACTTCTCCTCTTGAACGCCGCGATAAGATTTGCGCAGGTCGCGTTCCGAGGATACTTTACGGCGAGCGCGTATGCCTTGTTCAGGTACTCCTCCGCCCGTTCGTCCCCCGTCTCCTCATACACGTTGCCCAGGCAGAAATATTCCATCGCCAACATGGGTTCGGATCCCACGGGGCTCCGTTTTGCAGATCGCTCATAGATCTTTGCCGCATCCGCGTACGCCTTTCCGGCCGCTTCATAGCGTTGCATTTGATAGGAAAGATCCCCGAAATTATGATAACTCACCGCCAAATCGTGCTCAAACGCATCGGGGTTTTGCTTTGCCAGACGCTCGCGAATGGCTATCGCGCCCGTATATGCCCTTTCGGCCTCATCATACCGCTGTGTTTCGAAATACAGCGTCCCGAAATTGTTGTGGCTCACCGCCAGATCGCATTCGTATTGCGCGGGCTTTTGTTTTGCCAACCGCGCACGGATCCCGATTGCCTTCGAATAGGCCTCTTCCGCTTTCTCATAGCATTGCATGTCGCTGTAAAGGGCGCCGAGATTATCGTAGCACGTCGCCAGATCGGGTTCAAACGCCGCAGAATGTTGCGCCAGCCGCCCGTACATTTCAACGGCGCGCTTCATCGCCTCTTCCCCTTCTTCATAGCGTTGCATATCGTAATACAGTGTCCCGAAATTGTTATAGCACATCGCGATATCGGCTTCAAACGCCGCGGAGCCCTGCGCCGCCAAACGCCGATAGATTTCCAGCGCTTCCGCGAACGCCGCCTCCCCTTTATCCCGATCGTTCGTTTCGCTGTACAGGATGCCGAGCAGGTTGCAAAGTTTCGCTTTCTCCTCCTCCCGTGCGGGATTTTCGGGGTCGGAATAGTAATATTTGAGTTGCTCTGCGACCTTGATCGCCGGCATGAAATCGTTTTGCCGATACAAAAATTCGGCGTATTTGAACAGCGGCTCCTGTTTGAGGCCGCATTCCTGAATGCTCTGTGCGACGGTCGCGTAAATTTGCTTGATCTCGGCGGCGGTCTCCCCGTCGACGCCCCGTGCCGTCAGCACTTTGATGCGTTGCAAGAGTTCGTTTACGTGGGTCTGAACGCCGACGCGGTTTGCGTGGAACATCTCTTCGCCGTGCACAAGATCGCTCATGATCTCGTTGAGGTCGAGAATTTCGAGCGCGCTTTGATAGTTGCCGTTCTCGAAGGCGCGGTATGCCGCGATCTGACGGGGGGAGAGATCCCCCTCGGCCGTCTTTTCGAGCATGGACTTCATCGCTTCGAGCACCCTTTTTTCTGCCTCACGGATCTTTTTCTCCGTCTCCGCGCGCTCGCCCGCCGCCTTGCGGTATTCCTCCTCCGCCGCCTCGTCGTCGAGGTCGGAAGAGAGTTTTTCCCGCAATTCATAGTATCTTTGGGTGAGCGCCTTGTATTTTTCTTTGAGGCCGGCGAGAGAGGCGTTCCCCGCGAACACGGGAAGGGCGGAGGTCTCGGCGACCGTCTGTCCGCCGAATACCACTTTGCCCCCTTCCACTTTGGGCTCCTCGGCGTCCAAGCCCATCAACTTCACCTGCATGAGGATGCCGAGTTTGAGCGTATCGATATTCTGATAGATGTTGTAGTAGTGCTTGACCTCCCCGTCGAGCATCTGCATGAACGCCCGCACCTCTCCCTGCGCCTCGTCGGGCGTCTCCACATACTTGAAGTAGGTGACGATCTTGGGCTTTTTGTTGTTTCTGAATGCTTCCAGAGCGACTTCGAATTCATGGCGGGTATAGTCGCCCACCTTTTTGAAAAAGAGGAAGAAGCAGAGTTCGCTGTCGCGGATCTCCCGGTCGAATTCCGATTGTTTCCCGTCCGCCGCGATGGCGTTGTCGTAATCATCGCACTTGATGAGGGAAAACTGCACGCCGCGGTCAAAGTAAATATCGTTGAGTTGGCGGATAAAATCCCCCACTTCGAGGCGGTCGAATCGCAAATCGGTGATCGACGACGCGAGAAAAATTTTGATTTTTTTCATCCCGTCCTCCCTTATTTATCCTTATTCGTCTTCAAGATCTCCATGAAAACTTCGCTGGGCACCTCCACGGTGCCGATCTGGCGCATGCGCTTTTTGCCCTCCTTCTGTTTTTCGAGGAGTTTCTTCTTGCGGGTGATGTCGCCGCCATAGCACTTGGCGAGCACGTCCTTTCTGACCGCCTTCACCGTTTCGCGGGCGATGATCTTGCCCCCCACCGCCGCCTGTACGGGAATTTCGAAGAGTTGGCGGGGGATGGCGTCCTTCAAATTTTCGCACAGCGTTCTGCCCCGCGCGTACGCCCGCTCCTCATGCACGATGGTGGAGAGCGCGTCGCATGCGTCGCCGTTGAGCAAGATATCGAGTTTGACGAGTTTGCTCCGCTCGTAGCCCGCGATCTCGTAATCGAAACTCGCATATCCTTTGGTGCGCGATTTGAGTTCGTCGAAAAAGTCGTACACGATCTCATTGAGGGGCAGGCGGTATTCCAACTTCACCCGCCGCGTATCGAGGTAGGTCATATCCTTGAACACCCCGCGCTTATCCCGGCAAAGTTCCATCACGGAGCCCAAATAATCGGGCGGGGAGTAAATTTCCGCCTTGACGATGGGCTCCTCCATGTACTCGATCTCGGCGGCGGGAGGCAGGTGGGAGGGATTGTCCACAAAAAACTCGCTCCCGTCCGTCTTGTGCACGAGATAGGAAACGGAGGGCGCCGTGGTGATGATATCGAGGTTGAATTCCCGCTCGATGCGCTCCTGCACGATCTCCATGTGGAGAAGGCCCAAAAATCCGCAACGGAATCCGAAGCCGAGGGCGACGGAATTATCGGGCTCAAACGTGAGCGAAGCGTCGTTGAGTTTCAATTTGAGAATGGCCTCTTTGAGGTCGTTGAATTTGCTCCCGTCGAGGGGATAGATGCCGCAAAAGACGACGGGCTGCACCTTTTTATAGCCGGGCAGGGGCTCCGCGGCGGGACGGTCGGCCCCCGTCACGGTATCGCCCACCTCCACGTCCTCGATGGACTTGATGGAGGCCGCGATATACCCCACTTCCCCCGCGAGGAGGGCCTCTTTGGGTTGCAGGCGGGGCGAAAAGGCCCCCGTCTCCGTGACTTCGTAAATTTTATCGGAGAGGAAGGTCTTTATCCTGTCCCCCGGCCGCACCGTGCCGTCCTTCATGCGGACAAAGAGGATGACTCCCTTGTAGTTATCGTAATAACTGTCGAAAATGAGGGCTTTCAAAGGCGCCGCGGTGTCGCCTTCGGGGGGAGGGACGAACTTGACGATGGCCTCCAACACGTCCTGCATGTTGGTGCCCTCTTTGGCGGAGACGCAGGGGGCCTCGCTTGCATCCAGCCCGATGACGTCCTCGATCTCCGCCTTTGTTTCCTCGATGCGGGCGGAGCGGAGGTCTATTTTGTTGATGACGGGTACGATTTCGAGGTTGTTTTCGAGGGCGAGGTAGACGTTTGCGAGCGTCTGCGCCTCCACCCCCTGCGTGGCGTCCACCACGAGGACGGCGCCCTCGCACGCGGCGAGCGAACGGGAGACCTCGTAGGTAAAGTCGACGTGCCCGGGGGTATCGATGAGGTTGAATTCGTACTCCTGCCCGTCTTTGGCGGAATAATACATGCGGACGGGCGCAAGTTTGATGGTGATGCCGCGCTCGCGCTCGATATCCATGCTGTCGAGGAGTTGCTCCTCCATATCGCGGCGGGCGACCTGCCCCGTGAGTTCCATGATGCGGTCTGCAATGGTGCTCTTGCCGTGGTCGATGTGTGCGATGATGCAAAAATTGCGGATGTTTTTGTTTGCCGATGCCATTTTTCGAGTTCCTTCGGAAAATATTATAGATGATTGGAAAAATTTTTGCAACCGCTATTGCAATTCCCATGCAAATTTGATAAAATAAGCGCATGGACGCTTACGGATTTCTCACACAGACCCCCATTGCACACCGCGGCCTGCACGGCGAAGGCATTCCGGAGAACAGTTTGGCCGCTTTCCGCGCGGCAATGGAGCACGGCTATGCCATCGAAACGGACATTCGCTTTTCCGCGGACGGGCGGCTCGTCGTTTTTCACGACGACGACCTCCTCCGCATGACGGGAGATGAGCGCGCCGTTTCCGAGTGCACCACGTCCGAACTCAAACATCTGCGCCTGGACGGAACGGACGAACAGATCCCCCTGCTCTCCGAACTGTTGAAATTTGTGGGCGGAAAAGTCCCCCTTCTCATCGAGATCAAGAATATGGACGGGGTCAAAGCGAAAGCGGTGGCGGAGGCCGCGGCGAAGGCACTCGAACATTATAAGGGCGAATTTGCCGTGCAGAGTTTCCAGCCCTTCTACGTAAAGGCCTTCAAAAAGCGCCGTCCCGACGTCCCCTGCGGCATTCTCGGCACGGCGGAGAAGGGGGCGGCCAAAGGATTTCAGGCCTTCGTCGTAAAATCCCTCCCCTTCAATTTCACGGTGAAACCGGACTTTTTGAGTTACCGCAGGGAGGATTTCACCCGCAAACGGGTGCTCCGCTTCAAAAAAACCAAACTTGCATGGGTCGTGCGTTCGGAGCGGCAGGAAACGGAGATCCGCAATTTGGCCGATAATATCATCTTCGAAGGATATCTTCCCCCAACCCCCCGCGGATAACGGTCTATTCACGGGCGTTCCGCGGCCAAGTCGCGGAACGCCCTTTTTCTTACCGAAAAATGCTCCCCCCCCGCATGGACGGCGGTCCGCGCGGAAGAATGGGCGTTTGCGCGGAAAATTCAACTAACTTTCTAAAAAATCAACGTTCGGTTGAATTTGAACGCGTGCACTTTGCGGGAAAACATATTATAATAGGATTATAATTTTATTGAAAAGAGGAACAATATGAAAAAATGTGGTGAAAGCATTGCGTTCCACCGAAAACGCCTGAATCTGACGCAGACGGAACTCGGGGAAAAACTCAACGTAACGGCGCAAGCCGTTTCCAAGTGGGAAAACGACATCTCCGAACCCGACCTCGTCACCGTCCAGCGGCTATGCAAGATCTTCGGGATCAGCGCCGACGAACTTTTGAACTGGCCGGGCGATGAAGCCGAAGAAGGCGGAGAAGCCGCCGAAGCCCCGCCCGCCGAGGAAACCGCCGCCGCAGACGCCGCGGCCGAAGAGGTCTCCGCCGCCGCAGACGCCGCGGCCGAAGAGGTCTCCGCAGCCGAAGCGGCCCCTGCGGCCGATCCCGCCGCGCCCGCATCCGCATCTACTGCATCCGCGCCTGCCGCGGCTCCCGCAGTCGTAGTCGTGCCCGCCGCGGCTCCCGCACCTGCCGCGGCCGCTCCCGCGCCCGCCGCGCCCCCCAAAGTCATCGTCGGCTACTGCGACGAATGCAAACGCCCCATCTACCAGGGCGAGCCCTACGACGTCGTGCACCATGCGCGCTCCTCGCGGCAGGAAATATATTGCCGCGCGTGCACCGTCAAGCGCGGACGTAGGGCGCGCAGTTACGAATACGAAACGGAGCGCACGCGGTTCAACCGCAGTTGGATCTGGGGCGGCGTTGCGGGAGGCGTCACCGCCCTCCTCTTCATCATCCTTCCCCTCGTTGCCGGCGAAAATCTCCTGTTCGGCGGGCTGGCGTTCGCCGTCATGGCCTTCACCTTCACGACGCAGTGCTTCTGGGGCGAACTCGTCAGCGATATTTTCTTCTTCTTCTGTAAATCCTTCCGCATGCCCGGCGTCATCTTTACGCTCGATCTCGACGGCATCATCTGGCTCATCACGGTGAAACTGTTCCTTGCCATCCTGTCGGGTCTGCTCTCCGTGCTCCTCTTCCTCTTCGGGTTGGTGTTCACCCTTGTTTTCTCCCTGTTCGCCTTCCCCTTCTCGCTCATCGCCGAGATCCACAAGTTGAAAAAACTCAAAGCCGCCGTCAAGTAAAAGGCAAAAAATTCGGCCCCGCAAGTTCTCTTGCGGGGCCTGTTTTTTCACAGCGTTTACTTGATTTTCCAGATGTGGCGGGCGTAATCCATCACCGAGCGGTCGGCGGAGAATTTTCCCGCCGCGCACAAATTCAGCAGGCATTTTTCATAGTATTCGTCGGTGCCGAAACTGCGCAGGAGCCTCTCCTTCGTCTCGATGTAACTGCGGAAGTCGAAGCAGACGAGATAGCGGTCGGGCTCATGTCCCGAAAGGAGACTTTCGTGCAATTTTTCGAGCATGCCCGTCTCGTCGGAAAAGGTCCCGTCCACCAGCGTCTCCACGGCGCGTTTCAGCGCGGGGTCCTGTTCCACGATCTCGCGCGGGCAATAGAAGCGTTTGATCGCCTCCGCCTTTTCCACCGTTGCGCCGAAGATGTAGTTGTTTTCGATGCCCGCTTCCTCACAGATCTCCACGTTCGCGCCGTCGAGGGTACCTAAGGTCACCGTGCCGTTGAGCATGAATTTCATGTTCCCCGTGCCGCTCGCCTCCATGCCGGCCATGCTGATCTGCTCCGAAACGTCCGCCGCGCACACGATCTTTTCGGCGTAACTCACGTTATAATTCTGCACGAACACGACGCGCATCACCTTGCTCGCTTCGGGGTCGGAATTGACGAGTTTTGCGATCTCGTTGATGAACTTGATGATGGCTTTGGCGTTGTAGTATCCGGGGGCGGCTTTCGCGCCGAAAATGAAGGCTGTGGGCGGGAAATCCTTGATGCTCCCCTCTTTGACGCCGAAGTAGAAATAGAGGATGGAGAGCGCGTTCAGCATCTGGCGCTTGTATTCGTGGAGGCGTTTCACCTGCACGTCGAAGATGAATTCGGGCGGGATCTCGACGCCCTCATGCTCGCGGATGTAGGCGGCGAGTTTTGCCTTATTCTCCCCCTTGATGCGCTTGAAATCGGGCAAGATCTCCCCGATGAAGGGTTTGAGCCCGGCAAGGAGGCTGAGGTCGGTATGCCACTGCGTGCCGATCTTGGAATCGATGAGGGCGGCGAGCGCGGGATTGTTGAGGAGGAGCCACCGCCGCGGCGTAATGCCGTTCGTCACGTTGACGAACTTCTTGGGATAGAGTTCGTACCAATTTTTGAACACGTCCCGTTTGAGGATGTTGGTATGGATCTCGGCGACGCCGTTGACCTTCGCGGAGACGTAAATGGCGAGATTTGCCATGTGGATGACGTTGTCGCGGATGATGTAGTACTTATCGGGGTCGAGTCCTTCGCTTTCCAGGCGGTGCTGGCAGGCGACGATCTCCTCGTACACCTCGGGCAACAGATCGGAAAGGGCGAGGGCGTCCCACTTTTCGAGGGCCTCCGCCATGATGGTGTGGTTGGTGAAGTTGAACACCTTCGCGCACACCGCAAAGGCCTCTTCGAAGTCCATGCCCTCCTTTCTCAAAAGGCGCAACAACTCGGGAATGGCGATGACGGGGTGGGTATCGTTGAGTTGGAAGCAATAACTCTTGTCGAGGTCCTTCCATTTTTTGCCCTGCGCCTTGTATTTGCGCACGACGTCCTGCAAGGAGGCGGAAACGAGGAAATATTGCTGTCTGAGGCGCAGGATCTTGCCCATCATCGTGTTATCGTTGGGGTACAAAACGTCGCAAATTTTGGTCGCGTTGAAGTTTTCGAGGGCCGTTCTGTCCCCCTTCATGTCGTTAAAGGCGGTAAAGTCGAATTCCTGCACGGGTTCGCTCGACCACAGCCGCAAATTATTGACGACGCCGTTGCGGTAGCCGAACACGGGCATATCGTAGGGCACGGCCTTCACCTTTTGGTCGGCAAATTCCACGATGACGGCGTCGCGGTCGCACCGCACGCTCCACGGGTCTCCCCATTTGAGCCAGTCGTCCCCCTCTTCATGCTGGTAGCCGTCCACAAAGGTCTGGCGGAAGAGCCCGTAGCGGTAGCGGATGCCGTAGCCGTCGAGGGGAATGCCCATCGTGGCCGCGCTTTCGAGGTAGCACGCGGCGAGTCTGCCGAGTCCCCCGTTGCCGAGGGCGGCGTCCTCCACCTCTTCAAAGTCGTTCAGATCCTTCCCCACGAGGGCAAGCACCCTTTTCGCGGCGTCATAGTAGCCGAGGTTAAGCAGGTTGGCGAAAATGGAGCGGCCCATGAGGAATTCGGCGGAAAAATAGGCGCAACGCTTTTTTTGGGCGTCTCTGCCGTTTTTCCATTCATGGTAGAAAGCGGACATGACCGCTTTGGAGAGGGCGTTGTAGAGTTCGCGGGGCTCCGCGCTCGCCGGATCGCAAGCAAAATCGGCACGGAGGATGTTCTCCATGCTCTCGTAAAGTCGTTTATCGTCAAGATTCATAGTTTGGTTTCTCCATCCGCATTTCGCGGCTTTTTCCGACGTACAAGGGGTATTCTATCACACCTGCGGCGGAAAGTCAACATGAAATTTGCAAGGATTTTCCAAAGAAAAATTTCCCGTAAGAGGGAAGGAAAAAAACTCCCGACAATTTTTTACAATTTGCGATTTTCTGTTGAAAAATAAATTGCTTTATGATATAATACGCAATAGGTAAAGAAGAAGTCCGCCCTTTTGCACAGAAGCGGACTCGAAAGATAAGACAAGGAGGTTGGTATGGAACACTGCGAAGCGAAATGCGGAACGGCGGAACAAGAGAAAGCGCTTGAAGCCGTCATCGAAGCATCCCGCTCTACGCCCGGTTGCCTCATGCACATTCTGCAAGAGGCGCAAGGCATCTACGGCTATCTTCCCATGCCCGTGCAAAAGAAGATCGCGGAGGGGCTCGGTATTTCCCTCTCGGAGGTGTACGGCGTCGTCACCTTTTACGCGCAATTTTCTTTGAAGCCGAAGGGGAAAAACCGCATCAGCGTATGCCTCGGCACCGCCTGCTACGTAAAGGGATCGGATAAGATCCTCGCGGAGGTGGAAAAGGAGTTGGGCATCAAGTGCGGCGAATGCACGGAGGACGGCCTGTTCTCCATCGACAGTTGCCGTTGCGTCGGCGCGTGCGGTCTTGCGCCCGTCATGATGATCGGCGACGAAGTCTACGGAAAACTCACCCCCGATAAGGTGAAAGGCATCCTCGACTCTTACAAGGAGGCAAGCAAATGACAGTCAAAGAATTAGACGCGATCCGCGCAAAGAAACAGCAACTCATCGACGTGAGACGTCTCGTGAGAGAGCAAGCCGAAGAGATGGCCAAGCACACGGGATACCGCAAGCAAGTCCTCGTCTGCGGCGGCACGGGTTGCACCTCCTCCCACTCCAAGCAAGTCATCGAACATCTCGAAAAGACCCTCGCCGAGTGCAACATCAATGATGTTCTCGTCGTCAAGACGGGTTGCTTCGGCCTCTGCACCCTCGGCCCCATCATGATCGTCTATCCCGAAGGCGCCTTCTATGCGCAGATGACCCCCGAACACGTGGAAACGGTCGTAAGAAAGCACCTCATCCCGGGCGGCGAGATCGTCAAGGAACTGCTGTATCAGGATACGGTGCATCCCGACGGCTCCATCACCCCCTTCGCGGAGACCCCCTTCTATAAGAAGCAAATGCGCATCGCGCTCCGCAACTGCGGCGTCATTGCGGCGGAGGACATCGAGGAAGCCATCGCGGCGGGCGACTATGCCGCCATCGAAAAGGTGCTCACCTCCATGACCCCCGACGACGTCATAAGCGAAGTGCTCGCCTCCGGGCTTCGCGGCCGCGGCGGCGCGGGCTTCCCCACCGGCAGAAAGTGGAGTTTCGCAAAGGCCTCGGCGGGCGACGTCAAATACGTCTGCTGTAACGCCGACGAGGGCGACCCCGGCGCGTTCATGGACCGTTCCGTTCTCGAAGGCGACCCCCACTGCGTCCTCGAAGCCATGACCATCGCGGGCTACGCGATCGGCGCCCATCAGGGCTACATCTACGTCCGTGCGGAGTACCCCATCGCCGTCGAACGTCTCAAAATCGCCATCGCACAGGCCCGCCAATACGGCTTGCTCGGCAAAAATATTTTGGGGCTCGGGTTTGATTTCGATATCGATATCCGTCTCGGCGCGGGCGCATTCGTCTGCGGCGAGGAGACCGCGCTCATGACCTCCATCGAAGGTCACCGCGGCGAGCCCCGTCCCCGTCCCCCCTTCCCGGCGGTCAAGGGTCTCTTCGAAAAGCCCACCATTCTCAACAACGTGGAAACGTGGGCCAACATCAACCCCATCATCATGAAGGGCGCCAAGTGGTATTCCTCCATCGGCACCGAAAAATCGAAGGGCACGAAGGTATTCGCGCTCGGCGGCAAAATAAACAACGTCGGCCTCGTCGAAGTTCCTATGGGCACGACGCTCCGCGACATTATCTATGAAATCGGCGGCGGCATCCCGAACGGCAAGGCCTTCAAGGCCGCGCAGACGGGCGGTCCCTCGGGCGGTTGCATCCCCGCGGACCTCATCGATACCCCCATCGACTTCGATAACCTCGTCGCCATCGGCTCCATGATGGGCTCGGGCGGCCTCATCGTCCTCGACGAAGATTCCTGCATGGTAGATATCTCCAAATTCTACCTCGAATTCACGGCGGACGAAAGTTGCGGCAAATGCACCCCCTGCCGGATCGGCACGCGTCGCCTTCTCGACCTTCTCACGAAGATCACGGAGGGCAAGGGCACGCCCGAAGATCTCGACAAGATCGAAGCGCTCGCCCAGCACATGAAGAGTTCGTCTCTGTGCGCGCTCGGGCAGTCGGCGCCCAACCCCGTTCTTTCCACCCTCGCCAAGTTCCGCAAGGAATATGAGGACCACATCTATAACCACCACTGCACGGCGGGCGTCTGCAAGGCCCTTTTGAACTTCTCCATCGACAAGGAGAAGTGCATCGGGTGCGGTATGTGCGCGAAGAACTGCCCCGCATCCGCCATCACGCGGACGGATTACATCGCGCCCGGCCACAAACTGGCGTCCTTCCAAATCGACCCCGCCAAGTGCGTCAAGTGCGGCGTCTGCATGGGCAACTGCAAATTCAAGGCAGTTGAGAGAAAGTGAGGTACACTATGGTCAATCTGAAAATCAATAATATTCCCGTAACCGTGCCCGAGGGCACGACCGTTCTCGAAGCGGCGCAGACCGCGGGCATCGAGATCCCCACCCTCTGCTATTTGAAGGACGTCAGTTGCGTCGGCTCCTGCCGTATGTGCCTTGTGGAAGCCACGGGCGCGCGCGGTCTGGTCGCGGCCTGCGTCTATCCCGTTGCGGAGGGCATGGAGGTACAGACCAACACCGAAAAATGCAGAAAATCGAGGCAGATGACCCTCGAACTCATGCTTTCCAAGCATAAAAAGGAATGTCTCGCGTGCGAGCGCGCGGGCAACTGCGAACTGCAACGCCTTTCGGTGGAATACGGGTGCGATCCCAACTATTTCGAGGGCGAGCCCCTCACCCACGCCATCGACGATTCCGCCCCCTACGTCGTAAGGGACAGGGATAAGTGCATCAACTGCAACCGTTGCGTCGCGGCGTGCAAGAAACAGGCAGTCGGGGCCATCGGGCCCATCGGCCGCGGCTACGCCGTACACATCGGCAGCGCGTTCGAGATGTCCCTCATGGAATCGGTCTGCGTGGGTTGCGGCCAGTGCATCGTGGCCTGTCCCGTCGGGGCGCTCAAAGAGCGCACGACGGTGGGCGAAGTGTGGGCGGCCCTTGCCGATCCCTCCAAGAAGGTCGTGTTCTTCACGGCTCCCTCGGTGCGCGCCACCCTCGGCGAAGCGTTCGGCTATCCCGTCGGCACCAATGTGGAGGGCAAGATGGTCGCGGCCATCCGCCGTCTCGGCAACGTCGAAGTGTTCAATATGGACGTCACCGCCGACCTCACCATCATGGAGGAAGCGGCCGAACTTGTCAACCGCATCCAAAAGGGCGGCGCCCTGCCCATGTTCACGTCCTGCTGTCCCGGCTGGGTGAAATTCGTGGAGCAAAAATATCCCGCATTCCTTCCCAACCTATCCACCTGCAAATCGCCGCAGGAGATGTTCGGCGGTCTGCTCAAAACCTATTATTGCAAGAAGAACGGCATCGATCCGAAGGATCTCTACGTCGTCTCCGTCATTCCGTGCACGGCGAAGAAGTACGAATGTCACCGTCCCGAAATGAAGGGCGAAGTGGACGCGGCCATCACGACGCGCGAACTTGCCAAGATGATCAAGATGGCGGGCGTCAAGTTCGATTCCCTGCCCGACGAAGCGTTCGACGATCCGTTCGCGGCCTGCTCGGGCGGCGGCACCATCTTCGGCGCGACGGGCGGCGTCATGGAGGCGGCCCTCCGCGTGGCGGCGCAGTTGCTCGACGGCAAGTTCGAAGTCATCGACTTCCCCGAAGTGCGCGGCGCCGTCCCCATCAAGGAAGCCGCCTACAATGTCGCGGGCGTTACCATCCGCGTCGCGGTCGCCAGCGGGCTCGAAAATGCCAAGACCATTCTCGAAGGCATCAAGAGCGGCGAGCGCAAATACGATTTCGTGGAGATCATGGCCTGCCCGGGCGGGTGCGTGAACGGCGGCGGCCAGCCCACCCTTCCGGACAGCATCCGCAACTCGCAAAACTTGAAGGAACTCCGCGCGGCCGCTCTGTACGCGTGCGACAAGGGGAACAACATCCGCCGTTCCTCGGATTCTCCCGTCATGGACGTCCTTTACAAGGAATACTTCGGCGCGCCCAACTCGAAGAAGGCGCACGAAGTCCTGCACACCACCTACAAAGCAGATCCTCGCATTTGACCTCTCCTCATGCAGAACGCCGTCCCTTTGGGACGGCGTTCTTTTTGTGCCCTTTTGCCCATTTTGCACTGGTTTTGCCCGTTTTCAAAATAATAACACTTGTTATATAACAATCGTTATTATTCATTGCCGCCCCGCGCGTGTCCCCCTGCAAAGGACGGCTCTCTTTTTGCCCGTTTTTCCCCCAAAACAGCGCCGCCCGCGCATTCGCGCGGGCGGCAACTATCATTCATGATCCGAAAAATTTTCGTGTTCTATCCCTTTTTCCGTTTTTTGTTCTGTCCCTTGCTCTGTCTTTTGGCCTGCTTCGTACTCTGCCCTTTGTTCAATCTTCTGCTGTTCCTTCTTGGCGCGGCACCGACACGCCAAAAATACCGTAAGTGTAATCAACGCCGCAATCGCCGCCGCAATCAGCAAAAATAAAAATATGTAGAGCGCAATATCTAACGCGTCTTTTGTTTGCTGTATCATTCTGTCGGCGTTGGAGTCAGTACCGAAAATGGATATCGCCAATAAATTTAACATTTTTCTCCTCCAAAAGTTTATTTATAGCCAAAATCGTATCATATACAGGGCACACTGTCAAGTAAAATCGTGCTTATCCCGCTCCCTGCTCCCCTTTCGGGTGGAGCCAAGCGCCCCGCGCGTGTCTCCCTGCGCGGTACGGCTTTCTTTTTGCTTGTTTTCTTCCAAACACAAAAGCCGCCCCGCGCGTTCATCATCAACTTGCCCTCCCTTTCCGCCTCTTCCAAGCCCCCCTTTCCGTTGGAAGGGGAGCCTTCCTTGTGGCTTTCGGAAAAAGGCGACCGTACGATATGCGGAGCATTTTCCCGCAATGGGTGGCACGGCTCCGCCTTATTTAGGCCTACCCTTTCCCAAAGGGGAGGCTCCGCCGTAGGCGGTGGTGGGGATTCTC
>CANQAZ010000009.1 GCA_947589555.1 uncultured Clostridia bacterium | reverse complement strand
CGCCCTGTGCGAAAACCGTCTCACCGCGCCCTCCGTCGGCGGGGAGATCGGCTCAAATGCCTACGGCTACCAGCCCTATTTTCAGGGCTTTTTCCTCGCGCCCCACGTTGTCGCGCAGGCCGTAAAGGGGGCTCTCCTCATCGGCAAGTGCATGGAATCGCTCGGTTACGAAAATTTCCCTTCCCTCGATAAAACGCCCGCGGATATCACCCGCGCCATCCGCTTTCGCACGGAGGAGGAACTCACGGCCTTCATCCAATCGGTGCAGGAGGTCTCACCCGTCGATGGTTTCGTGAAGTTGGAGCCGTGGGACATGCCGGGGTACGATTGCAAGGTCATCATGGCCGCGGGCACCTTCGTGGCGGGGGCGAGCATCGAACTCTCCGCCGATGCGCCCGTCCGCCCGCCCTACACCGCCTATTTTCAGGGCGGCCTCACCTACGAGCACTGCAAGATCGCCTGTAAGGCCATCTTGGAAAAACTTTTGTAGGCATTATATAATAAGGAAAAAGGGCGGTCATTCGGCCGTCCTTTTTCCGTACGGTTTTCGGAAAAATTTTCCGTAAAACCCTTGACAACGCCGTCGGAAGGTGGTACCATTATGATATCAAAATGATATCACATTTCGGAGGAATATCATGGAAACCAAAACGTTTGATACGATCACGGAAAAACCCGCAAGGGAAAGGAACGGCTGGGTGATGCTTGCCGTCGTGCTCTTTCTCTTTGTCTGTGCGATTGGCATGTTCGTCGTCGGCGCGGTGATGGTGGGCGAGGAAGAGGGCTTCATCGCCTTTATGCCCGTCGGCGTCGTCGCGCTCTTTGTCAACATATTCCTGTGCAGCGGCTTCAAACTGTTGCAACCCAACGAGGCCTACGTCCTCACCCTCTTCGGCAAATACCGCGGCACCATTAAGCGCGAGGGCTTTTTCTGGGTCAATCCCTTCTGCGCTTCGGTCAATCCGGCGCGCACCTCGATGGGGGGCAGAAAGTTGTCGCTCAAAGCGATGACCCTCAACAACGATAAGCAGAAGGTCAACGACGAGGAGGGCAATCCCATCGAGATCTCCGTCGTTGTCATCTGGCGCATCACCAACACGGCGAAGGCCGTATTCAACGTGGAAAATTACATGGCCTATCTCTCCACGCAGTGCGACGCCGCCATCCGTCAGGTCGCGCGGCAGTATCCTTACGACGTCTCCACGAACGGCGACGAAACTTCCCTTCGCGGCAGTGCGCAGGAAATTGCGGAAGTGTTGCGGGCGGAGTTGCAACAGCGCACGGTGATCGCGGGCATCGAGGTATTGGAGGCGCGCATTTCCCACCTTGCCTATGCGCCCGAGATCGCGGCGGCGATGCTCCAACGCCAGCAGGCCTCCGCCATCATCGCGGCGCGGCAGAAGATCGTGGAAGGGGCGGTCTCTATGGTGGAGATGGCGCTCAACAAACTCTCGGAGGAGAACGTCGTCGAACTCGACGACGAAAGGAAGGCGCAGATGGTTTCAAACCTCCTTGTCGTCCTCTGCGGCAACCGCGACGCCCAGCCTGTCGTCGGCACGGGGAGCATCTACTGAAAAGGGGCGGAAAAAAATTTTTTCGCGGAATTTGCAAAAAGGTTGTCATGTACCCGCCGCGCCCGCCGGAAAGCGTGTTATCATTACAATGAAAGGAGCGTGAAGCGCAAGCGGAACGCGGCGGAGAGTGACAAAGCCATTGGCGCGGCTGTGCAAAGCGCCGCGCCGCGGCGCTTTGCACAGCCGTGCCGATGGCTTATCGTAAGATCAAAATGAAAAATTTGCTCGGTTACGGCGTAAATTCGCCCGACGAAAAAATCGACGGCGAAGAATTTGTCCTCCGCAAAATCGACGGCGACCTTCATTTGAAGCAAAAAAATTTGGCGGAGGAGGGAGCGGCGCTCGAAAAAAATTCTGCCTTTCCGCTGTGGCTTTCCCTTTTGAAATATCTTCTGCTCCTCGCGGGGAGCATCTTGCTCGGCGGCGGGCTCGACGCGCTTTCGGACGACGAGGCGCTCCTCGCCGACATGGAAGCGAACGGGCTATGGTGGATCATCGGCGTGGGGACGGCAGTAATTTTTATCGCGCTCGTGCTCGCTCTTTTGGAATGGCGGAGGGGGAAAATCGTGAAGGGGAGTTCCGCCTTCCGCGATCTTTCCGAGCGGGCAAAAAAGTTGAACGCGCAGTCCTACGAGGCGCTCCGCGTGCCGGAGAACGCCGCTATGGTGGATGTGTTTACCTTTCCGTATCAGCCGCGCGCAAATAAGCGGCCGACGGCTTTTGCCCCGCAATATTTTCTTGCGGAAGCTGCGGCGTTCCGGGAGGGCGATCTCTTCTGTCTCTCCGACGTCGAGCGGGCGCTCGGCATTCCGCTCGAAAAAATCAAGCGGGTGCTGTGCGTGAAGAAGGGCGCGGCGTTTCTCGGCTGGAACAAGGAGACGCCGCCCAACAAGCCGCCCTATAAGGTGCGGACCAATCAGTACGGAGTGCACTGCGTAAAGCCCGTTTATGCCGTCGAAATTGCGGGGAGCGAGGAATTTTATTTGCTTTTTCCGCGCTATGAGTGGGAAAAAATTGCGCCGCTTCTCGGAAATCGGGCGCTGAACATCGAAGAAGTGAAAAAACTTTCGTGAGAAAATGATGCAGGAACACGAAGAGATCGTGAGAGCGGAAAACCTCAAAAAGACATTCACGCTCTCCAAAAAACAGCAGAAGATCGAGCGCACGGGCGAAAGGCGGCGCGTGGCCGTGGACGGCCTCACGTTTTCTGCCTATCGCGGGGAAATTTACGGCCTTTTGGGCCCAAACGGCGCGGGCAAGACGACGACGCTCCGCATGCTTTCCACTCTCATCCGTCCCGATGCGGGCGACGCATTTTTGTGCGGACATTCCATTGTGAAGGAGCCGCAACGCGTGCGGGACGTCATCGGGTTTATGACGAGCGATCTGAAATTGGAGGGCTTCTTCACGCCCGACTATCTCTTTGACTTTTTCGGCGCGATGCACGGCGTGGAAAAGGCGGCGCTTGCCGCGCGCAAGAGGGAACTCTTTTCCCGCTTCGGCATCGATCAATTTGCCGGGGTGCAGGTAAAAAATCTTTCAACGGGCATGTTGCAAAAGGTCTCGCTCGTCATCTCCATCGTGCACGATCCCGAAATCGTCATTTTCGACGAGCCGACGAACGGGCTGGACGTGATTACCGCCAAGACGGTGACCGATTTTTTGGAGGAACTGCGCCGCATGGGCAAGAGCATCATCCTCTCCACGCACATCTTTTCCCTCGTGGAGAAATTGTGCGACAGGGTAGGCATTCTTCTGAACGGAAAACTTGCCGCAGAGGGCGCGCTCGAAACGGTTGCGCAGGGCGATTTGGAGCGGACGTTTTTCGCGCTCTATGAGGGCAAAGGAGGGACGTTATGAAGTTTCTCGCCCTGATAAAGAAGGAATTTTATCGCTTTTTTCACGATCCGCGCCTGATCGTTACAATGCTCCTTCCCGGAATCGTCATCTTTCTTTTGTACAGTGTGCTTGGGGAAGAATTCAACCGCGAAGAGGAGGCGCGGCAATACAGGGTGTACCTCGTGGGCGATTCCGCCGCGGCCGAGGCGATTGCGGACGCGGCGAAGGAGAACGGGGACGGCGTGGAGTGGCTCTATACCGACGACGCAAGCGCCGCACGCGAAGAAGTGCGCGACGGCAAGGCGTCCGCCCTTCTCGTGTTCAGCGAAAACTTCGATGCGTCGCCCGCGGGTCACGTCGATATCGTCTACGACGCTTCCGACGAGACAAGTACGGCGTTCTATTCGCTGGCCGCCGCGGTTTTGAACATCTACGGCATGCGGTTTACCGTGACCGCGGAGAGCGTGACGGGCGCGGAAGCGCTCGGGATGCAAGTTTTGTGCAATATATTGCCCCTTCTCATTGTGGTTTTCGTCTTTTCGGCGTGCATGTCAGTGACCCTCGAATCGGTGGCGGGAGAAAAGGAGAGGGGAACGCTTGCGACCGTTCTTGTGACTTCCGCAAAGCGTTCGCACATCGCCCTCGGAAAAATTTTTCCGCTTGCATGCATCTCCATGCTCGGGGCGCTTTCGAGTTTCCTCGGGACGGCGCTCTCCATGCCGAAATTCATGGGACTTTCGCTCAACATGCTGGGGACGTACGGCTTTTGGAATTACTTCCTCATCCTTTTGCTCATCATGAGCGTTGTGCCGCTCATCGTGAGCCTCATCGCCGTCGTTTCCGCCTACTCGAAATCGGTGAAGGAGGCCTCCGCCTACACGGGAATGCTCATGATCCTTTCCCTCGTGCTGACGCTTGTTGCGGTATTTGTGCCCGCACTCGGGAACTGGACGGTGGCCATACCCGTTCTGAACGCCGTCGTCGCCATGCAGGGTCTGCTTGCGGGTGCGCTCCCCGTGTGGCAGTCGCTTGTGAGCGTGGGCGTCAACCTTGCGCTTACCGCCGTTTTCGTGTTCGTGATGACCATGATGCTATCGGACGAGCGCATCATGTTCGGAAAATAAGGAGGGAGCATGGACGAATTTTACGATCTGTTTCTCACGGGAGAACGGGCGCAAAGCAGAATTAAGTTTCGCCGTTTTGTCCGCATTTTTGCCGCGATCGGCGCCGCCGTCATGCTCGTGCCCTTGCTCATCGTTCTGCTCGGCGGGGAATATCCCGCGCTCAATTCGGCGTTTTCCGTCGTAGGCTTGGTCTTTGAATTTGCGTCCGTCGTGCTTGTCTATGTGCAGACGCTCTGCGAACGGGCCCTTACGGAAGTGCAGAATGCCGCCAACGAAGCGGAACTGCGGGGCGGGGAACGGGCGCTCTACCGCCGTCTCTATCACGCATGGAAAAAGGCGTCCGCGCGGCGGGATGTGCGGCGGATCCTCGCGCCCCTTTGCAAGGCGCTTGCCTATGCGGGTTTAGCGGTTTCGGTTGTTATTTCGTCCTATCTCGCCGTGCCGTCCTTCGTTCTCGTTATCTCCTGTTTTACGGCGACGGCGCTCCTCATCGCATCCTTTGTCTTGCAGACGGCTTCCGACCTTCGGCTACGCACCGCGCTCTATGAAGAGGGGGAGGAGGAGATCGATACGATCAAGCGGGAAAAACTCGGCTACGACGAGGTGAAGATCGCAAAAGAGGGGGAGAACGCGCGCGCCTATTCCGCCGTTCCCGTGCCCGTTCTGCTCTTCTTGAAGGAGGAGACGGAGCGCCGCGATTTTCGCGCGGTGACCCGAAAATCCGCTTGGCCGGGATTTTTATACGGGTTTCTGCTGGGACTTACGATGATCCTTACTTTTTCGATCATCGCGGCCGCAGAAGAAAACTTTAATATAGCGATGACCGTTGCATTCCTTTTGATGCTCGTTTTGACCGTAGTCTATTTTGCGATCGTCTTTCCCCTCGAACGCCGCAAACGGGAGATATTTCAAAGGAACGAAGGAAAGTTCGGCGAGGGGGAGGCGGATGCGCTCCGTTGGCGGTTGCAGAGGGCGTGGTTGCGCCTGCAACGGGCGGGGAACATCATGTTTGCAAGTTTTCTCGGCGCGGCGGCCACGGCGGGGATCGCCCTCGGCATTGTGTGGTTTGTGTCGGCCGCAGAAGTAAATTTGTTCGCGGCGATCGGAAGTTGCGTCTGTGCACTTCTTGTGCCAACTGCGCTCGTATCACTTTTGGTTTGGATCGTGATGTATGCCGTATATCGCAAAAAAGTGCGTCCGACGGAAGTTTGTTTGCGGGAATCGATTCGGGGAGAAAGGGAATGAAAGAAACGGATAAGATCAAAAAACAAGTGCCGCTTCGGCTTTCGCCGACTTTGTACGCGGAACTCATGCGATGGTCGGATGAGGAATTCCGTTCGCTCAACGGCCAGATCGAATTTTTGCTTACGGAGTGCGTGAAAAAGAGAAAGGGGGAGAAAAAAGATGAATGATGACGTTATGGTTTCGATGATCGTGGGGATCGTTTTATGCGCCGTGTTGATCGGTTTTGTGATCTTCGAAATCGTGTGGATCAAGCGGATCCGCAAAAAATATCTCTACCGCTGGCAGGGGCACGAGATCGTCTTTGAGATCGCCGCGCGGAGCGTACGGCTCTACGTGGACGGCAATGTGGAGGACGAACTCGGCGCACAGAACATCCGCGTGTGCACCCTCCGCTCCCTTGCGGACGGCGCGGAGATCAAGGCGCGCATGGCGATAAAGGGGATGCGGGTGCAACTCGATGTGTCGGCGGGCGGTACGCCGCTCCAACTTATCGGAGTCGGGAAATAAAAAAATCTCGCCGTTTGGCGAGATTTTTTTATTTCATCTGCTCTTGTCGGACGAGGGAGTAGCCCTTTTTGGGCTTGCGGCGGAAGAAGTCGATCTTGTTGCCGAATTTTACGAACAGGACGAAGGCGACGATGGCCGCGGCGGAAACGCACAGAACGGCGATCGCCCACGCATCGAGGCTCTCCGCCTTGACGTGCGACCAGAGTTCGTTGATGCGCTCGCTCGTATCGGCGTCGAAGTAATTCATGACGGCGCAACGCTCCATGACCTCCTCGGGAGGGAACTGCGCGAAGAGTTGGCGGCGCGTGCGCTGGTCCTCGCCCGCGACGATGACGGGATCCGCAACGTCCTCGCCGAAGAAGTAGGAGAGATCGTATTCCGCGGCGTCCTCCGCCTCCTCGTCCTCATAGAGATATTTGGCGTAGTCGAGCATCTCCTCGCCCGCGATGACCGAGGTGTAGCCGATGTAATAACTGTTGCGCTTGGCGCTTTCGGGCATGGACATGTAGTTGACGAAGGCCTGCGCCGCTTTTTTTGTGCCGCGCTCCTCCACACCCTTCGTGAGCACCCAGCCGTCGAACCAGAGATTGGAGCCCGATCCGGGGACGAAATATTCGAGGAGAAGGCCGTCCCCCTCGGCCTCGTCGAGGGCGTAGACGGCGTCGCCGCTCCACGCGTAGTTGAGCCAAATTTTGCCGCTCACCATATCCGCTTTGCCCGTATCCGTTTCGAAGCCGTAGATGTTCGCCTTCATCGAGAGGAGGGAATCGCCCACGGCGTCGGTGTATTCCTCCGCCGTGCGGTTGAAGATGTCGGTGAGTTTTTGGTTGTAGGCCTCGTCTTTGTTTTCGGCAAGGGCGAGAAGTTCCTCCTCGTAGGTGAGCCCGAGGGCGGCAAAGTAGGTATCGCGCACGTTGTCCTTCGCCGTGATTTTGTTGGTATATCGGCCGCTCGTGAAGGTCTGCCAGCCGAGTTCTTCGAGGTCGGCCCGCTCCACGTGCCCGGGATTGTACACGAAGCCCGTCGTGCCCCACATATAGCCCGCGGCGTATTCGCTCCAACTGTGCGTCTCCGTCTCCTCCTCCCGCGTGACGGTGACCGTGCCGTTTTCAAACGTATCCGCGATAAAGGGGGAGACGTTGCGCACGTAATAGTTGTTGGGGTCGCTCTCGTCGAAGAAGGAGGGGTCGTAGGGCTCGATGCGGTCCTCGGCGGCGAGTTTCATGATCATGTAATCGGAGGGGCAGAGAAGGTCGTATTCGTTGCCCAAGACGATCTCGTTGTACATATCCTCGTTGGTGCCGAAGGTCGCGTAGTCCACGCGCACGCTTTCGCCGTACGTCTCCTCGTACCAATTCTCGAAGTCGTCGAGGATGGGGGGCGCGTCCTCTTCGGACGGCTCTTCGCCCTCCTCCGCGAGGAGATCGTAGAGGTAGGAGCCTTCGCCCCCTTCGTCGATGTACTCCGCCCAACTGTACACTTTGAGGACGACGTCGGCCTGCTTTCCTCCGCAACCGCCGAGAAGGGCGAGGGTGGGAAGGAGCATCGCCCCTGCAATGAGTACGCTCAAAACCCGTTTTTTCATTGTTTTCCCTCCTTTTTGCGGATCGCCGGGAGATTGATGAGCACGACGATGAGCACGATGACGAGGAAGATGATGGTGGTGAGCGCCCAGAAGGAGGAGAGGGTCTCCGCCGTGTGGGCGTTGCCGCGCATCGTGGCGTTGAACACGTAGGTGGAGATGGTCTCGAAGCCGTTGGGGCGGGTGTAGACGGTGACGATGTAGTCGTCGAGGGAGAGGGTGACGGCGAGCATGAAGCCCGAGATGACGCCGGGGACGATCTGGGGCAGGACGACCTTCCAGAGCGCCTTGAAGGGACTCGCGCCCAAGTCGAGCGCCGCTTCGTAGAGGGAATTATCCATCTGCTTCAACTTCGGCATGACGGAGAGCACGACGAAGGGGGTGCAGATGACCGCATGCCCGATGAGCATGGTGAAGTAGGATTTTCCGACGCCGACCGCCACAAAGGTGATGGCGAGGGCGAGGGCGGTGACGATCTCCGCATTGATGACGGGGATCTGCGACGCGCCGTGGATGAGCGCCTTGACCCTCTTCTTGCAATAGAACATGCCGAGCGCGCCGAGCGTTCCCAAGACGGTGGAGAGGAGGGCGGCGAGAAAGGCGAGAAGGAGGGTATTGCCGATCATTTGCAGGATGACGGGGTCGCCGAACAGTTTGGTATAGTGCTCGAAGGAAAAGGAGCCCGCCGTGCCGATGAGATCGGTGGAGAGGAAGGAATAGACGGCAAGGAGCAAGATGGGGGCGTAGAGCAGGAGAAGGATGAGCCCGACGAAGGCCGCCTTGAAACACTTGACGACGAGTTGCTTTTTCATAGATTTGCCCCCCGTACATTTTCTTCGGACTTGAAGCCGCCCGTGAGGAAGGTGGAGACGAACACGACGATGAGAAGGACGAGGGCGACCATCGAGCCCATGTGCCAATCGCTTCCGAAGTATTCGTAGATGAATTTGCCGATGATGGTCACCATCGAATTGCCGAGCATATCGGAGACGACGTAGTTCGTCATGGAGGGAAGGAATACCATTGTGACGCCGCTCACGATGCCGGGGACGGAGAGGGGGAGGGTGATGCGCGTGAAGGCCGTGAATGCGTTCCCGCCGAGGTCGGCGCTCGCTTCATAGAGGCTGTTGTCGATCTTCATGAGCGTCGTATAGAGGGGCAGGATCATGAAGGGCAGAAAGTCGTACACCATGCCGAACACGGTGTTGAAGTAGTTGGCCTCGCCGAGGAGCCCGATCCAGTTGAAAAGTTCGCGGATGGCGTTGACGCGGAGCACGAAGTTGATCCACATAGGGAGGACGAAGAGCATCAGAACGACGTATTTTTTCTTCATTTTGCTCCGCGCGAGGATGTAAGCGATGGGATAGGCGATGAGAAGGCAGACGACCGTTGTGATGAGCGCGATGACGATGGAGTAGGCGATGGTCGAGAGTTTGGTGGGGTCGGAGAAGAATTTGACGAAATTTCCGAAGGAAAAGTGCATGTTACGATCGGTGAAGGCATAGACGAGGATGACGAGCATCGGAACGATCACAAAGAATACCAAAAAGACGGCGTAGGGGATGCACAGCGTCTTGCGGGAGAAACGGGGGACTTTCATCTCTTCTTTTCCTCCGTATTTTTGAGGGTGAGTTTGATCTTATCCCGCGGGATGATGACGGAGACGTAGTCGTTCTCGTTCCAGAGATCTTCCGTGGCAAAGACGAAATCTTCGTCCTCGTCGCTGTCGCCCGTACGCACGATGACGCGGTAGTGGTCGCCCTTATAGATGATGGAAATGATGTGGCCCGTCGTGCCGCCCGCGTCCTCGTCGTCGCTGATGGAGATATCGTAGAGCCCGACCTCCACCTTGACTTCGGCGCCCGTGAGATCGAGTTTTTCGCCCGAAGCGGTGATGAGGTAGTCCTCCTCGTCGATGTGGCTGCCGGGGTAGAGTTGGGTGACGTCGCAATCGAATTCGCCGCCCGCGAATTCCACCTTGTTGGCCTTGTTGATGACGCCGTCGAAGATGTTGGTCGTATATTTGGGCTTCATGAGGTGGATGCCGTCGGGCGCGACGTTGAGCCCGATGGTCTCGCCGACGGTGCGGCTCTCCGTGCTCTGGACGACGACTTCGAATTTGCCGACCTGCACCGTGATCTCGTAGTGGATGCCCTTGAATACGACGGAGATGACTTCGCCTTTTAGCATGCCCTGCCCGGGGGAGGTCATCTGCACGTCCTCGGGGCGCACGACGACGTCGGCGGGCTCGCCTTCTTCGAAATCGTCCACGCACGTGAAGGTCTTGCCGCAGAATTTTACTTTGTGTTTGCCCACGACGGTGCCGTTGAAGATGTTGCTTTCGCCGATGAAGTCGGCGACGAAGGTGTTGGCGGGCTCGTTGTAGATGCCGGTGGGAGTGCCGATCTGCTGGACAACGCCGTCCGACATGACGACGATGGTATCCGACATCGTGAGCGCCTCCTCCTGATCGTGGGTGACGTAGATGAAGGTGATGCCGAGACGCTTGTGCATCTCTTTGAGTTCGATCTGCATTTCCTTGCGCATTTTGAGGTCGAGCGCGCCGAGGGGCTCGTCCAAAAGGAGGATCTCCGGCTCGTTCACGACGGCGCGGGCAATGGCGACGCGCTGTTGCTGGCCGCCCGAAAGGGTGGTGACCGAACGCTTTTCAAACCCTTCGAGATCTACGAGGGCGAGCGCCTTTTTCACCTTCTCCTCGATCTCCTTTTTGGAGAGTTTTTCTTTTTTGGTGTACTCCTCGCCCTTCCCGTTGCGGTAGGTGTTGACGACCTTTTTGCACTTTAAGCCGAACGCCACGTTTTCATAGACGTTGAGGTGGGGGAAAAGGGCATAGCGCTGGAAAACGGTGTTGACGGGCCGCTTGTTGGGCGGCAGAAGGGAAATATCCTTGCCGTTCAACAGAATTTTTCCGCTGGTGGGAAGATCGAAGCCCGCGATCATGCGGAGCGTCGTCGTTTTGCCGCATCCCGAGGGCCCGAGAAAGGTGATAAACTCGCCCTTGTTGACGTAAAAACTGACGTGGTCGATAACGAGATTGTCTCCGTAGTATTTGGTGACGTCTTGAAGTTCGATGATGTGTTCCGCCATACCTTTTCTCCTTTTGTTTTCTTAAAAATTGGGGGGCGTGGAGATCCAGATGAATTTCGCTTTCCCCTTGCCCTTGTTGACGATGCAGTGTTCCTTGCCCGCCGTAAAGTAAAAACTTTCTCCCTTTTTGGCGGGATAACTCTTGCCTCCCGTCACGACGGCGATCTTACCTTCGAGCACATAGCCGAATTCTTCTCCTTCGTGGGGGAAGTCGGTCTGCGTGGAGGCGCCGCCTTCGAGTTCGACCAAGACGGGCTCCATCATGTTTTTCTGCGCGTTCGGGATGACCCACTTCAAGAGCATGCCCTCCGACAACTTTTCGATGTATTCCGCCTCGGAAAAGACGATCTTTTCCTCCGCATCCTCATGAAAAAAGTCGGAAAGACTGCTTCCGAGCGCGTTGAGAAGATCGCAGAGCGTTGCGATGGAGGGGCTGGTCAGGTCGTTTTCGAGTTGCGAAATGTAGCCCTTCGTGAGTTCGCACCGGTCGGCGAGTTCCTCCTGCGTCAGATTTTTTTGGAGACGCATTTCTCTGATTTTGGCACCGAGTTCCATGTTTCCTCCCGTTCCTGTTTAGTATTTATAAACTTTTTGCCTTTTTTTACGAAACTCTCGCAAAATTAAACGCAAAGTTTAATAAAAATAAACGAAGAACGCGGAAAGTATATAATATATAATGTATAATGTCAACGGGATTTCCGTGAAATGGCGGAAAGAGCGAAAAATGTGAGAAAATAGCAAAAAAAGAACCCGCCGCGCATTTTGCGGCGGATCCGGAACGAAATTTTGAGGAAATTGTGCGATTTGGGCGGATAGGGGACACGAAAAAAGCGCCCGCGGTGCGGGCGCCGTGCGTTTTTGCTTGTTATTCGGCCATCGCGGCAAGTTTTTTGGCGAGTTTGGACTTTTTGTTGGCGGCGTTGTTCTTGTGCAAGATGCCCTTGCTCACCGCGGAATCGATCGCGGATACGGTGGCGGGGTAGAGGGCGGTCGCCTGTGCTTTGTCGCCTGCGTTGACGGCGGCGAGGAATTTCTTGATCTGGGTCTTCAAAGCGGATTTGATCGCCTTGTTCTCTTCGGTCTTCTTTTCGGTGACGAGAACGCGTTTTTTAGCGGATTTGATGTTGGGCACGGTAGATATACTCCTTAATCTTAATAACCTTTGCTATTTTAGCATAAAATGCAGTGCTTGTAAACTGTTTTTTATGCCGTAGCGCAAAAATTTTCCGAAATTTTGCGGGCGAAAGGGGAGTTATGGAGGAAAAAGACGTCAAAGTAGGCCTGTTTGACAGCGGCGTGGGCGGGCTCAACGTGCTGGCCGCCTGCCGCCGCGCGCTTCCCGCGGCGACCTTTTTTTATTACGGGGACAACGGCCGCGCTCCCTACGGGAGCCGTCCCGCAGAGGAGATAGAAAGATTCGTTGTAGAGGGGATGGACGCCCTTGCGGCGTGCGGCGTACATGCCGCCGTGCTCGCCTGCAACACGGCGACGGCGGTGTGCGCCGAGGCGATGCGGGAGCGCTACTCCTTCCCCGTGCTCGGCATGGAGCCCGCCGTAAAGCCCGCCGCGGAAAAGTATAATGAGATCCTCATCCTCGCGACCCCGCGCACGGCGGAGAGCGAACGCCTCCGCACTTTGGTAAACCGCTTTCCCGGCCGCCGCATCACCGTTTGCGCCGCGCCCTTTCTCGCGGGGGCGATCGAGGCCCGCTTGACCCGCGGCGAGCGCTTTTCGCTATCCGAGCATTTGCCGCCCGCGAAGCCCGAGGGCGTTGTGCTCGGCTGTACTCATTATTCCTTCTGTCGGCGGGAGATCGCGGCGTTCTATGGGTGCGAGGTGTTCGACGGGTGCGATGGGACGGCTCGGCACTTATTAAATATATTGAAATTAGGGCCGAGTAACCACTCAATACCACCTTTGACCCCAAGTGACCCCGTCGAAAGTTGTCAAAAAATCGGGGAGGGGAGGGCGATTTTTTTCGGAAAAACGGGAAAAATGAACGAAGCGGTCTACAATTCGAACGTTTGTTCAATTTTTTAGAAAAATTTTTTTGCAAAAATGGCAAAAAAGTGGGCAAACGTGGTTGACAGGGGGAAAAACCTATGCTATAATACATTCAAAAGCGGATCACAGGCGCACAGGCGCCAAAGAGGTTAAAGAGAGCATGTTGGGCGGCAGAGTCGACCACGCGATCGACGACAAAAACAGAATCAGGATCCCGGCGATGTACCTTGCGGCTTTCCCCGAGGGCGAACCGCTGTTTTTCGTCGAGTATTCGCCCGGCTGTATCTCCGTGATGCCCGAATCGGTGAAGGACAGGCGCATCGGCCGCGAGGAAGATTGCGACCCCGACGACGAAGAAGCCTTCAACGCCATGCGCATCATCTTCTCTTCGACGATGCCGGTCGAGGTGGACAACCAGGGCCGCGCCAAGATTCCGAAGTATTACAGGGAGATCGCGGGGATCAAAAAGGACGTCGTCACCATCGGGTTTGCCGACTTCATCGAAATCTGGGACCGCGACCGCTTCGAAGAGATGCGTAGCAGAATGTCGATCCGCGAAGCGAATGCGGTGTATTATAAGAGGAAAAGGGAAGCCAAACTGAACCGGACGCAAGATGTGTGATTATCATAAGCCCATCATGCTCCGCGAAGTGCTGGAAGGACTGAACGCCGCAAAGGGCGGGACCTTCTTCGACGCGACTTTGGGCGGAGGCGGGCACTCCTTCGGGATCCTTTCCGCCTCGGAGGATTCCTACCTCATCGCGACGGATAAGGACGACGAAGCAATTGCGGAGGCGACAAAGCGGCTTGCTCCCTTCAAAGGAAGATTCGAACTCTTTCGCACCGATTACAAAAACTATGCGGAAGTTTTGGGAGAGAGGAAATTAGACGGACTGCTCATCGATTGCGGCATTTCCTCACACCAGATCAATGACGCGGCACGGGGCTTTGCCTACCGCATCCCGGATGCGCCGCTCGATATGCGGATGGACAGGCGTTCCGCCCTTACTGCGGAGCAGATCGTAAACGAATACCCCGAGGAGAGGCTCGTAAGGCTCCTCAGGATGTACGGAGAAGAGCAATTCGCTCCTTCCATCGTACGGAACATCGCGAGGGCGCGTTTGAAGAAGCGCATCACGACGTGTGGGGAGTTGAAAATGCTCACGGAAGAGGGGATCCCTCCGAAATTCCGTTCCGCCGCTTGCGCGAGAAAGACCTTTCAGGCGATCCGCATTGAGGTCAACGGCGAACTGGACGGCCTCGAAGAGTGCATCAGAGGGCTCGTCGGAAGGCTGAAAAAGGGCGGAAGAGCGTGCATCCTCACCTTCCATTCTTTGGAGGACAGGATCGTAAAGCAGGTGTTCCGCGATCTCTCATCCGATTGCGAATGCCCCAAGACTCTCCCCGTATGCGTATGCGGGAAGAAGAAAGAAATAGAACTCATCACAAAAAAACCGCTCACTGCGAGCGAAGAAGAACTGGAAGCCAACCCGCGCAGTAAAAGCGCAAAACTGCGAATCGCGGAAAAAATCGTAGAATGAACGCGCGATCCGTCGAATACCAATAAAGAGGGGTGATATAGTATGTCCAACACAACCGTTCTCGAACGACCCGCCACCCAAGTACGTCCGTCGCTCAAAGATCAATTTATCTCTCCCGCGGAGGAGGCGCATGCCAACAGAATTGCGGATAATTTCCGCAGGCTCCGCTTCGACAACGTGCAGGATTACAATTCCGCACGCGACGGGGATCCCGTGTCGGACAACGTAGCGGTGTTGGAACCCGAAACGGCGGAACCCTCCGTTGCGGCCGCGCGCATCGCGCAATATTCCCCCGTAGAAACGCCCGTGGGCAAGCCCGACCTCTTTGAAGGCTATGTGTTCAAGGACGGAAAATTGGAGACGCCCGTACAAGTCGCCGCGGCTCCCGCACCCGCCCGGTCCGTTGCGGAAGCGCGCGTCATGACCGCTACGCCCGCGCCCGTTGCCGCCGAGGAGGACGACGCCGTTCCCACCCGCCGCACGATGGACACGCTCCGCCGTCCCGCGGCGAAGATGGAGGAAGGCGAGGCCGTAGCCGAGGAAGTGGCGCGCCCCGCGCTCTCCACCCGCATGAAGGTGGCGCTCATCGCCGTGGTCGCGACCATCATCCTTGCCATTGCGCTCATCTGCATCAACTCGGGCATCATTCGCTCCATCGACGAGGATATTTTGAGGAAACAATCGCAACTCGACGAACTTACGCGCTCCACGCAGAGCGTTCAGGACCAGATCGCCGACCTGACTACCCCCGACAGCATCGCCGAATGGGCGGCGAAAAATAACATGGTCCGCGGCTAAGCGGGGCATCGGAGGGAAACAAAATCAAAAAGACGGATTTTTCACTATCTGTCCTACGAAAGAGGTTATTTGCCGTATTGATGGCGATAACCTTTCTTTTTTGTCTTTTTCTCGGCCGTTTTTTCTATATCCAGGCGATTTGGGAGGACGACCTCAATCTCCGCGCGGTGGACCAGTGGACACGGGAGATCCCCGTTGTGGCGGGCCGCGGAAAGGTGGTGGACCGCAACGGGGAAGTGCTTGCCGATAACCGCACGGCGTACAGCATCTATGCGCGCGCCAATGCGGTGTCCGACGCCGAAAAGAGCGCGGCGCTCCTTGCCGAAGCGCTCGGCGTTCCGTATGAAAATATCTATGAAAAATTGACCGAAAAGGGGAGGTCCGAAGTCACCGTCGCCCGCCGCACGGCCAAAGAAGTGGTGCTTTCCATCGAAGCGCACGATCTCGGCGGCATCTACTTCGCGCAGGACGACGCCCGCTACTATCCTCACGGCGCCCTTGCCTCGCAGGTCATCGGCTTTACTTCCTACGACGGCTCGGGCACGACGGGAATCGAAAGGGGATACGACAGTTATCTCGCGGGCAAAAACGGGGAAGTTTTATCGGAGACCGACCTCGTCGGCGTCGATCTGGAAGGGGCGGTGGCGGCCTATGTGCCCGCGACCGACGGGCTCAACGTGCGGCTCACCGTTGATTATCGGGTCCAGGCGCTGGCCGAGGAGACGATGGCCCGCGTTTTGGCGTCGTCCGGGGCGAAAGCGGCCCGCGCGATCGTGCTCGATCCCTCCGATTTCTCCGTGCTCGCTATGGTCAATTTGCCGTCGTATGATTTGAACGATATTCCCCGCGACGACATCGCCTCGCTCAACGCACTCTCCCGAAACAGCCTCGTTTCGGATATCTATGAACCGGGGTCTACCTTCAAGATCGTGACCGCGGCGGCGAATATCGAAGAGGGACTGCGGGGCAACTCCGCGGCCCTTCCGCTGAATTATGTGTTTTCGTCGTCGCGGACGCGCACGGTGGACGGCTCCGCCATCCGCTGTTGGAGCGACCATAAAAACGGCAAACACGCCAACCAGACCCTCGCCGAAGCGCTGAACAACAGTTGCAACCCATGTTTTGTGGATATCGCGCTCGCGCTCGGAAAAGATACCTTTTACGATTATTTGAAGGCCTTCCGCTTCGGACAGGCGACGGGCATCGATTTTTCGGGGGAATCCATCGGCATGCTCTTGCCCGAAAGCACGGTCAAAAACGGCGACCTTGCGCGCATCGGCTTCGGGCAGACGGTGGCCGTCACCCCTTTACAACTTGCCTGCGCGGCCGCGGCCGCGGTAAACGGAGGTTATTACTATGCGCCCCGTCTCGTTCGGGAAATTTACTCCGCGGACGGCATAACCCGCTTCCAAATCAAGCCGAAATTGCTCGGACGGACGGTGAGCGAACAAACTTCTTCCATCCTTTCCTCGATGCTCGAAGGCGTTGTGCGGGACGGAAGCGGCAAGAAGGCATATCTCGAAGGGTATCGCGTGGCGGGCAAAACGGGCACGGCGCAAAAATACGAGGACGGGCACATCGCGCAGGGCAAATATATCTCCTCGTTCGTGGGATATTTCCCCGCAAACGCGCCCAAGTATCTCGCGCTCGTCATCGTGGACGAACCGCAGGGCTCGTATTACGGAAGTACGGTCGCCGCTCCCTGCGCGGCGGAGATCTTTCAGGGGATCATCGACATCATGAAAATCGAAAGGGCGGAGGCATAATATGAAACTCGAAGCGCTTGCAAAAGAGACGGGTGGAGTACTTTGCGGAGGAAACGCGGAGATCACGGGGCTTTGCACGGATAGCCGCGTCGCGGGAGAGGGGGACCTCTTTCTCTGTTTCAAAGGCACGCACGCCGATTCCCATTCGTATGCGGAGGACGCCGAGGCTCGCGGGGCCGCCGCAGTCGTCTGCGAGCATGAGGTCGACGTGGAAGTTCCGCGGCTCATCGTAAAGGACGCGCGGCTCGCCATGTCGCAGATCGCGGCCGCCTTTTACGGGCACCCCGAGCGCAAACTGACGTTGGCCGGGGTGACGGGCACGAACGGAAAGACGACGGTCGCCTCGATGCTCTTTGAAATTTTCACCGCGGCGGGCAAGCGTGCGGGCGTCATCGGAACGCTCGGCGCGCGCTATGCCTCCGTTATTGTGGATCCCGCGCTCACGACGCCCGATCCCGTGGACCTCTTTTCCCTCCTTTCCGAGATGGACAAGGCGGGGGTCACCCACGTGGCAATGGAGGTCTCTGCGCACGCTCTGGCGCTCAAAAAAGAGGCGCCCATCGTCTACGACGCGGCTATTTTTACCAATTTGACGCAGGATCACCTCGACTTTTTCGGCGACATGAAAGCGTACGGCGATGTGAAGCGTTCGCTGTTTACGGATGCGCGCTGCCGCCTCGCCGTGCTCAACGCCGACGACGCCTTTTTTTCCGAACTTGCGGGCCGTACCCGCACCTCCGTCTCGTACGGGCTGGAAATGCCCGCCGACTGCTTTGCCCTGTCCGAAGAGGAGAGCGCGGCGGGATCGCGCGTGCTTTTCAATCTCGAAGACGAACTTTGTGAAGCGCGCCTGAAAATGGCGGGCCGACACAATATTTACAACGCGCTTGCGGCGGCCACGGCGGCGCACCGGCTGGGGATCTCCGCCGATGCGATCGCGCGCGGGCTCTCCCGCACGACGGTCAGCGGCAGATTGGAGAGGGTGGGCCGTTACCGCGGGGCCGATATTTTTGTGGATTTCGCCCATACGCCCGACGGGCTCAAAAAGTCGCTCGCCGCGCTCCGCGAATTTTGCATCGGAAAACTCGTGCTCCTCTTCGGGTGCGGCGGAAACAGAGACCGGGAAAAGCGTCCCTTGATGGGCAGGATCGCGGCGGAGGACAGCGATTTTACCGTGATCACTTCGGACAATCCCCGCTACGAGGATCCCTGCGCGATCATTTCGGAGATCGCGGCGGGCTTTTCGGAGGTCGGCACCCATTTTACAGCGATCGAGGAGAGGGAAAAGGCCATCGGGTACGCGCTCGATCTCTTGGAGGAGGGGGATATCCTGCTCGTTGCGGGCAAGGGCGGGGAGACGACGCAGGAGATCATGGGAATAAAATACGCCTACGATGACAAAGATGTGATTGAATCTTTCATCGGGGGCCGTGATGCGTGATCTTCTCTTTTGCTTTCTCCTTTCGTTTGCGCTTTGCGCCGCGCTTCTTCTCGTACTCATTCCGATCCTGAAAAAACTCGGCGCGAGGCAGAATATTCTGTCGTACGTCAAAGAACATCAAAATAAGAGCGGGACGCCCACGATGGGCGGCCTTGCTTTTGTGCTTGCCGCCGTGCTTTCCGCGGCGATCTTTGCGGAAAAGACCAAAGCGTTTGCGGTCGCGCTCGCGGTTGGGATCGCCTATCTTGCCGTCGGCTTTCTCGACGATCTACTCAAAAAATTGCGCGGAAAGAATCTCGGCCTCCGCCCGTACCAAAAAATTGTTTTCCAACTCGCCGTCGCGGTGATGGCGGGTATTTATTGCTGTCTCAACGGGCTTACCGTCCTCAAAATGCCCTATTCGCATGCGGCGTACGACATCGGATGGGGCATGTTGCCGCTCGGCGTCCTCGTTTTTGTCGCCACGGTGAACAGCGTAAACCTGACCGACGGGCTCGACGGGCTTGCGGGTTCGGTGAGCGCGGTTTTTTTCGCCGTGCTTGCCGCGCTTCTCCTGTTGCAGGGAGAAGCCCCGGCGCTCGCGGCTCTCTGCATCGCCCTCGTCGGCGCGCTGTGCGCCTTTCTCCTTTTTAACGTGAACAAGGCGAGCGTCTTTATGGGGGATACGGGCTCGCTCTCCCTCGGCGGGTTTGCCGCTTCCGCCGCGCTCTTTTCGGGAAACGCACTCGCCGTGCCCGTTCTCGGCGCGACATTCGTTCTTTCAAGCATATCCGTCATCCTGCAAGTAATATACTATAAAAAAACGGGCAAACGGATCTTTCTGATGGCGCCCGTGCACCATCATTTGCAGGAAAAGGGATATACCGAGGCAAAGATCGCTTACGTGTATTCCGCCGCGACGCTGGTGCTCGGGCTCACCCTTCTCATTCCGTTTGTCTGAATCCCCGGCGGGACAACCCGTGGGGAAAAGGAGTGAGATATGCTGTTTACAAGACAAACGTTTCTCGTGGCGGGGCTGTCGCGTTCGGGCATCGCGGCGAGCGAGTACCTGATTTCGCAGGGCGCCAAAGTGTACGTCTATGACGACGTGGACGACGAAACCGTCCGCGCGGCCGTCGAAAGACTCTCCAAAATCGGTTGCATCCCCGTCAAAAAGGACGAACTCAACGAGCGAGCGGAGCGGTGCGATATCCTCGTGCTCTCGCCCGGCATCCCCGTGGACCACGCTTTGCCCGTCTCCTTCAAGCGGGCCGGAAAGAAGATCGTGGGGGAGTCCGAACTCGGCGCGCTTGCTCTGCGCTGTCCCGTCGTGGCGGTCACGGGCACGAACGGAAAGACGACGACGGTCACCATGCTCGAATGCATCTTCAAAGCGGCGGGGAAGAACGCCGTGGCCTGCGGGAATGTGGGAAAGCCAATCACCGCCTGTTTGAAAGAACTCGGGGAGGACGGCATCGCCGTCGCCGAAATTTCTTCGTTCCAACTCGAAACGCTCTATTCGTTGCGGCCGCATGTCGCCGTCGTGCTCAATGTGACGGAGGATCATCTCAACCGTCACTACAACATGGAGAACTACATTTATCTCAAATCGCGCATTTTGAAGAATTCTTCGGAGAGCGAATTTGCCGTGCTCAACTACGATGATCCCATCGTGCGCGCTTTCGACGAAAAGACGAAGGCGACGACGGTATGGTTTTCCCTGCGCGAAAGGGTGGACGGCGCCTATCTTTCCGATAACGCGTTCTGGTTCTTCGATGAGCGCATCATGTCGGCGGACGAGTTTCCGCTCGACGGCGACCACAACCGCGCCAACGCCCTGGCCGCCATCGCCGCGGCCAAGTTGATGGGGGTGGGGAACGCGTTCATCGCCGCCGCGCTCAAAACCTTCCGCGGCGTCAAGCACCGCCTCGAAAGGGTGGGCGAGGTGAACGGCATTTCCTTCATCGACGATTCCAAAGCGACCAACGTCGATTCGGCGATCAAGGCCATCGGTAGCGTGCGCGGGGAGAGCGTGCTACTCGTCGGCGGCAAGGATAAGGGATATTCCTATGAACCGCTCTTTGAGGCGATCAAGACGTCTGGCGTCGTACATACCGTCATCTATGGGGAAAATGCTTTCCGCATTCTGAACGCGGCGCTTTCCCGCGGATACACCGCGGTCACGCTCTGTCGGCCCTTCGATCTCGCGGTGCGCGTCGCCTATCTCGTTGCGCGGCGGGGGCAAAACGTGCTGCTTTCTCCCGCTTCGGCGAGTTTCGACGCCTTTGCGAATTACGAGGAGCGCGGAAACCGCTTTGCGGAACTCATGGGCGTGTTCGCAAGGGAAGCGGGCCGCGAAGAAGTAAGGCCGAGTCTGCCCGCCGCGGGGAGGGAACGTGAAGAGGCCGAATAACCCGTTGCGGAGCAAAGAAAGGGCGGGAAAGGGCGATCTGCTCTTTCTCGCCGCTGTTATCTTGCTTGCGGCGTACGGGGTCGTTTGCGTTTATTCCGCAAGTTGTTATAACGCGGAAGTCCAGTACGGCGACGCGCTCTACTTCTTCAAAAAGCAACTTATCGGCTTTTTATTGGGGCTTGCGGCGATGGTCGGCATTTCCTTCGTTTCCTACGAAAAATTTCGCCGTGCCGGCCTTTCCGCCCTCCTCGTTTCCCTTGTCCTTTTGGGGCTCGTCTTTATCCCGGGCGTGGGGCGGAGCAATTACGGCGCGACGCGATGGATCGGGGTGGGGCCCGTTACCATACAGCCCTCCGAACTTGCAAAATACGCGTTTGTGCTCTTTACGGCGGGCTATTTTGCCAAAAATCCCGCAAGAATGCGCCGTTTTTCGGGCATTTTGCCCGTGCTCGGGGCGGGGCTTTCCATCTGCGTGCTCATCATGCTGGAACCCAACATGTCCGTTACGATGTGCGTGGGCGCCCTCATGATCGGCATGATTTTTTTGGGCGGCGCGTCGTGGAAATCGCTCGCCGCCATCTGTATTCCCGTGCTGTTTGCCGTTCCCGCCCTCATTTTGGCCGAGCCGTACCGCCTCCAACGCCTTTCGGCCTTCATGGATCCGTGGGCGTCGCCGCGGGAGGAGGGGTATCAACTCATCCAGTCGCTCTATGCGCTCGGGAACGGAAAACTGTTCGGCGTCGGGCTCTTTCATTCCCGCCAAAAATACCGTTTTTTGCCCTTTTCCGAAAGCGATTTCATCCTTTCGGTCATCGGGGAAGAGACGGGTTTTTTCGGCGTGCTTCTTCTCTTTCTCGTCATCGGATTCGTCGTTTGGCGGGGCTTCCGCATCGCCAACCGATGCGAAAATTTTTACGGATACATGCTCGTCTGCGGGATCATGCTTGCCTTTGCGGTGCAGAGCGCCCTCAATGCGCTCGTCGTGAGCGGGTGCATTCCGCCCACCGGCCTGCCTCTTCCGCTCATCTCGGCGGGCAACACTTCGCTCATCGTCACGATGGCGGGAATGGGGATCGTGTACGGGGTGTCGAGGCACAACGGGCAAGCGAAAATTCATAGGATATACAAATAAATACGGGGCGCCCGACCTTCGGGTTTTTCCGTATTTTCCGAAATACATAAGGAGAATCAGAATGGATAAATTTGTGGTGGACGGGGGGAGGCGGCTCGTCGGGAGCGTAAACGTGCAATCGGCGAAAAATTCCGTCCTGCCGCTTCTTGCCGCCTCGATTTTGACGGAACAGCGCGTCACGATCCGCGAGACCCCGGCGATCAGCGACGTCGCCTGTATGGCGCAGATCTTGCGGGAACTCGGCGCGGAGGTGCGTTTTGAGGGCGGCGACGTGACGATAGACAGCGCAAACGCCTGCTCGCACCGCATTTCTTCGGCGTTGACGAAGGAATTGCGCTCTTCCGTTTTTATGCTCGGCTCCCTCCTGACGCGCTTTCACCGCGCGGTCATCGCCTATCCCGGCGGGTGCGATATCGGGCTCCGGCCCATCGATATCCACCTCAACGCCTTGAAGAGGCTGGGGGTGAACATCACGGAGCGGGACGGATACATATTTTGCGAATGCGAAAAATTGCGCGGCGCGGAGATCCCCATTGATTTTCCGAGCGTCGGCGCCACGGAAAATATCTTGCTCGCCTCGGTAAAAGCGGAAGGGAACACGGTCTTGCAGGGTGCGGCGAAGGAGCCCGAGATCGTCGATCTGCAAAATTTTCTCAACGCGATGGGGGCCCGCATCCGCGGCGCGGGGACGGACGTCATCGAGGTAGAAGGAGTCAAAAATCTGAACGGCGTGGAGTATTTGCCCATCAAGGACCGCATCGAAGCGGGCACATACCTCATCGCGTGCGCGATTTGCGGCGGCGAAGTGGAGGTTTGCGGGGCAAAATCGGAAAATGTGGGCTTGCTTTTACATAAATTGCGTGAAAACGGTTGCAAAATCCATACAAAAAATGATAAAATAAGGATAACGAGTTGCGGCCGTCTCAAATGCAACCGCAGGATCGAAACGATGCCCTTTCCGGGCTTTCCCACCGATTTGCAAGCGCAGATCACTACGCTCAACACCGTATGCGAAGGCGGCGCGCTCATCGTGGAAAATCTCTTCGAAACGCGCTTCAAATATGTGCCCGAATTGCAGAAAATGGGGGCGGATATCGAAGTAAAGGGGAGAAACGCCTTTGTGCGCGGCGTCGACCGGTTGCACGGCGCCTCCGTCGTTGCGGGAGACCTGCGGGGCGGCGCGGCGCTCGTTATCGCGGCGCTCGCGGCGGAAGGGACGAGCGAAGTGCTCGATCTTTCCCACCTCGACAGGGGATATGCCGACCTCAGGGGCAAACTCAAAGGACTCGGTGCGGAGATAAAACGCGTGCGCGTATAGCGCGCGGAGGTGATACCGATGAAAACGAGGGTGATTTTAACAACGATTGTTTCATTCGTGCTCCTTGTCGCCGTTGTGGCGGCAGGGCTCAACGCCGTTTTTACGGTCACTCTCGTGGACAGCGAATTTTCCGTCTATTCCGGTGCGGGCAGAGAGGACGCCTTATCCTTAAAGGCCGATCTCGAACGTTATGTCGGCGACAGTACGACCTTCCTTGACGTCGAAGATGTGAAAGATACGGTCAAAAGTTATCCGTGCTTCGAGGTGGAAACGGTCGAAAAACATTTCCCCAAAACGCTGAAAGTAAAAGTATCCGAGCGGAAGGAATTTTTTGCCGTTCCGAATGGGGAAACGTACGCCATCCTCGATGAAAACGGGCTCTATCTGCATGACGGAGAAAACGTGAACCGCCTCGGCGGCATGAACGTGCTTCTGGACGGCTTCGAACTCTCTCTTTCGAGGGGCGAACGCGCCGAGGGGGGCTACATCGCCGAAGTTTTCGAAATGTTTTCCGTGTTTTCCGAACTTTTGCCGGGAGTGCGCGCCAACGTCGTTTCCGTGAGTCTCGTGAGCGGGGGCGGACAGGATACCCCCGAGCATAAATTTTTTGTCGTGACCATGCGCGAAGGGGTCAAAATTGCGATACGCAATCCGTCGGCGGATATCGCCGTCAAGGCGCGCGCTGCCTTCTGCGACGAGGAAGCCGGCTACCTTTCCGATGCGTTTGCCGACAAGAAGAGGGTCTACGGCGCGATCTCCGTAAACAACGTTTCGCCGAACGGCTCCGTGAACGTCACCTTCTCGCCCGAACTTCCCATTTACGGCGGTTGAGCCCCAAAACTTCGCGCGCGGTACCCATGCCCGCGCTCTTCCCGAAAAAACAGCGCCTTGCGGGGCGCTTTTTTCGTGCATGGGTGCGAAAATATCGCCTCAATTTCTTGACAGATAGGTCAGCGTTTGATATAATTGTGAATGTATTACCGAACTTACGAGGGGATGAAATATGGGGCGTAAAAGCGTAGCCGTCCTGGATGTGCGTTCCTCCGAAATCGCGGTGTTCATCGGCGAACGGGGGGTCAACAACACGTTCGTATTCAAAGCGAGCAAGAGCGAACCCTATTACGGGTACGAGCCGGGCGCGTTTTTCGATGAACGCGACCTTTCGGAAGCGATATTCCGCGCGCTTTCCGCCGTCGAGCAAATTTGCGGCGAGCGGATCCGCGAACTCTACATCGGCGTCCCGGGCGAATTTTCCGTCGTTGTGCCCAAAGAGCAGAACATCGGCTTCCCCAAGAAGCGCAGGATTTCGCAGAAAGAACTCGATGCGCTCTTCAAAAGCGGCGCGGAAAAACCAGAAGGGTACCGCGTGATGCGCGCCACGAGCATGATCTACACGACGTCGGATAACCGCCGCGTCGTAGATCCCGTCGGTATCACGGCCACCTCGCTTTCGGGCGTTCTGTCCTATTTCTATTGCAGTGAATACTTCATCGGGGTGATGGAAAAGATCTTCGCCAAAATGAAGATCGTCCTTCGATATCTCCCCACGCCGTTTGCGATGGCAAGTTATCTCATTCCCTCCCAGACGCGGGATGAATACGCGCTTTTCCTCGACGTCGGATATCTTTCCTCCACCTTGCTTATTCTGCTCGGAAACGGCGTTTTGGCGCAGGAAACTTACTGGGTCGGCAGGGGACAGATCGTGGGTCTTTTGATGGACCGCTTCCATCTTTCGCTCGATGCGGCGTCGGCGCTCCTCGCGCGGGCCAACCTCTTCGCGAAGGATGTGGCGGGCGCGGCGGAATTCAACTTCCGCGGCACAACGTACGAGATCAAGGCGGACCTTCTCATCGATACGGTCAAAGAGGGGTTGGACGAGTTGTGCGAAAAGGTCGGTTCGTTTTTGGATTCCTGCTCGGGCAAGGAACTCGACTACAAGCCGCTCTATGTTTCGGGCGAAGGGTTGGAAAATATCCGCGGCGCGCTCGAACATGTATCCAAGAGGCTCAACCGCGTATGCGAGGAACTTTCGCCCGACCTTCCTTACTACAACAAACCCAACATGAGTTCGAAAGTTTCGCTCATGGATATGGCTCAGAACGACCGCGAACAGGGCGGTATGTTCAATCGTCTATTAAACGCATTCGGAGGTTAAAGTATGTTCAACGATAATATTCCGTTCATCGGAAGAGATACACAGGACCGCATCGTCGATCCCGCGCCTTCGTCGCTGTCGAGCGGCCGGGCGCGCATCCGCGTGATCGGCGTGGGCGGAGCGGGCAACAATGCCGTCAACCGCATGATCGAGGCGGGCATCACCAGCGCGGAGTATATTGCGGTGAATACGGACGCCCAGACCCTTGCGCGCAATAAAGCGCCCGTCAAGGTGCAGATTGGCGCGATGAAAACGAAGGGTCTCGGCGCGGGTGCGGAGCCCGAGATCGGCAGAGAGGCTGCGGAAGAGAGCAAAGAGGAGTTGGCCCGCGCGATTGAGGGGACCGACCTTCTCTTCATCACGGCCGGCATGGGAGGCGGCACGGGAACGGGCGCCGCGCCCGTCATCGCGAAAATCGCGAAGGACAAGCGCATCCTGACCGTCGCCGTCGTCACGGAGCCCTTCGATTTTGAGGGGAAACACCGTATGGACAATGCGACGAAGGGCATCGATAACCTTCGTAAATATGTCGATACCCTCATCATCATTCCCAACGAAAAGATCACCGAGGTGGTCCCGCCGAACACTTCCATGACGGACGCGCTCCGCGTGGCGGACGACGTGTTGAAGCAGGGCATCCGCGGCATTTCCGATCTCATCGTGACCCCCGCGCTCATCAATCTCGACTTTGCCGATGTGCGCACCATTTTGAAGGATAAGGGCCTCGCGCACATGGGCGTCGGCGTCGCAAAGGGGGATAACCGCATTGTTACGGCCGTCCGCCTTGCCGTCAATTCGCCTCTTTTGGAGACCACCATCGAAGGCGCTACGGGGGTCATCATCAACATCGTCGGCGGCAACGACCTCACGCTGAGCGAAGCCAAAACGGCGGCCGAACTCATCCACAGCGTCGTTGATTATTCTGCAAATATTATTTTCGGCGCATGTATCGACGAAAATATACAAGACGAAGTGGAAGTCACTGTCATTGCGACCGGATTTCCCTCGGCGGAGGAGAATGCCGATGGGGCGTATGCAAACGGCGCGGAGCAACCTTATCACGCGCCCGCACGCCCCGAACTTTACCCGCAGAGGCAATCCGCCGCAACGCCCGCTTCGGGCGATAGACAAGGAAGGGGCTATTCCGCGCCGTCCGAACAACTTCCGCCCCGCAACAACGGAGGGGCCCCCGCGGCCGCAGAGCCCGTGGCGCCCGCCGCGCCGCAACAGGAGCCGCCCATAACGGCAGAACCGCCCGCGGCCGAGGCTCCCGCCGAGAAAGACGACCGCCTTCCTCCCTTTGTGAGAAGGATGTTCGGCAGAAAATAATGATGATTTCAAACGGTCCGTTGCTCAACGCTACGGATCGTTTTTTTGTATCTTTTCAATTGTTTTCAGCGCGTGTTTTACATAGATGCGGGTAAAGTGACCGAACAGGCGTTTTCCGCAAATACGGCGCGCTCCACAGGCAATCGCCTGTTGGATTTTTTCGCTCGTTCCCGACCAACTGTTTGCAAAATGATGGACAGCCACGGTATTTTCCGTGCGGCTGTCTTTTTTTGTATTGAAATTGATGGGAGCGAAGTATTCGGTGGGGCATAAAATAACGCTTTCTCCGCTCCTGCCCGTTAGGAATTGCATGCTGTCCCATAATTTCATTTGATAGTCGCGCACGAGGAAATATGTGAAATAGAGGGTGTTCGGCATGCGGTTCTCCTTGTTTCCCGTCACATAGAGGAGCGTCCTATACATGTCATGGAGCGATTTCATCAGCGGATGTTGCGGCATGCAACCGATCACCGCCGTTTCCGCGTGCGCATCGTTTTCAAAGCCGAGGAAACAGTCCGCATCGGTCAAAAAAGACGGAAACTTACGCAATAACTCCACGTCGGTATCCAAGTAGACGCCGCCGTACTGTTCCAGTACGCATACGCGGATATAGTCGGCCACAAATCCGAATTTTTTTCGTCGGTATGCTTCTTGCGCATATTCGCAGTCAGAATAGCCAAAATTATCTTCGTTCCAAACACGAAATTCCCAGTCGGGCAACAATTTTTTTTGGGCTTCTGCGTAGGCCCGATACACAGGAGGCATCTCTTTTCCGCCGAGCCATACGCAATGTAGAATCTTTGGGATCATCATTTACTCCGGTTGATAGCAAACCGCTATATTTTTTAATCATTATATAACAGATTGCTATAATTGTCAACGCAATGAAAGTCTTTTGTGAGCGTCTGAAAGAGATGCGGAAATTGTGCAATTACACACAGCGGGATATGGCGAACAAACTCGGGATCGCTCAACCATCCTACGCTCGCTATGAAAACGGCTCCTCGGAGCCAACGTTGGAGCGCCTTGCGAATATTGCTACCATTCTCGATTGCTCTACGGACCACCTTTTGGGCTTAAAGGAATTTTGATTGCGCCGCGTGTTATGGCGCAAAGGGGAGACGTATGAAAAAAAAGCAAAAACCGCAGGAACTCGACCTAAACGGAATTCATGCGGCGCTACTTGAAATCCTGATAAAATTCGATGAGATCTGCCGCGAGCACGGCCTTGCCTATTCCCTCGCGTACGGAACGCTCATCGGCGCCGTGCGGCACAAGGGATTTATCCCGTGGGACGACGATGTGGACGTCGTGATGACCCGCCCCGAATACGAAAGATTTTATGCGATGGTCCAAAGCGGGGAGATCGACCTCGGGGATAGATTTGCGCTCTCCGCCGATAGGGGCAAGAAAGCCTTTTATCCCTTTTTGAAACTCATGGATAAGACGCGTCCCATCAAGCGTTGGTCGCAGAGGGAGGTGCCCTATCTTTTTATCGATATTTTTCCGCTCGACGGCGCGCCCAAAGGGGAAAAAGAGATCAAAAAACTCCGCAAAAAGCGTTTCAGATACAGTGCGATCATGGCGCTGTCCCGCTGGGCGGTGCCCGAGCACAAGTGGATGCTCGTCTTTCGCGCGCTCGGTTTTCCGTTTTATCTCGGCGCAACGCTATACGGCATGTCGCGGGCGGTGCGGAAGGCCAACGCGCTTGCTACAAAGACGAAGTTCGGGGAAAGCGAAAATTGCAGTTTGTTCTGCTTCGACGTGGAGCAATGGCTGATGCCGTGCGAAGCGTTCACCTGGTTTACGGAACTCCTGTTCGAGGGGCACCGCTTTCAGGCGATCGCCGCATACGACGAGTGGCTCACCAAGATCTACGGCGATTATATGACGCCGCCCCCGCCCAACAAACAGATGAAGCATAATTTGAAGGTACTTTGCAAGTAGGAGGCTTAAAAATATCGTGCAAATCGAGCAATTTATCCGAAATTTAACGGCAGTTACGGGAGAAGATCCGCTCTTTACGGGTGTTCCCGATTCCCTTTTACGGCCGCTTTGCGACTATCTCGTTTTAGTCAAGCACCCGCCAAAGTGCCATTTTGATTTTTAACCCGTTCGGACTTGATTTTATTCCGTGCTTATGGTATAATTAGGTAGACAGTAATGAACGGGGAAATAATATGAAAAAACTCCTGTCAATTTTTTCGATAGCCATATCAATGACATTATTATCTGCTTGCGGACTTCCGAAGTTAATCCACCATTTTGAAGATTGGTGTAAAATCACCGACGACGGGATTTGAGTATTACTACAATGAGGGGTCAAAAGACGGCGTGTATATTCTTAAAATCCCCGATGACGAAGAACTGATTATCCCCGAATATATTGACGGCAAAAAAGTCGTGGAATTAGGGCATGGAGAAAACGGATTAGCAGAGCATGAATTTGTTATTAACGGAACCAATACGAAGAAATTGACAATTCAACATCAATTTTCTATACGCGATAAGTTTCCCGCGAAATATTATGTGAATTTCCCCAACTTGACAGACCTCATCTTTATAGACTTCTTGTATTGCAATCTGTCATGTACGGAAAACGATTTGACTGTTCCGTATTATATTTGGAAATCCCAATTACGCTATCCCAAACGTGAAGTTAAGAAAATCCGAGCGCGAATATAGTTTGGAGAACTTTACTCCCAAGAATATCATTATCCCCGAATATGTAAAAGTGATTGAAACGGGCGTTTTTGCGGGCTTGAATGGCGTTACGATTAAAACATCATACGAAACTGCGCCCGAAGGTTGGCAGGACGGTTGGAATGGCAACTGTACCGTTGAATGGGGCGTTGAAATATAAAGTGAATTAAGCGGAATACAAGGAAGGCGCGGGCGGTTATATCTTCGCTCCCATGATACAGCCCAAATGTTCGATTTACGTTCAAGGTGTTTCACCAAGATCTACGGCGATTACATGATGCCGCCCCCGCCCAACAAACAGATGAAGCATAATTTGAAGGTACTTTGCAAGTAGGAGGCTTGAAAATATCGTGCAAATCGAGCAATTTATCCGAAATTTAACGGCAGTTACGGGAGAAGATCCGCTCTTTACGGGTGTTCCCGATTCCCTTTTACGGCCGCTTTGCGACTATCTCGTCAACCGGTACGGCACCGACGGCGCAAGGCACATCGTCGCGGCAAACGAGGGCAACGCCGTTGCCATTGCCGCGGGATATCACCTCGCCACCGGAAAGGTCCCGGTCGTCTACATGCAGAACAGCGGGGAGGGGAACATCATCAACCCCGTCGCTTCTCTGCTCAATGAGCGCGTTTATGCCATTCCCGTGCTCTTCATCGTCGGTTGGCGGGGGGAGCCGGGCGTCCACGATGAGCCCCAGCACATCTATCAGGGAATGGTCACCCTGCGCCTTCTCGAAGACCTCGAAGTTTGCGCAATGGTGCTCGAAAAGGATACATCCGAAGAGAAGTTGTCGGCATTTTTGGCGGAGGCCGCAAAGCGCGCGGCGGAGGGGAAGAGTTCGGCGATCGTTGTAAAAAAAGGCGCGCTCGAATACGCCGATAAGGCAGTTTACGGCAATGCGAATACAATGGTGCGCGAGAAGGTCATCGGCATGGTCGCGGAAGCCGCGGGGAGCGATCCCGTTGTCTCCACCACGGGGAAGGCCTCGCGCGAACTTTTCGAGATCCGCGAATCGCGTAAAGAGGGGCACGGAAAAGATTTTCTCACGGTCGGCTCAATGGGGCACAGTTCGTCTATCGCCCTCGGCATTGCGCTCGAAAAGCCGCATACGCGGATCTGGTGCATCGACGGCGACGGCGCCGCGCTCATGCATTTAGGCGCAATGGCGGTGATCGGCGCGAGGAAGCCCCAAAACCTCGTCCACATCGTGATCAACAACGGCGCACACGAGACGGTGGGCGGGATGCCGACTTCGGCCGCGAAGATCGATCTTTGTAAGATCGCAGAAGGCTGCGGATACGAAAAAATCCTGCGGGCAGAGAGTTACGACGGGCTTGCGGCCGCCTTAAATGAGGCAAAAAAGAGCAAAAAACTCACTTTTCTCGAAGTTTTTTGCAATCTCGCGTCCCGCGCCGACCTCGGACGTCCCACGACGACCGCGCGGGAGAATAAAGAAAGATTTATGGAGCACTTGAAAACGAAGAGGTAACTATGGACATCAAAAGAAATATTTTACTCAACCCGGGGCCTTCCACCACGACGGACACCGTAAAAATGGCGCAGGTCGTGCCCGATATTTGTCCCCGCGAAAAAGAGTTTGCTTCCCTCATGAAGGGTTTGCGCGCCGATCTTCTGAAAATCGTGCACGCCGATCCCGAGCGGTACACATCGGTGCTGTTCTGCGGTTCGGGTACCCTCAATTTGGACGTCTGCCTCAACTCGTTGCTCCCGGCGGGCAAGAAAATTCTCGTCGTCAACAACGGGGCGTACAGCACGCGCGCCGTTGAAATTTGCGAACACTACGGCTTGCCGCACATCGATTTGAAATTCCCCATCGACGAGCGCCCCGACCTCGCCCTCGTGGAAAAAACGTTGCAGGCCGATCCCGATATCTACCAAGTGTACACGACGCACAACGAAACGGGCACGGGCATCCTCAATCCCATCCGGGAGTTGGGGGCGCTCGCGCACAAATACGGCGCCATTTTCACGGTGGATACGACTTCCACCCTTGCCATGCGGCCCATCGACGTGCAAAAGGACAACATCGATTTTTGCATGGCTTCCGCGCAGAAGGGGATCATGGGGATGACGGGGCTCTCGTTTATCATCGGCAACCGCGCCGAGATCGAAAGATCCGCCTCCTATCCCACGCGCTCTTACTACTGCAATCTGTTTTTGCAGTACGATTATTTCGAAAAGACGGGGGAAATGCACTTTACGCCCCCCGTACAGACGATCTATGCCGCCATTCAGGCGCTGAAAGAGTACTTTGCGGAGGGGGAAGAGGCGAAGTGGGCGCGCCATACGCGCGTCATGAACGCCATCCATAAGGGGCTTGAAGAACTCGGCTTCCGCGAATTTATCCGCCGCGAGTGGCAGACGGGGCTCGTCGCCGCCGCGCTCTATCCCGACGATCCCCATTGGAATTTTGAAAAAGTACACGATTATTGCTACGAAAGAGGGTTTACGATCTATCCCGGCAAAGTCTCGGGAGGCGGAATGTTCCGTCTCTGCGCGCTCGGCGCCATCGACGAAGAAGATATCGTCGCCTTTTTCAAGGTGTTCCGCGAGGCGCTCTCCGCCTGCGGCGTCACTGTGCCCGTAATTTACAAGAAAAATTGAGGAAAAACCATGAAAACCGTCTACACCTGCTTTTGTACGAGCGTGATCCACGAAGGACATCTCAATATCATCCGCGAGGCGCAAAAATACGGCAAAGTGATCGTCGGCGTGCTCGGCGACGAGGCCATGATCCGCTTCAACCGCTTTCCCTCCGTCAGTTTCGAAGAGCGGCTCGAAATGGTCCGCAAGATCGAGGGGGTCAGCGAGGTCGTCGTACAGGAGGACATCCTTTACGATCGGATCATCGAAAAATACCGTCCCGATTACGTCATTCACGGCGATAATTGGAAATCTCCTCCCCTCAAAGCCATCCGCGACAATGTGGAAAAGTTGCTTTCCGCATACGGCGGAAAGATCATCGACGTTCCCTATACGTATAGCGAGGAAGTGCGCAGGATCGACATGCGCGAAAAAGAGAAACTCGCCATGCCGGAACTTCGCCGCGGCCGCCTCAAAAAACTTTTGTCGCTCCGTCCCGTCGTTAAGACGCTCGAAGTGCACAGCGGGCTCACGGGCCTCATCGCCGAAAAGACCGTCGTCGAGCAGGATGGCGAATACGACCAATTCGACGCCATGTGGATCAGTTCTTTGTGCGATTCCACGGCAAAGGGGAAGCCCGATATCGAACTCGTCGATATGACGTCGCGCTTCCGCACCATCGACGATGTGATGGAGGTCACGACGAAGCCCATCATCTTCGACGGCGATACGGGCGGGCTTATCGAGCACTTTGTCTATACCGTTCGCTCTTTGGAGCGCATGGGGGTTTCTGCGATCATCATTGAAGACAAGGTTGGGCTCAAACGCAATTCGCTGTTCGGCACGGAAGTGGAGCAACAGCAAGACGATATTCCGCATTTTTGCGAAAAGATCGCCGCGGGCAAACGCATTCAGTTGACGGACGACTTTATGATCATCGCGCGGATCGAGAGTCTCATCCTCGAACGCGGCATGCAGGACGCGCTCGACCGTGCTTTTGCCTATGTAAAGGCGGGGGCGGACGGCATCATGATCCACAGCCGCAAAAAATCGCCCGACGAAATTCTCGAATTTTGCGATAAATTCCGCTCGGTCGATCCAAAAACGCCGATCGTCGTCGTTCCCACGTCCTTCAACACCATCACGGAGCGCGAACTGCACGAGCACGGGGTGAACATCGTGATCTATGCAAACCAACTCACGCGGAGCGCTTTCCCGGCGATGCAACAGACGGCGAGCGACATTTTGCGCTATCATCGCGCAAAGGAAGTGGACGACCGCCTTCTGCCCATCAAGGATATCATCAGTCTCATCGAGGAGTTATAATGGAACGCGCCATTCTCATGGCCTCCGGGCTCGGAAGCCGTATGCGTCCGCTGACCGAGAGCGTGCCCAAACCCCTCATTCCCGTCGGGGGGAAGCCGATGATCGAGACGGTGATAGAGGGACTCATCGCCCGCGGCGTCGGCGAGTTGACCGTCGTCGTTGGGTACCTCAAAGAGCAATTCGGCTATCTGCCGCGCAAATACCCGCAGGTGCGCCTCATCGAGAATCCGTATTTTGAGAAGGTCAATAATATCTCCTCCGTCTACGTCGCGCGCGCCGAACTCGAAAAGGGGGATTGCTTCATTTGCGAAGCCGATCTCTACATTCCGCAAAAGGACGTATTTTTGGCGGAACTCGGCGCCTCGTGCTATTTCGGAAAATATGTCAAAGGGCACTCCGACGATTGGGTGTTCGAGACGGACGGGGCGGGGCGGATCACCCGCGTCGGCAAGCGGGGGGACGATGTGTACAATATGGTCGGTATTTGCTATCTGAAAGCGCGCGAGGCGGCCGAAGTCGCCCGCTGTGTGGAGCGCAGATTCGGTAGCCTCGGCTACGAGGAATTGTTTTGGGACGACGTCGTCAACGAAAACCTTCCGCAAATTGAAATGTACGTCCATCCGATCGCGGAGGATGCGATCACCGAAATCGATACTCCCGCCGAACTTCAAGCCGTGGAGGCGCGGCTCGCGAAAAAATTTCTGTAACAAAAAACCTGCGGAAACGATTTTCGCGGGTTTTCCTTGTTTTTGGCAACTTTTCTGTTGAAAATTTCTTTTATGATACGAAAAAATCGGGGCAAAAAGCCCCGATTTTTGCTTGAAATCAATACATTCCGTCCATTCCGCCGCCTGCGGGTGCAGGGGGAGCGGGAGGGGTGGGAATATCCGTGACGATGGATTCCGTCGTAAGCAGGGTCGCCGCCACGGAAGCCGCGTTCTGCAATACCGAGCGGGTGACCTTCGTGGGGTCGATGATGCCGCTGGCCACCATATCGGCGTAGACGTTTTTCAGCGCGTCGAAGCCGAAGGTCACCGACTTTTTCGCGAGGATCTTGTCAACGACGACGGAGCCGTCCACGCCCGCGTTCGCGGCGATCTGGCGGACGGGCTCTTCGCACGCTTTCAGGATTATGCTTGCGCCCGTTTTTTCATCGCCCGAGAGGGTGGATACCAAACGGCGCAGAACGGGCACACAGGAGAGGAGAGCGGAGCCGCCGCCGGGGACATAGCCTTCTTCCACGGCCGCGCGGGTCGCCGCAAGG
>CANQAZ010000008.1 GCA_947589555.1 uncultured Clostridia bacterium | reverse complement strand
CGTTCCTCCATGCCCTCCCCTTGCGTAAAGGGGAGGGGTAGGGGTGGGGATCCGCCCTTATCTTTCACACACCAAAGCCACCCCGCACACCATCGCGGGGGGCGGCCCCATTTTATTCTCTTCTCCCCTCACGCTTCTTTCCGCCTCTTCCCACAGTAGAATTTTTTCTTTTTTCAAAAAACCTTGTCATATCCCTCTTTCTTTCAAATTTTTTCATGTTACGCTATCTATGTAAGAGGTGAGCAGGTGACAACGCAGTGCCGCGGCAAACGAAAAACGCTCCCTGCCGTGCCTTGTGGCGGCGCGCGGGGCGCGGCGCCACAAGGCACAGCAGGGAGCGTTAAGCGGAAAAAATTTTTTTATTCTTCCGACCAACTCAACGTTCCGCATTCGAGAATGATGTTGTAAAAGCGGGTGACGTCGTTGCCTTCGGCGTCGAGGATGACGACCTCGGAAAGGGTGTTTTCCGCGCGGTCCTCGTCGGGTTGGAGCACCCCCGTCACGCAGACGGAATCGGCAAAGACGTGCCCATCGGCGAGGGAGTTGTAAAAGATGCCGAAGGCTTCGGTCTTGGCGTCCGAGCCGTAGAGGGGCTCCTCGCCGCGGTCGGCGACGATGGTGGCCGTGCGGATCTTGATGGTGCGGCGGGTGACGGTGAGCGGAGTCGCACTGCCCGTGAAATCGACGCGGTTGACTTCCCCCTCGGCGGCTTCGACAAAGGCGACGCTCGCCTCGTACACCTCGTTGAGGGTGAGGGAGCCCGGCTCGGTGAGGCTCCCGCCGAGGGTGACGCGCACCTGCGCCTCGGTCACGTCGGGCGGGAGGCTCTCCACCGTGTAGTCCCCCTCCTCGAAGGTGTGCGGCTTGCCGTCGTATTCCTCCGTGATGGTGTAGAGGCTGACGACGACGGGCGCCTTGACGCGCAGGGCGCCGTAGGTGAAGGAGATCTCGTAATCGGCCGTGCGGTCCACGCCGAGCCCGTCGAGAACGCGCACGGCGGACCACAGATTTTGGACCGTGCGCACCTCGACCGCCGAATCGGTGACGGCGGTGAGGACGGTGGGCGTGAACACGGGAGAGTGGGAGGCGAGGAAGCCGCGGCCTTCGAGCCCGCGCTCCGCCTCGTAGGCGGCCGTGGAGTAGGAGCCCCCCTCCGCGTAGACCCACGTGGCAGAGCCCGTTTGCACCGCAACGGGGCGGGCCGTCACCGTGACCGTGCCCGAGAAGAGATAGGAGATCTCGTAATTGCGGGTGACGGGATTGCCGTATTCGTCGGCAACGGTGACGGTGCACTCGTTGTCGTAGTCCCCGACCTCGGTCTGCTCCTTGAAGGCGGGCGTGACGGTGTGGCCCAGCCCGCCCGCCGGATAAGAGACGGAAACGGCGCTCTCGGCCGTGTGGCTCGTGCCGTCGTAGATCCAGCCGACGTCCTCCGTGCGGACCGTGAGGGGGCGCAGGGTGACTTTGAGGGAGCCGCACGTCCAGCGGAAATCGTAATTGGAGAGGGAGACGGGGGCGCCGCCCTCCGTGACGGCGTACGCCTGTGGCATGTTGGAGGCCTCTCCCGCCTCGATGAGGAAGGGATAGTCCCCCTCCCCGATGACGAGTTCCTGCCCCTCTGCGAGGCGATAGAAGGCCGTACCCGCGCCGTAGTCCTCCTCCCTGTAACTCCACGAAGGGGCGGAGTGGGGAAGGGCGTCGTACATCGCTTCGGCCGAGCCCGTGGAAAGGGAGACGGGGCGGCGCAAGATGGAGAAGGAGCCGAACTCCCACGTAATTTCATAATTGGAGGTCATGTCCGCGCCCGCGCCGTCCACGATCTGCCAGCCATCGCCCACCGTGCCCTCCGCGGTGAGGTTGGGGATGTTTTGATATTCGCCCGCGTCGCGCTCCCTGCGGTAGGTGAGAAGGACAACATGGCCCTCCACGAGATCTTTTCCATCCGCCGCCCCGACGCCCTCTGCGGCGTGAAAGGCGCCGTCATAGACGACGTCCGCGGCGGAGGCCGTGCGCAGGGTCACCTTGCGGGGGGTGATCTCCAAAATGCCGTACTCCCACGTGAGCGTGTAATTTCCGGTGACGTTGTTCCCCTCTCCGTCGACGATGATCCCGCCGAACGGGAGGTTGGGCGTTTTGCCCACGACCTCGATTTGGAGGTAGGTCGCCCGCAAAGTGTGCCCCGCGGCGAGGGACCCGCTTACCACCGTGTAGCCTTCGGCGGAGTGGGGCTTGCCGTCATATTCCCAAGAGCCCGCGAGCGTTTTGAGGCGCACGCCGAGTTCGGTGACGGTGATGACGCCCCACTCCTCGCTGTACGAAATTTCGTAGTTGGAGGTGACTTCGGCCCCGCCGCCATCCCAGATGCGGGCGGTGTAGGCGAAGGAATTGGCCCGCTCGCCGCAATCGGTGATGGAGGGCAGGGACCCGACGGCGCAGGTATAGGTGTGCCCTTCGGCCAGCCCGTCGCCGCCGAGCGGGTAGACCTCGCCGTACTCGTGGGGCGTGCCGTCGTACTCCCACGACATACTGCCCGTTGCAAAGGTGACGGGCCGCCGCGTGACGGTGAGAAGGCCGTACGAAAGGTCGGCGATGATGTAATTTTCGGTGACGTCCTCCCCCGCCCCGCCGAGGACGGAGACGGAGAGGATGTTGGGCTCCTCCCCCGCTTCGGTGCGGCGGGTCCCCCCGCGGGTGGAGAGGGCGTGCCCCGCGGCCAGCCCGTAGCCCTCCCCCGAGCCCTCCGCGACAAAGGCCCCGTCGCTCCCCTGCGGCGCGCCGTTATAGACGAAGGAGACCGTTTCCGTCTGCACGCGGAGGGTGCGGCGGAGCACCCGCACAACGCCGTACTCCACCGTGAAGGTATAGTTGCCCGAGGCGTCCCCCTCCCCGCTTTGCAGGAGGACCTCCGCGCGGTTGGGATAGCCGTCCTCGTCGGCGTCCCGCGTTTGAAGGGGGGACGGGACGAAGAGGAAATCGCCCGCGCCGAGAGAACCCTCCGTAATTTCCACCGTCTCCGCGCCGTAGGTGTGCGTCGTGCCGTCGTAGTAGTAGGTCTCGGAGGCCGTTTTTACTTTGAGGGTGCGCGGCGTGACGGCGACGGTGTTCCCCTCCGTTCGGATCTGATAATTCTTTGTGACAAGTTCGCCCCCCGCCCAGACGGCGAGTTCGGGCTCGTTGGGGTACACCCCCACGTTTTTGACGCGGAGGGGATCCAAAACGGAGTAGGTCTGCCCCTCCGCGAGGGAGGTATCCCCCAAAAAGGTGACTTCGGCGAAGAGGTGTTCGTTCCCGTCATAGACGAGTTCCCCGCCCGCCGCGCGGACGGAAATGGGGCGCACGAGGACGGTGACCGTGCCGAATTGTTCGGCAACAGTGTAGTTTTGCGCGGGGATCTGCCGCCCGCCTTCGCCCTCAATGACGTATTCGGGGCGGTTGGGGTACTCCCCCGCGTCCCGAGCGGCAAGGACGGAGGTGCGGACGAGGCGCTCCCCTCCCGCGAGGGGGGTATCCGCCGCGCAGGAAAGATCGGAATAGGAGCGCTCCTGTCCGTCGTAGGTCCATTCCGCGCTCTCCGTGACGAGGGTGACGGGGCGGGGAGAAATTTCCACCCTGCCGAACTCCTCGGTGATCATATAGTTTTGCGCGGGGATGATGCGCCCGCTTTCGTCCTCGATGACGTATTCGGGGCGGTTGGGGTATTCCCCCGCGTCCCGCGCGGTGAGGACGGAGGTGCGGCGGAAGCCCTCCCCCGCGGCGGGCGTCCCCCTCCACGTCAGGTCGGAATAGGCGTGCTCCCGCCCGTCGTACACGAAGCGCGCGCTCTCCGTGACGAGGGTGACGGAGAGAGGAGAAATTTCCACCCTGCCGAAAGATTCCGTAATTTCATAATTCCGTAACGGAATTTCGCGGTCGCCGTCGGTGATGCGATAGGCCGGGGTGTTGGGGTACGTGCCGACGTTTTCGGCGCGCACTTCGTCGGTGCGCTCCACCCGCTGGCCGTCGGCGAGGGCGCCGTTGACGGTGAGGTCGGAATAGACGTGCTCCTTGCCGTCGTAGGGGCGGTCTTCCCCCGTTGTGGAGAGAGAAATTTTCAGGGCCTCGATCTCCACCGTGCCGAAGGATTCGGTGATTTCATAGTTGCGCAACGGAATTTCGCGGTCGCCGTCCGTGATGTGATAGGCCGGCGTGTTGGGGTACGTGCCGACGTTTTGGGCGCGCACTTCGTCGGTGCGCTCGACCCGCTGGCCGTCGGCGAGGGCGCCGTTGACGGTGAGGTCGTTGTAGACGTGGTCCCTGCCGTCATAAGGACGGGTTTCCCCCACCGTGGAGAGGGAAATTTTGAGGGTCTCGATCTCCACCGTGCCGAAGGATTCGGTGATTTGATAGTTGCGCAGGAGGATCTCCCGCGCGCCGTCCGTGATGACGTAGACGGGGGTGTTGGGATAGACGCCGACCTCCTCGGCGGTGACGACGTCGGTGCGCTCCACCCGCTGGCCCTCGGCGAGGGCGCCCGCGACGGCGAGGTCGTTGTAGACGTGCGCCTTGCCGTCGTAGGGGCGGGTTTCCCCCACCGTGGAGAGGGAAATTTTGAGGGCCTCGATCTCCACCGTGCCGAAGGATTCGGTGACGGCGTAATTGGTGAGGGAGACGGGAAGGCCCGACTCATCGACGACAGAGTAGGAGGGGCGGTTTTCGTAGACGCCAGCGTCCTCCGCCGAACCCGCGGGAGAGAAGAGGAAGGTCTGGCCCGCCGCGGGCTCCCCCTCCGTGACGGACGGGGCGGGGAAGGGATGGGGCTTGCCGTCGTATGGCAACACGAGGGGAGACGTAGAGAGGGTGACGGGGCGGGGCGTGATCTCCACCAAACCCCAGACGGGAGTCAGTTCATAGTTGTGGGTGACGTCGCGCTCCCCCTCCATGACAAAGAGGGAGGGCGCGTTTTGGCTTGCGCCCGCCTCCGTGAGGGTGAGAACGCCCTCCAAACGGAGAGTCTGCCCCGCCGCGAGCCCCTGCTCCGGGAGGGTGTATTCCGAATAGGTGTGCGCCTTGCCGTCGTAGACCGACGAGGAGGATTGGGTGCATACCGTGACTTTGCGGCGGGTCACCGTGAGGAGCCCCGCCGAGGCATAGCGGAGATAGTAGTGGCGGGTGACGTCCTCCCCCGCCTCGTCGGTCACCGAAAAGGAGGTGAAAGCGTTCTCCTCGGCGCCCGCTTCGGTGCGCGCGGGCAGGGTGTAGTGCGCGGCGTGGCCTTCGGCAAGGCCCGAGACGGAGACCCCCTCGGATAGGCCGTGGGGAAGGCCGTCGTATTGGACGGTGAGGGAGGGCGTAGAGACGTCGATGACGCGGACGACATCCTCCATGCGCTTGGGGACGGGGACGAACTGATAGGAAGAGGTGACGTCCGCCCCGCTTTCGCTCACCGCGCGGATGGAGGCAGGATCGGCGGAAATGAGGATCTCCTCCCCCTCCAATGCGGAGGTGTAGTTGCCGACATGGAGGGTATCGCCGTAGCGCATTTCGGCCGTGAAGGTGGGATCGTCGCCGAACACGAGTTCCTCGTCGCGGGCGACCACCTCGGCGCGGGCGGGCAGGATGCGGAAGGAGAAAACGCCCCCTCTGCGCGGCGTGCCCACCGCGCTCTGCCCCACCGCGCGGCATTCGTATTCCCCCGCGCAGACGGGCTTTTGGGCGCTCCATTCCCCCTCTCCCGCCGTGCGGTACTCGATTTCGGCCTCGCCGAAGATCGCATGCGCCGTGACGGCGTAGGGATCGCCGTAGACGACTTCGGAGGGGACGATTTCGCCGTACACCTCCCCCTTGATCCCCAAAAGGGTGGCGGCAAGGGCCAAAAGGGCGAGAAAACAGCCCAAAATGAGAAAACGGAAGCGCCAGACCCGTTCGAAAACGCGCCTGCCCTTTTCCAGTTTTTCCCGATAGGCCCGATACAGCATGCCCTCTCCTCAACCGGTGACCCGAAGGGTACCGAAATTTGTTTTTACCGCATAATTATCGGTGACGTCCACGATCTTTCCGTCGACCTCGCGGACGATGCGGAAGGATATGACGGCGTTGGGACGGCGGCCGCGCGCCGTTTGCCCCTCATCGAACACGACGTCGGTGAGATAGTCGCCCTCGACGAGGCCTTCCACCCAGCAGTCTTCCTCCCCTCTCCCCTCGTCGCCGTTGAGCGGCGTGCCATCCTCCTTCTTCGTCTTATTGGGGGTGTAGAGGGTGACCTCGCGCTTGGTGAGTTCGAGGGTGCCGCACAGGCGGATGATGTAGTATTGGGAAGTGACGTCGTTGCCCTCCTCGTCCACGACGGCCTTGCCCCCCGCAAAACGGAAGATGTTGGCCGTTTTGCCGAGTTCCGACCACTGCGTGTAGATGACGGCTTCGTCGTTGATGCGGTGCCCCTCCGCGAGGGCCGCGGAGCCCTCCGCAATGACGAGGGGAGCGTCGCCCACGAGGGGAGAGCCGCTGTACTGCGCCGTTTTGCTTTCGCTTGCAAGGTAGAGCCGCCTGACGCCGCAGACGGTGCAGACGCCGCTCTCCTCCTCGAATACATGGCGGCCGGTTGCGGGGATGGGACGCTCGATATACCGCCCGCAGACGGTGCAGAGGTTGCGTTCGAGGCCCGCGACGCCGCAGGAAGGCGGGTCGATGAGTTCCCACTCCTCGAAGGCGTATTGATGTTCGTGTTCCCACTGCTGGGGATAAAATCCTTCGGGAAAGACGCCGTCCGGGACGACGGACGGGGAGATGGCGAGCCACGGCAAGAGCCACCACGGGAAATCGGCGGGCAGACTCTCCCACGGGAAGTTCTCCCATGCGAAATCTTCGGGGACCTTCTCCCACGGCACCTGCGTCCACGGGAAATCGGCGGGAAGATCGCCCCACGGCACTTTATCCCACGGGAAATCGGCGGGAAGATCGCCCCACGGGGCGTTCTCCCACGGGACTTTGCTCCAATCGAAGTCCTCGGGCAATTCCTCCCACGGAATGTGCTCCCACGGGAAGGCATCGGCGGGGAAGGTATCCGCGGGGAGGTCCTCCCACGGCACTTTGTCCCACGGAAATTCTTCGGGCAGGCTCCCCCACGGGGCGCTCTCCCACGGGAGATCCTCCCACGGGAAATCGGCGGGCGCATCCCCCCACGGGACGTCCTCCCACGGGAAATCTTCGGGCAATGTGCTCCAATCGAGGTCGTTCCACGGGAATTCTTCGGGAAGATTCTCCCAATCGATCCCGTCCCACGGGATCTCCTCCCACGGCACTTTGTCCCACGGGAAATCGGCGGGCGGATCGGTCCACGGGAGATGCTCCCACGGGAAGGTCTCGGGCAGGTTATCCCACGGGAAATTGTTCCAATCGAAATCGCCCGGCATATCCTCCCACGGGAGTTGCTCCCACGGGAAATCTTCCACCGAATCGAAGGGGAAGGTCTCCCACGGGAAACGGTCCCAGTCGAAATCATCGAGGAAACCCTGCCAGAAGCGATCTTCCTCGTCGCCCTCCCCCGATTTTTTGGTCACGCCCAAAAAAGTGAGGAACGCGCCGATGAACAGCACGACCGCAAAGAGCAAGATGCCGATTGTGTAAAGTGGTTTCCAACGCCTCATGTTGCTTGCTTCCCTTGTTCAGAGTTTTGCGACGCGCGCGAGGTAATCGCGGCAGGCGGGCATTTTTTCCGCCCCGAAAATGGCCTCGAAACGCTTGGAGGCTTCGCGCAGTTCCTTGCGTTTGAGGGACAGATCTTTATAGACGAGTTTGCGGAGCACCTTTTTGCAGAGGATATCGTCGAGCGCTTCGAGTTCCTCTCCCCCGCAGGCCACATAGGCCGCAACGTAACTGCGGATCTGACGCAGGATGCGGTTGCCGAAGGTGATCTGGAATTTGGAGATGAGAAATTCGTCGAGTTCTTTCAGGCGGCGTTCGTTGCGCTTGGTGAGTTCGTAGCCCGCGAGCGCCTGCTCCACGAGGGCGGAAAATTCCGCCGCGCCGAGGGAGACGGGGGGCTCCTTTTTGCCGTCGCCGAAGGGCGCCGTGCGGTTTTCGAGATCGATGATCATGGCGCGGTCGTATACCTTATCGGAAATGGCGAAGGTGGAATCGTCGTTGTTCACCGTGCCGACGAACCACATATTTTCGGGAAGTTTGATGCGCCCGTCTTTGAGCCCCGGCGGATCGTCCGGCCAGTGATCGGAGACGATTTCGAGATAGCGGAGTTCGGGGTTGGGAATTTCGAGCAAGGACAGAAATTCGGCAAAATAGTACTCCACGCGGGCGATGTTCATTTCGTCGAGCACCGTGATGAAGAGGGAATCGTCGGCGTTCGCTTCGTACATTTTGCGGAGCAGGACGGTTTCGTTGTACTTCTTTGTAAATTCGTTGTAGTAGCCGAGGAGGTCGCTCCTCTCCTTCCACATCGGCTGGACGGGAATGATGGTGGCGGGGTTGCCGAGAAATTCGCCGAAAGCATAGGTGAGCGACGTTTTGCCCGTGCCCGACATGCCCTGCAAGATGAGGATGTGGGAGACGGCAAGGCTTGCGACAAAGGCGCGCGCTTGGGCCTCCGTGTAGTAGAGGCGCAGGTTGCCCGCCGCGAAGAGACGGAATTTTTCGCACAGTTCGCGGAGGGAGGATACCTTTTGGCCCCCCTCCCGTTTGGGAGCGGGCGCGATCTCGTTGAGCGCGCTGAAACGGCGGGCATGCTCCTCCTTCTCCCGCTTGGCCTCGTAAGCCGCCTTTTCCTCCTCGACGGCGATGCGGAAGGTCTCCTCCCACGTTCTGCGGTAATGGAGGAATTTCCGACGCCGCACCGCGTTCAGGAAGAAGATGAGGAGGAGAAGGCAGGGAACGACGAGCATCCAAAACACGATGATGGAAATATCCATCTCCTCGGCGACGAAGAGGGCCTCGATGATGGTGAAAATATCGCTCAAAAGCCCTTTGGATTCGAGATGGAGGACCACGGCGATGAGCGACCCGCCGAACAGACAGATCGCGACCAGCAAGACGGCGGATACGATGTTGTGGCGGCGGATGCGCCGCGCGAGATCCCGCGTCATCTTCTCTTTGTTGAAGGGTGTTTTTTTCGCCATGCCGATTCCTTATTCCCCGCTTCCGCCGCGGGCGCCATCCCCCTCCCCTTCTCCGTCTCCGGCGGGGACGGCGGGCGGTTTGCCGTTCGATCGCGCGGCGGGGGATCCGCCCTCGCGCTTACCCTGTGCGGCGCGGACGTCCTCTTGCAGTGTAAGATATTCCTTACTCTTCTTCGCCCTCGGTTTTTTGACCGTGGCGCGGAGATTGCCGTAAAATTCCTTGCGGAGGATGCGCTTGACGTCCGTCCACTCGTCGCGGACGAGCCGCCCGAGCACTTCGAATTCGTGTTCCAGACGGTCGAAACCCTCCTCCGTCGTAAAATCGGCCTCGGCCCCGAGAAGGCCGTGCTCCTTGCGGACGGCAGTGAGTTCGGCGGCCAGCACTTCGCAGGAGCGCATCGCCACCGAGAGGCGGGCGTTGGCGTCGGAAAGTTCCGCCTGTGCGCGGGCGGCGGTTTGGCCGTATTCTTCGAGGCGGGCCTGCCCCTCCCGCAGTTTTTCCTCGCAGGCGGAGCGAGTGCGCTCCTCTTCGGCGCGGAACGCGGCTTTGAGGCGGGCGATCTCCTGCTCCTGCGCCGTTTTGAGGGAGGAGAGGGTCGAAAGATATTCTTCTTTAAGGCGGGCGAGTTCGGCGGCGTGGGCCTCCTGCGCCTCCGCCAATTCCCTTGCGTGTTTTGCGGAAAGGGCCTCCTTTTCGGCCTCATGTTCCCCGTTGAGGCGGGCGATCTCCCCCGCGTGCTCCTCGTTGAGGGCGGCAAGTTGCGCCTCGTGCGCCCGTTGCATCTCTTCGAGGGCGGCGCGGTGCGCCTCTTCGGCGCGCGCCATTTCCTCGTTGATGCGGACGACCTCTTCTTCCAACCTTTCGATCTCCCGCCCGCAGACGGCGATCTCGTTATTCAGGCGGTCGATGGCGGCGCGGAGTTCTTCGATCTCCTCCCGCGCCTTTTTGAGATTTCTCCTGTCCTCTTCGAGGGCGGCGTTCTGCTCTTCGAGCAAGAGCATGTACCGCTCCGCGTTGCCCCCCGATTCGGCGATACGCTTTTTGAGGGCCGCGATCTTGCGCGCACGCTCCTCCTTCGCCTCCTCCGCGCGGCGGGCCTCCTCCTTTGCGTACTCCTCCCCGAAATAGGGGCCGAGCCCCAGCCCGCACGCGTAGACCGAAAAGGCGGTGAGCGCAACGGGCACGGCGAGTTCGCGGGCGGCCTCTCCGGGCACGGGGTCCATGACGTCCACCCTCTCCTCGATGGTGTAGCCGTCCTTACCGTAGGCCAGCAAAAATTCGTAAAGTTCGAGCGCCTCGCGGAATTTTTTGTTCATCCGCAGGACGTTGGTCTTGGTGATCTTGGATTTGATCTTATCGGCGCGCGACACCTCCACCATGAGGGGGGTGCGCAAGTAGAAGGCGACGCTCTGGCGGATCTTATCGAGCCGTTCGAGGCGCTCGGCGCAGGCGGAATCGGCGGGCGCGGAGATGACGTCGTCCTCCTCGTCGGTGAGGCGGATCTCGTAGGACAGCCGCCGCGTGCCCGTGACGAGGGTCTTTGTGACGGTATATTCGCCGCGGTAGGCGCGGTACGCCCGCATGATGGCTTCGTAGCGGACGCCGACAAAATCGCGGATACGGAGCAAAAGCAGGTACAAAAAGCGGTTTTCGTACACCGCATAATCGCTGTTGCGCTCCACGGTGTACAGTTTGTTGGGCACGATGTTTTCGGCATCCCGCTGGTCCTCGGGGATGAGGTCGCTATGGCGGGAAAGGTGAAGCACCGATTCTTTGGAGATGTGCCGCACCTTTTCGATGGGTTGCAATTCGCCGTCAGAGCGGATGAATTGGCGGTCCTCTTCGATGGCCTGCCCGATGAACACGAGGCCGCGCTCGATGGCGAGGATCCAATCCTCCTCCACCGTGCACACGTTGTGGGTGACCGAGATGCGCTCGGCCCCGGGCGCCTTTGCGACGCCCCCGATGAGGGATTCGGCCCCGCGGTCCTCCGCGATGAGGCGGTCGAGTTCGCGGAAGGCGCGATAAAAGAGATCGGCGGTCGTCATGCCCCCTCCTTACCCGTTCCGCGCGATGCGGCGGATGACGCCGAGGCAACGCTTCATGCGTTCGGCGCCGAACAGTTCGTTGAAGATCTCGCAAAGGATCTCCAAATCGGCTTTGCGGTAGGTCATGTTTTGCGTTTCGAGTTTGCGGAGCACCTTTTTGGCGAGGATATCGTCGAGCGCATCGAGTTCCTCCCCGCCGCAGGCGACATAGACGGGCAGATATTGCCCGATCTGCTTCATGATGCGGTTACCGAAGGAGATGTGGTACTCCTCGGCAAGGTGGCGGTCGATCTGTTTGAGCAGGTCCATCGTCTCCGCCGAGACGGGGTGCTCGCGCACCGCCCGCTTGGCGAGTCCGGTGAATTCTTTGGCCGAGATCGGCACGGGGGCGCAGGCCGAAGCCGTGAAGGGCTCCGACTTCGAATCCATGTTGATGATCATGGCGCGGTCGTACACCTTATCGGAGATGGCGAAGGTGGAATCGTCGTTGTTCGCCGTGCCGAGGAACCACATATTGTCGGGCAGGAGCACGAAACCGTCTTTGAGGCCTTCGGGGTCGTCCTCCCAATGATCGGAGACCACTTCGAGTTTGCGGGAGGCGACGTCGGGGATTTCGAGCAAGGACAAAAATTCGGCGAAATAGTACTCCACGCGGGCGATGTTCATTTCGTCGAGAATGGTGACGAAAATATCCTCCCGCCCGTTTGCCTCATAAATTTTTTGCAAAAGCAGGGTCTCGTTGAAGTGTTTGGTGAATTCGTTGTAATAGCCGAGGAGGTCGCTTCTCTCCTTCCACATCGGCTGGACGGGAATGACGACGGAGGGATTGCCGAGAAATTCGCCGAAGGCGAAGGCGAGGGAGGTCTTGCCCGTGCCCGACATGCCTTGCAGGACGAGGATGTGCGATACCGCGACGCCCGCAACGAATTCGCGGATGACATCGATATCGTAATAGAGCCCGAGTTTGCCCGCCGCGAAATTGCGGAAGGCGTCGCAGAACGCGCGGAGTTCCACCCCCGCCGCAAAGGCCGTGGGCGTGCGCGTTTTCAACTCCTCGTCGAGGCGGTTGAGCATATCGAAGCGGCCGCCCGGGTGTTCCTTTTCCTCTTCCTTGCGGTTGGCGCCCTCATCGATGCGCTTGACGAAATTGGTGAAGCGGCGCTCGTTGATGATGACCGAGATGACGATGGCCAGCATGAGGAGCACCACCACTACAATGTAGATGACGATGAAGAGAGGATCAGAGAGGGCGTCCCAAAGGCTTTGCAGGGTCATGCTTCCTCCTCCCCCGCGGGCGCGGCCACCGCGAGCGAGCGGCGGATGTGCCCCTCGCCGAAGATCTCCGCAAGGGCTTCGGGCAGCGTCCTGCCGCACACGTCGTCCTTCCACACCGCGCACAGCCACGGGAGCACTTCGGCGGCCAGCGCGCCGTCAAGCGCATCCTCCGCCTCCGCGCCGCAAGCGGCCTCCACGGCCGCGTGAAGTTCGGTTTTGAGCCACAGTTTGTTGCCGATGCGCGCCGATTTACAGACGCCGTCGAGGAGATCCACGTTCTTCCAGCATTGCTCGGTGAGCGGGTTTTCGTCCCGCACCGCCCGCACCATCGCCGCAAAGCGCTCGTAGCCGACCGCCTGCAAGACCGTCTTTTTGGGCGCGGGCTCGCAGGAGGAACAGGCGGGAGAAAGCGCCGCCGCCCCTTCCGTGAGGGAGACGGGGAGCCCTTCGAGGCGGTCCGTTTCGATCTCCGCCACGATCACGAGGTTGGGCGGGAGCACGGCGCTCTCCTCCCCCGCGAGGGGAAGGGCCGCCCGCTTGCAGGAGACCGTCTCCGCAATGGGGACGAGGAGGGTCTCCGCCAGATCGGGAGAGATGTGGCGGATGAGCACGGTGTGCAGATAGGCGCTCTCGCACTTTGCGCCGACGAGGGCATCGGCAAACCCGGTGGGCCGCCTGACCCTTCCGCCCTGCGTCCACTGCGAGAAGAGATGTTCGTAGCGGCGGTATTTTTCCGCGTTGTCCACATAGGCTTTTTTGCCGAAATATTCCGCCACGCCCTCGCAAAGGGAGGCTCCCCCGCCCGCGGGCACCAAGATGAGCCGCGTTGCGGCAAGCGCGCCGAGGTAACTTGCGAGAGTCTCCCCGTCCACGGCGAGGCCGCGCTCCGCAAGGAAAGTTTTGCAGTCTCCGAAGAGCACGTCGTAGGTGAGGCGGTTATCGTAAAACTGCGGCACTTCGTCGGCGGGCTTCTCCTCCTCGGGAGCCGCCGAAGCGGCCGCGGCCGCTTCGGCGGCCTCTCTTGCCGCGCGTGCTTCCACGGCGGTGCGGAACGCGGTTTCGAATTCCTCTTCCGAGGTCGTTTTGCCCGTGCGTTTGGGCTCGAAATAATATTTATCCCAATGGTTACTGCCCGTCTGTGTGCGCCAAAGTTCCCGTTCGACGAGGGTGGCGACGACGGCAAAGATCGGCATGGCGACCGTTAGGCAGGAGAGGATGCGCAGGGCGATCCCGGCATATTCTTCCCCTTCGGGCATCATGAGCACGGCGCCCAACAGGAAACAGGCGACAAAGAGCACGGGGAAGGAATAGAGCGCGACCTTGCGCATGCTTGCGACGCGCTTGCGGTTGAGACCGAAGAGGAGAGGGATGGTGGCAAGGGCGCAGATGGCCGCGATGTAGACGATCCACTCCGTCGCCTCCTGCCCCGCCGTTGTGAGCAAGGTATAATCGAGGGTATAGGAGAGGATGAGGACGGTGACGAGGATGAAGGCGATCACGGCAAAAACGGGAAACGCGCAGATCACCCCTTTGCGCACGCGGAGCAGACGCTCCGCCTTGTGTTCCTCTTTGCGCACGGCGATCCTGCGCTCCCCGCCCACCTCGGCGACCGTCTTATAGTCGGCGTTGGGGAAATAATCGGCGGGGCAGTCGCGGAGGGGCTCCCGCGAAACGCCGTTGATTTGCCGCTTGCATTCGAGGCGGATATCGCAGACGGACGAGCCCACGGAAATGCGGTAGACGCCCGTTTCGACGTCCTCTGAAAAGAGGCGGGCGTTGAAGGTGGCAAAGCATTCGGCGGGAAGGCGGAAGGAAATTTCCTTGCTCTCCCCCGCCCGCAAAAAGACCTTGCGGAAGGCGATGAGTTGGCGCTTTACGGCCACGCGGGAGGCATTCGGCGGGCCCATGTAGACCTGCACGACCTCGCTCCCGTCGTATTTGCCCATGTTTTTCAGGGTGAAGGAGAGAAGGTCGCCCTCCGTTTTGAGCGAAAAATAGGCGAATTTGGAATAGCCGATGCCGTAGCCGAAGGGATAGCGTACCTGCGTACCCTCGGTGACGTAGCGGCGGTAGCCCGCAAAGGAGCCGATGCGCATGCGGCCGTTGTCGCGGTCCTCGCGCAGGGCACGGAAATAGGCGTCCGCGCCGTCGTAAGCCGTGCGCGCGAGTTTGCCCGACGGATTGGCCTCGCCCGAGAGCACGCGCGCAAGCGCCTCCCCCGCATAGGGCCCGTCCGCGGGCGCAAGGAGAGAGGCCGACGTTCCCTTATCAAAGGCCATGTCGGCGGGCAGATCGCCGCACACGACGGCGATGACCCTCTTCTTTGCCTGTTTGAGGGCGTCGAGGAGGGCGAGGCGGTTGGCGGGCAGGGAGATCTCCCGCCCCGAGCCGCCGCCCAATAAAACGAGCACGGCGTCGGCATGCGCCGTGGCGCGCACCGCTTCGGGAATGTCGGCGTCGCCGCGCCCGTCCTCCGCATCGTAGCCCGCGGCCGTGCCTACGATCTCAAACCGCGCGCCGAGGGCGGAAAGGTCGGCGTACGCCTCCCCCAAGACGGCGATCTTCGTGCCCGCCGCAAGCGGGAGAAGGCCGTCGTTTTTGAGGAGGACGATGCACTCCTCCGCGAGTTTTCTGCGCGCCGAATCGGGGATGGAAGGCGCCTCGGGAAGGCCGTCCGCGGGGACGCTCCCTTCCGCCTCCCCTTCCTCCAAAGCCGTTTCGGGCATGCGGAGTTCGGCCCCTTCGAGGCGCAGGGCGAAATCGAGAATTTCGTCCACCGCCGCGTCCAGCATTTCCTCGCTGAACGCACTGCCGTCGCGGACGGCCTCTTCGAGGTCGCTATGGCGCACGCTCCCCTCCGCCTCGTAGGCGGAAAGGCGGCCGTATCTGCGGAGGGCGCGTTGGAGGGGAATGGCGATGCCGCCCGGGCAGGCCTTGCCGCGCAGGAGTTTGGTGGCCTCGGGGGTGGGTTCCCCCTCGCCGACGGCAAAGGCGTCGCCGTACGCGCCGCCGAGCACCCCCGTATAGAGGGCGCGGTTGGTGTGGTAGTACCCCGTCCCGATGCGTTTGGGATCGGAAAACACGGCCTCGCATCCCTCCTCCGAAGAGGCGATGCGGAAGGGCTTCATGATAAAATCATAGATGGCGGAGGGCTCCTCCTTGCGGTCGAGGGAGAGGGTCTCCTCCGCCGTGAGGGAGAGGCGGGAAAGCCCGACCGCTCCGCCCGTCTCGTGGACGGCGTGCACCGTTTCCTTGCCGAAAGCGCCGTTCAGGAGGCCGTCCTCGGTCAGGCCCGCGAGGCGGGGATCGAGCGCCGCTTTGAGATCGGGAGTCACAAAGAGACGGGCGCCCTCCCTTCCCCCTTCGAGGACGAGTTCCCGCGTCATTTTGCCGACGAGCGCGGGATCCCACGAGCGGACGGCGCTCCCGTAGGAGACGCCCAAACGGGAAGCGAGATCGCCGAGGAGGGCCGTGCGGATGACGGGCATGCCGGCCGCGCGGAAGGGCTCCTCCTCAAAGGCGGAGGAAAGAATGGCCGCCTTTTGGAGGGAATCGAGTTTTGCGATGAGTTCGGGATGTTTCAGCATGAGGCGTTCCCCCCTTCGGCCGTGATTTCCGCCGCGGGAAATTCGGGAAGATAGTCGGAAAAGGCGCCGAAACGCCATGCGAGGACGCCCGCAAAAAGAACGGAGCCCAACACGGCGCAGAGCGCGACGGCGACATAGATTTTGCGCCGTTTGGATAGGGAATAAGTAGGTTTTTCGCGGAAATAATATTCCCGCTCGGCGGGCGTTACGCCGTAGCCGAGGCGGACGCCGTCCTTTTCCACGACGTATTCGTAGGGCTCGGAGAGGACGGACTGCACCTGCACTTCGACCGAGACGCAGGCCCGCCCGACGGGCACATCCGCCACGGCGAACTCACTGCCCCGTTCGGCGAACAGCCCCCTCCGTTCGAGGGGATATTCGGCGATCGTGTTGCCCTCTCCGTCCTTTTCGGCGAGGCGGAATTTCAGCCCCGTCACGAGGACCTCGCTCGCGTTGAAAAAGCGGAGGGCGGCGCGGGGCTCCTTCCCGCCGAAGAGGACGTACCGCGCGAGATACACGGGGAATCCGCCCGGGTAGGTGAGCCGCTCGGCGAGCGGGCCGCGCTCCGCCGCGGGAGCGCGCGCGGGGTCCGTTGCAACCCCTTCCGTGTACCGTTTATCTTTTTTCATGGAGATACCTCTTTCTGCGCAGGAAAAAACCGCCGAGCGAGAACGCGCAGGTCAAAACGACGACGGCCGCCGCCGTGCCCGCGAGAAGGGCCGCCCAGACGGAGGAAGAGAGCCGATAGGTCATGGTAAAATCATCGAGACAGTTGAGCAGGAAGGTGACGCCCAGCCACAGCAGAAGATCGGCCGCAACGGCAAGGCAGAGGCAGAGCACGGCGAGCCATGCGGCGTACTGCTTGTTGAAGGGCCGGGGGTCGGGCAGGACGGGGGTATCGTCCACGCAGATCAGGCGGAGGGTGATGTAATCGGCCCCCGCAGGGAGCCGCGTATCGTGCGTAAACCGCCCGCCGTTGAATTTTTCCCTGACGCGGAGAATATCGAGGATCCTGTTCCCGCGGTCGTACACGGTGATCTCGTATTCCGCAAACGCTACCGTCTTTGCCCATTCGCCGCGGAAGTACAGTCCCTGTTCGTCGCGGGCGACGGCGTAATTTTTGAGGATGAGCCGCACGGAATCGGCGGGGAGGTAGAGCGCCCCCTCGCCGTCCTCCCCGAGCCGTCCGATCGCCTTATCCCGCAGGGGAAGGGTGGCGGCGTGCGCGCGGAGCATGACGCGGGGGATGAGAAGCCCCACCGAGAGCAAAACGAGCAATACGCCCATCACAAGCCATACAATCCAAATAGCCATGTAGTTATTTTAACAATAATTTAACGACCTGTCAACTCGTAACCATATCCGAATTCCCCATTTTTTGCGCAAAATCGGCGGGAATTTCACCCATTTTGCCGCCCGCCCCCTTTTTGCGGCGTTCCGGGGCGCGCAGGCGGACCTCCGCACGAAAAAAAGCCCCCCGCAAAAGGGAGGCTTCCGTAGGGGAAAATTTTTTCAGATAAGTCCCAGCGTTTTCAAAAAAACGGGGATCTGCGCCCGCCACGAGGCCTCGCAGTGGGAGCCCCCTTCGATGAGGCGGAAGGTGACGTTCGCCCCCCTTTTGAGGAGGGCGCCGAGGCAGGCCGTAAGCGCCTCCGTTTGCCGCTCGCCGTGGTTTTTGAGTTCCTTGCTCCCGTAATCGAGGTACAAAACGGGGCTCTTTTTCCACGGCGCGGCCGCGATCATCTCCGCACAGGCCTGAGGCGCCACCCACAGGCTGGGCGAAAGGGCGGCTCCCCCCGAAAAGACCGATCCATAGCGGCACAGACCGTACAGCGTCATGAGGCCCCCCATCGAGCACCCGCCGAGGTAGGCTCTGCCGTCCGCGGGGAAGCGTTCCTCCACCGCCGGCTTGAAAGTGCGCACGAGCCAATCCATGTAGACCTCGCCCTTCCCCTCCGAACTGCCGAACGGCGAGCGGAACGGGAAGGGAGAATATTCGGTGAGGCGGTCCTCCGGGTCGCAGTCCACGGCCGCCACGATGAGCCCCGCGCCGAGGGCGGAGAGCGCCTCGCCCATGCGCAGGCTCTCCCCGTAGGTCGCCCGCTCGTCGGAAAAGGCCGTCTGCCCGTCAAACAGATACAGGACGGGGAATTTCCCCTCCCGGTCGGGCACATAGACGGTGGCCGTCCGCTGTTGCATGCCGCTCGGCGCGGGCACGGTCACGGTGAAATTTTCTATCATGCCCTCTCCTTCCTTTCAAATTTTTTTGTTCAAAACGTTGCTCCGCTCCGCCAAAGGCCAACCGCGGGGAAAACTCTCCGTTTTTTCCCCCGTTTTGGCATTTCAGTCCGAAAAGAGGGGGGTGGAGAGGTATCTGTCCCCCGTATCGGGAAGGAGGACCACGATGAGTTTGCCCGCGTTTTCGGGGTGCTTTGCAAGTTCGATGGCCGCCCATGCCGCCGCGCCCGAGGAGATGCCGACGAGCACCCCCTCCTTCCTCCCGATGAGTTTGCCCGTCGCAAAGGCGTCCTCGTTGGAGACAGGGATGATCTCATCGTAAATTTTTGTGTTGAGGATCTCGGGTACGAAGCCCGCGCCGATACCTTGAATTTTGTGCGCGCCTGCGACGCCCGTGGAGAGCACGGCGGAGGTGAGGGGCTCGACCGCGACCACTTTGACGGCGGGGTTTTTGGATTTGAGGTACTCCCCCACGCCCGTCACGGTGCCGCCCGTGCCGACGCCCGCCACGAAAATATCTACCTTTCCGTCGGTATCCTCGTAAATTTCGGGGCCCGTGCCCGTGCGGTGCGCCGCAGGGTTGGCGGGGTTGACGAATTGGCCGGGGATAAAACTGTCCGGCGTTGCGGCGGCGAGTTCCTCCGCTTTGGCGATGGCCCCCTTCATCCCCTTTGCGCCCTCGGTGAGCACGATCTCCGCGCCGTACGCCTTGATGAGTTGCCGCCGTTCGACGGACATCGTCTCGGGCATGGTGAGGATGACTTTGTACCCCTTCATGGCGGCGACGGCGGCGAGCCCGATGCCCGTATTGCCGCTCGTGGGCTCGATGATAGTCGCGCCGGGCTTCAATTTTCCGCTCGCTTCGGCGTCCTCGATCATCGCCTTTGCGACGCGGTCCTTGACCGAGCCCGCGGGGTTGAAATATTCGAGTTTTGCAACGATTTTTGCCTTTAAGCCGTACTCTTTTTCGATGTGAGTGAGTTCAAGAAGGGGTGTTTTGCCGATGAGTTCGTCGGCCGATACATGGATGTGCGCCATTTTTCTCCTTTTTCTCCTTTTTCGCCCGTTGGGTGGATCGATTTCATTATATGGTTCGCCCCCTCATTTGTCAAGCGTTTGTCAAGCGCGCCCCGGGAAAGGCCGAAAATTCGCGCAAAAAATCGCGTTTTCGGGCAAAAAAAGACCCGCGGAACATGCCCGCGGGACGGCGCGACCGAAAGAAAGGGACCGGGCGCCGCGCCCCTGCGTTTTGCCGCGGGGAGAGCGTTTCTGACCGCCGTCCACCCCTTCCGTACCTCTTTTCTCCGCAAAAAACGGGCGAAAAAAGGGATTATTTTTCCAATTTTTGCATCATGTCGACGATGTCCTGCACCGTTTTGACGTTCTCCACTTCGTTTTCGGGCAGGGTGATGCCGTACTCGTCTTCGAGAGCCATCATGAGTTCCACAACGTCGAGCGAGTCCGCACCGAGGTCCTTGACGACCTCCTGTTCGGGTTTGATGTTGTCCGCCTGAATGCCGAGTTGTTCCGCAAGCATTTTACATACCTTTTCAAACATAAAAAACTCCTTGTCGGTTCCCTTCGGAACGTTGTTTTTTCTATTCTAACCCCTTTTGCGGGGTTTGTCAACCCAATTTTGCCAACTTCGCGTATTTTCACAAAAAGGGGAAAGATGCACGTTTGCGCATCTGCGCCTATGTACCGCCGTAAATACGGCGGAGGGCCTCCCGCCACACCGCGGGGTCGAAGCGGGGATTGGCGGGCGAGGTGGAGGGTAGGCGAAGGGTGCGGGGCAGGAGTTCGGGAAAGAATTGCGCGAGGAGGCGGTAGGCCGTCGCCCCGTTGCACAAAACGGGCATATTTTCGCCCGCCACCCCTCCGATCTCCGCCACGCAGACCTCCTTGATGGAGGCGTCCGCCGAGCCCTCTATCTCACAACTCTGCACGACGTCCCAAAGGGCGATCCCCCGCCGCAGTAAAAATTCCCGCTTTGCGGCAACGTCTGCGGGCACGCCTTCGCCGAAAAACCCGCACACCGTCGCCCAGAAGCGGTTTTGCGGATTGCCGTAATAAAACCCCTCCTTGCGGCTCTTCACCGAGGGAAAACTGCCGAGGATGAGCACGCGGCTCTTTTCGTCGAACACGGGCCCGAAGCCCTCGGCCCTCACAGCGCGATCCCCTTTTTGAGGTTGCCGACGGTCGCCACGGCCACGTTCGACAGGTCGAGGTTGCCCGCAACGGCCTCCTCCATGTCGGCGCGGGTGAGGGCGGCGATCTCCGCCATGCGCTTTTCGAAATCGTAGATCTCGTTCTTGTAGAGGAGTTGCTTTCCGTAGAGGAGCATCTGAGAGGAGGTGTTCTCCTGCGAGAAGATGTTGCCCGATTTGAGTTGTTCCCTGCCCCGCAAAAATTCCTCGTCGGTGAGCCCTTCGCGGCGGAAGGTGCGGATGACTTCCGCAACGGCCTCGGCCGCCCGCTCCGCCTTTTTGGGGTTGACGGCCGCATACACGCACAATAGCCCCGTTTCGGCATAGTGGGAGGTATAGGAATAGACGGAATAGGCGAGCCCGAGTTCCTCGCGCACCCGCTTGAAGAGGCGGGAGGAGAGCCCGCCGCCCAGCGCGGCGTTCATCACCTGCACGGCGGGGCTCTTCCCGTCGTCGCGGGCGACGGTGGAAAAGCCGAGCGCGAAATGGGCCTGTTCGATGGGCTTTTGTTTGAAGAGATGATCGGTGCGGAAGGCGACCTTCTTTTCGCGCTGAACAAAGCGGGTCCTTTCCATGCCGCCGAACGCGCGCTCGGCAAGGAGCACGGCGCGGTCGGGATCGATGTTGCCCGCAAAGGAAATGACGATGTTTTCGGGGCAATAGCGCTCCTTTTTATAGGCGAAAATGTCGTCGCGGGTGAAACGTTTGACGTTTTCGGCGGGGCCTAAAATGTTGCGCCCGTAGTTATCCCCCCCGAAGGCGGCGCGGGCGAGAAGGTCGAGGCAGAGGTCCTCGGGCGAATCCTCGTCCATGTTGATCTCTTCGAGCACGACTCCCTTTTCGCGCACCATCTCCTCCTCGGGGAAATTGGCGTGGAGGAAGAGTTCGGCAAGGAGCCCGAAGGCCTCTTCCGCATGGTCGGTCGTGGACTTGCAGTAGTAGCAGGTCATATCCTTGCCCGTAAAGGCGTTCACCTGCGCGCCGAGGGCGTCGAAGGCGTCCGAGATCTGAAAGGCGGAAAGCCTGTCCGTCCCCTTAAATTGCATGTGTTCGATGAAGTGCGAAATGCCGTCCTCCGCATCCGTTTCGTAGGCCGAGCCCGTGCCGACCAGCACCCCCATCGTCACGGACAGGAGCCCCTCCATCCTCTTGACGACGACGCGCACGCCGCAGTCCAATGTTTTGCTTACGATCATATCCGTCTCCTTTGTTTTACCTCTTTGTTTCGCTTAAATTTTCCCCCACGGTGACGGCGCGGAGCCCGTGCCCGCCCAAATAGGCCAGAACGGAGGGCAGAGCCTCCACCGTGTGTTGCATGGGGTGCATGAGGATGAGTTCCCCGCCCGCCACGTCCTCCGTCGCGCGGCGCAGGCACACCGAGGCGTCCTTATCCCGCCAATCGACGGTATCCCTGCTCCACAGCACCGTTTTGAGCCCGAGCGCCTCCGCCGCCTTCACCGTATCGTCGTTGTACGCCCCCGAGGGGGGAGCGAACAGCCCGATCGACACGCCCGAAACGGCCGAAAGATATTGCACGCTCGTCGCGATCTCCTGTTCGTTGCCCTCGTAGGAGAGTTTGTCGTGCTCGCGGTGGAAGTAGCCGTGAGAGCCGATCTCCTGCCCCCGCGCGGCGATCTCCTTGACGCAGTCCGCATTGTCGTCGGCCCAGCAACCGCCCAAAAAGAAGGTCGCCTTTGCGCCGTTTTCATCGAGGATATCGAGGATCTCGTACACGAGGTCGGTGCCCCAGTACACGTTGAACATGAGGGAGACGCCGTCGGGCGAATTGCCCCTGCGAAAGACGCGCGCCTCCGTCTCCGCCGCGGGAGAGGAATCGGGCAAAAAACAGAATACGCCCACCACGGTGAGCACGGCGACGAGAATGCCGTTCGTGAGCGCGGCGACCGCGCGGGAAGAGATCTTTTTCAACAGTTTACCTCAACGGGAAATGATCTATCCCATTCTATTGAGGCAAACGGGCGATTATGCCATTATTTGAGGGTGACAACGGTCACGCCGCTCTCCCCTTCCCCGTACCGGCCGAGGCGGAAGCCCTCTACGCGGGCGTCCTTTTTCAGATAGGCGTGCACGGCGGCGCGGAGTTTGCCCGTGCCCATGCCGTGGACGATGCGCACCTCCCGCCGCCCCGCGAGAAGGGCGGAATCCAAAAAGGCGTCGATCTCGGGCAGGGCCTCATCGGCGACCATGCCGATGACGTTGCACTCCCGCGGCAGGTCGGCGCGGGGGGAGAGGTTGCGCACCACCCGTACCTCCTTTTTTTCTTCGCGGGCGGAGCGCGCCGCGCGGGGAGGCTGATAGAGGTCGGAGATCTTGCTTCTGACGCGCAGAGGTCCCGCCTGCACTTCGGCGATCCCCTTTTCGCGGCGGACGGAAAGCACCTTGCCCGCCGCCCCAAGCGAGGCCACGAACACATCGTCCCCCGCCTTTAAGGTCTCCGCATCCACAGGCAGGGCGCGGGGCGGGGTCTCCTCCTCCCCCTCTTCCCGCCCGATGGCGTTTTTCAGCGTGCGCGCGCGGAAGAGGTCGGCCTCGGTGAGGCTCTCCTTACGGAAGAGGGCCTCCATCTCCCCCAGCAATTCCTCGGCGCGGGCCGTCCGTTCGGCGACGATACGCCTCGCCTGCGCTTTGGAAGCGGTCAAAAATTTCTCCTTTTCCGCGCGGAATTTTTCCTCTTCTTTTTCGAGAACGTCCACCCGCTCCCGCCACACGCGGGCCCCTTCTTCGGCCTCGGCGCGGGCCTTTTCGGCGCGGATGCGCTCCTCCTCGGCGGCGGTGAGAGTCGCCTCGTAACTCTTGGCTCCCTCCGAAAGGTACCCCCGCGCCTCCTCGATGACGGCGGCGTCGAGCCCCAGCCGCGCACAGATCGCAAGGGCGTTGGAGGAGCCGGGCGCGCCGATCTTCAAGCGGTAGAGAGGCTTGTGGTCCTGCGCATCGAATTCCATGCACCCGTTCTGCATGCCCTCGCGGGAATAGGCGTATTCTTTGAGGGCGCCGAAGTGGGTGGTGACGATGCCGCGGCACCCCTTGCGGGCGAGCGCGGAGAGCACGGCGCGGGCGATGGCCTGTCCCTCCTCGGGGTCGGTGCCGCCGCCCGGCTCATCGATGAGCACAAAGCAGTTCTTCCCCGCCTCCTCCAAAATGGAGCGCAGATTGAGGATGTGGGAGGAGAAGGTGGAAAGATTTTCTTCGATGGACTGGCTGTCTCCCACGTCGCAATAGACGTCGCGGAAAACGGGGATGCGGGTGCCCTCCGCGGCGGGCACGAAAAATCCGCACGCGGCCATGAGGCAAAAGAGCCCGCACATCTTCAAAGTGACCGTCTTGCCCCCCGTATTGGCCCCGCTGATGAGGAGAAAATCATATTCCTCCCCCACCTTCACGCTGACGGGCACGGCGGTTTTTGCATCGAGCAGGGGATGACGCCCCTTCACGATATCGAGAACGCCCCTTGCGTTGAGCGCGGGCCGCACGCTCTTTGTGCGGTAGCCGTAGGCGGCGCGGGCATAGTAAGTATCGATTTCACAGAGGACGGAAAGGTCGGTGCGGAGGCGGTCCGCCATCCCGCCGAAGGCGCGGGAGAGTTCGGCAAGGATGCGCTCGGTCTCCTCCCTTTCGTCGAGGGCGAGGGAGCGGAGTTCGTTGTTCATTTCGAGCACTTCCTCGGGCTCGATAAAGACGGTGGCGCCCGTCGCCGAGCGGTCGTGCACGAATCCGCGCACACTGCGCTTGTATTCGGCCTTGACGGGGAGCACGTAGCGGTCCCCGCGCACCGTCACGATGCCGTCCTGCAAAAATTTGCGCTCCTCCCCCGTGAGATAGCCCGAGAGGCGGGCGCGGATGCGTTCGCCCAAGAGGCGCATCTCGCGGCGGATGGCATAGAGTTTTTCGCTCGCGGTATCGGCGAGTTCGTTCTCGCCCCGTATCTTGTCTCCCACCTCTTTTTCGAGCCCCTCGTCGAACGCGAGCCGTTCCGCGAGTTCCTTCATCCCCTCCCCTTCGCGGGACGGGAGGGAGAGCACGGAGGAGGCGCACAGGCGGGCGGAGCGGAGAAGGGCGGCAAGCCCCACAAGTTCCCCGCAGGAGAGGGTAGCCCCCTTTTCGGCGCGGTCCAGCGCATCGGCGGGCTCGGGGAAGGCCTCGATGCCGCCCGCGCCCAATTCAAAGAGAAGGCGGCGGGCCTCCGCGGTCAGAGAGACGCGCCGTTCGGCTTCCGCGATCTCCCCCGTCGGTTCGAGCGAAAGGAGGGCCCGCTTGCTCCCGCCGAGCACGCAAAATTCGGCCGCCTGCGCCAAAATTTTATCGAGTTCCAGCCTTCTTGCACTCTCCGTCATAAAACGCTCCTGTCAAAATGTCCGCGCGTTGCGCCCGGCGCGGCAGAATCGCCCGAAAGGGTACGGGCAAGCCATGCCCCGTCCCCGAGCGAGCAATCGGCAATCACGGGCCCGCCCCCGTCGGCGGCGAGGGGGGCGCAGTTGTACACCTCGAAGCGGCACGCCCCGCCGATGCGGTACCTGCGCAGGGGGAACTTGCGGCCCGCCTCGTCGGTCATGGTGTAGCGGAAGCGTCCCTCGCATGCCGCGCACCTCTTCCCGAAGGGGCAATAGCAAAGATCCATCAGTTTTATGTCGCCGTAGGCGAGGCAAAAGGCCCCGTCCGCGCGCAATTTTTTCTGTTCTTCGTTCGAAATTTCTTTGGAGAGGGCAAAATATTTCGCCCCCGCCTCCTTGACGCCCGCAACGGCGTAACGGTTGGTGAGGTTGAAGCCAGTGCCCGCAAAAAGCGAGATGCGATACTTCTCCGCGAGGGCGATCCCGTACGTTCCCTCGCAGTAAATTCCCTCAAAAAAGGGCAAAACGCTGTTGATTTCGGCCTCATCGCGGGAAGTAAACAGGGGCGGCAGGTAGAGGTACACGCCCGCCCGCGACGGCGGCGCGATCTTCGCATAATCGCGCGGTTTTACGATGACGATATCGGCCTTTTCGCCCCCTTCGCGCTCCGTTTGGGCGATGACGGCGACCATCCGCTTGCGCACGGGCTCCACCGTGCAGGGAGGCGCGCAGGGCGCAAGGAGAGGGCGGCGGGGCAGGAGGGCTTCGGTCAGCGCCGCATAAAAGGCGCGGCGGAAGGCGTTCAGCGCGCCGAAGGTGAGAAAAGCGCCCTCCGTTTCCACCGAAATTTCGGGGGCGAGGGGCAAGCCATCCGTCTTGGCAAAGCAGGCGCGGATGTTTTCGGCGGTCAGCGGCGTACGGCGGGCCTCGGGCACGGGGTCCTCCCCTTCAAACACGAAATCGCCGCACGCGGCGCGGGGCTTTTCCCCCGCCACGATGCGCAAAACCACGCAAACGCTACGCTTTTCGGCCCCCGAAAGGAGGCGTTCGCGCGCCCCGACGTCCGTCGTGAGGCGTACCTCGTCGCCCGCGAGAAGTTTCTTTTCGGAAGTGAGCAAAAACCCGCCCCGCGCGGGAAAGAGGTAACTTGCGCCCCCCACTTCCTTGCCGCCGCGCAGAATTTTGAAGCCGTCTCCCCTGCGCCCGACGTACTCGCTCTTGCAGAAGGCGCGGCCGCCGACAAGGGAGATCTCCCCCACCCTTTCGCCGATATGCCCCTGCACGTCGCGCGAAAGAAGGTCCTTTTTTTGCCCGAAACCGAGCCCCTCGGTGTAATCGCCGCGGTTGTAGGCGCGCTTCAAGTCGGAAAATTCCTCCGCCCCCTCCCTGCCCGCGAGCACGGCGCGGTAGTAGCGCACCGCCGCCGCGATGTATTCGGGCCGCCTCATCCTTCCCTCGATTTTGAGGGAACACACCCCCGCCGCGATCCATTCGGCCGTCCGTTTGCCCATGCAAAGGTCGGAAAGGGAGAGCGCATAAGCGGGATTTTCGCACCCCATCCCGTCAATTTTGTATTTCATGCGGCAGGGTTGCTTGCACCTGCCGCGGTTTCCGCTGTTGTTGCCCGCAAACGAGGAAAAATAGCACTGCCCCGAAAAGGAACTGCAAAGCGCGCCCTGCACAAACACCTCGGTCTCGATGCATTTTGCGATGGCGGTGACGTCCTCGATCGGGGTCTCGCGGGCGAGCACCACCCGCGAAAAACCGTAGCGTTTTGCAATTTCCGCTCCGTAAACGTGACAACACCCCCCTTGTGTGGAGAGGTGCAGTACGATTTCGGGATACTGTTTTTTGAGGGCGGCGCCCAAAAAGATGTCCTGCATGAGCAGGGCGTCCGCGCCCGCGTTCCACGCCGCAACGGCCGAAGCGAAAAAGTCCTCCGTCTCGGCGTCCTTGACGAGGATGTTGAGGGCGACGTAGACCTTCGCGCCCAACAGGTGGGCGTAGCGGGTCACCCGTCCGAGGGCGGCAAGGTCAAAATTCTGGGCCGAGGCGCGGGCGGAAAAACGGTTCAACCCGAGATATACGGCGTCCGCGCCCGCATCAAGCGCGACGTACGCCGATTGTTCGTCGCCCGCCGGGGCGAGGATCTCGCACTTCATCTTCCGATCGTGCGCTGGATGAGTTCCTGCGCGGCGTCATAGCCCATGCTTTTCAGGCGGAAATTACGGGCGGCGACTTCGATCAGAATGGCAAGGTTGCGCCCCGGGGAGACGGGCACGGTAAGTTTGGGCACCTTCACGCCCAAAATGTCCTCCTCGCCGCCCTCGCCGCCGATGCGGTCGTACTCCTTGCCCTGTTTCCAGTGTTCGAGGCAGATGACGAGTTCCACCTCCTTTTCTCCGAGTACGGAGCCCGAGCCGTACATGTTCTTCACGTTGATGATGCCGATGCCCCGAAGTTCCATAAAGTAGCGGATGCGCTCGGGGGAGGAGCCGACAAGCCCCCTTTCGATGCGCTTGATGATGACGGAGTCGTCGGCGACGAGGCGGTGTCCGCGCTTGATGAGTTCCATCGCGGTCTCGCTCTTGCCCACGCCGCTCTCGCCGATGAGGAGGATGCCCGCGCCGAACACATCAAGCAGACCCCCGTGAATGGTGGCGACGGGGGCGAGCAGGCGGCCGAGGTAGAGGCACAGATCGGCCATGATGCTCGTCGTCATCTTGCTCGTGCGGAACACGGGCGTGCCCGAACTGCGCGCGCACTCCATAAATTCGGGCAGAACGGGCAGGTCGCGGGCGAAGATGACGCAGGGGATCTCCCCGCAGTCGAAGAGGCGCTTGATCTTTTCTGCGCGCTCTTCGGGCGAAAAGGAGCGCATGTATTCATGCTCGGTGAGGCCGATGAGCATGATGCGCTGGGGCTCGTAAAAGTTGAAAAACCCCGCAAGCCGCAAGCCGGGGCGGTCCACGCTGGTATTGGTGAGGGTGATGATCCCCCGCCCCGCGTGCAACAATTCGAGGTTGAGGTCAAAGGCAAACTTATCGAGCATCACGGTCTCTTGCGGCAAACTCACTTCGTTCATGTTTCATCCCCCATCGCATAATTTTCGATCGCATAAGCCACGCCGTCCTCTTCGAAGGAGGGCACCACCGTGGCCTCGTTTTTCAATTCCTCTTCGGCATTGGCAACGGCAAATCTCCCGCCCGCCGCCCGCAAGAGGGGCAGATCGTTGAGTTGATCCCCGATGGCGGCGATCTTTTCCCGCGGCACGCCGTAGTAGGCGGAGAGAAATTCCACCGCCGCGGCCTTGTCCTGCCCCTTCGGCATCACCTCCACGAGCCAGTCGGAGGAACAGGTCACAAAAAACCTTTCGCCGAGCGCTCTGCGGAGCCGTTCGGCAAGCGCCGCCTTTTGTTCGGGTTCGAGCATCGTAAGCACTTTCACGACGCGCGGGTGGGTGCGTTCAATGAAGGCGGAAAGGGTCTCGTCCGTCACCGTCCCCTTCACGCCGCAGATCCGCTCGTAAATGTGCAACAATTCGTCGTCGCGGTTGCAGTAGAGGCGGTCCACGGTGTAAATGTGGATGTGCCTGTTTTCGCCCTCCAAAAAGCGGACGGTTTTCAGCGCGTCCTCCTCTTCGAAGGCGTCGTCTTTGAGGAGTTTCCCCGTCGCAATGTCGGCGATGGTCGCCCCCTGGTAGGCGACGGCGAGCCCGTCGTTCAGCCCGAGTTCTTTGAGGCGGGGCAGAATGGAGGTGAGCATGCGCCCCGTGCACACGGCAAACACGCCGCCCGCCGCGCGGTATGCGGCGATCGCCCGTTTGTTCCGTTCGGAGATGGTCCCGTCCCCGCGGACGAGCGTTCCGTCAAAATCGGATAAAAAGAGAGAATATTTCATAATGTATCGAGATAGCGTTTGATGTTTTTGGCGAGAACGGGCCCGATCCCTTCCGCCGCGGCAAGCGCCGCCTCATCCGCGCCGACGATAGCGGAGAGGGTGCCGAATTTCTCCATGAGCGCCATGCGCTTGCGCTTGCCGACGCCCGGGATCTCTTCGAGCACGGAGGCGAGGGAGCGCTTGGAGTGGAGGTTGCGGAAGTAGGTGATGGCAAAGCGGTGGGCCTCGTCGCGGATGCGTTGAAGGGTTTTGAGGGCGTAGTCGCGGCGGTCGATGCGCACGGGCTCCTCGCCCCCCACGGTGAACACCTCTTCCTCCTGCTTGGCGAGGGAGATGAGGTCGATGTCGGCCCCCATTTCGTCAAACACCTGCTTTATGGCCGAAAGTTGGCCCTTGCCGCCGTCGATGACCACGAGGTCGGGACGGGAGAAGCGCTCCTCCTCGTCGGTGCCGAGTTTTGCAAGCCGCCGCCGCAGGACCTCCTGCAAGGAGGCAAAATCGTTCGCCCCCTCCACCGTCTTGATGCGGAAGCGGCGGTACTCCGTCTTTTCGGCTTCGCCGTCGGTGAACACGACCATGCTCCCCACCTTGTCCACGCCCGAAATATCGGAAATATCGTAGCACTCCATGCGGCGGGGGTACCGCTTCAACCCGAGGAGCGTCTGCAACCTTTCGCAGGCGTTGCGGGTCATGTCGTTCTTGTGCTGGATGGCGGAAACCGACTTTTCGAGGTATTCGCGCGCATTCTTTGCGGCCATGTCGGCAAGTTCCCGTTTGACGCCCGCTTTGGGGCGGGAAATCTCCACGTTCTTGCCCCGTTCGCTCTTCGCGTAGTCGCGGAAGAGCCCGTCGTCCGCCTCGCCGTCCAAAATGAGTTCGTGCGGCAACTCGTGCGCGGCATAATATTGGGTGAGAAAACTCGTAAAACTCTCGCTCCGCTCTCCCGCGCCCTCTTCGAGGGGGAAATTGCGGCTCCCGCGCATGATCCCGCCGCGGGTGACGAGGAGGCTGATGCAGGCATACAGCCCGTTGGAGGCAAAGGCCCACACGTCGGCGTCCACGTTGCGCGGCATGGCGGTGATGCGCTTCAATTTGAGCCCCGCCAACATATCGATCTTGTTTCGGTAGTCGAGGGCGAGTTCAAACTGCTCCTCCTCGGCAAACTGTTTCATCTTTTCGGTGAGGATGCGCTCCGCCTCCTCGTAGTCTCCCGAAAGAAAGGCTATGGTCTTTTCCACGCGCTCGGCGTACTCCTCTTTGGAGACGAGCCCGGCGCAGGGCGCAAGACAGCGGCGCAGGTGGTAGTCGAGGCAGGGCTTTTTGGGCTTTCCGCCGACGGCAACGGCGCAGGTGCGGATGTTATACACCTTCGCGCACACGTCCACGATGTCCTTGCAGTTGATGCCCTGCATAAAGGGGCCGAAATAGCGGCCGTCCTTTTTGATGCGGCGGGTGATGGAGATGCGGGGGAATTCCTCTTTGGTGTGGATCTTGATATAGGGATAGGTCTTGTCGTCTTTGAGGAGGATGTTATATTTGGGCTTGTACTTTTTGATGTAGGTATTTTCGAGGGAGAGGGCGTCCACCTCCGAGGGGGTGACGATGTAGGAAAAATCGGCGATCTGCTCCACCATCGCCTGCACTTTGGCGGGTTTTTCGGAGGAATGGAAGTACTGCCGCACGCGGTTTTTGAGCACGCGCGCCTTGCCCACGTAGATGACGGCACCGTCCTTATCGAGCATGATGTACACGCCGGGCGAATCGGGCAACAATTTTAATTTTTCGCGCAGTACGCTTTCTCCCATACTATCATTATACACAAGCGCGGCAGATTTTTCAAGGATTTTGCCCGAAAATCTTCCGCGCCCCGGACGGCCTCCGCCCGCTCCCTCGTAAAGAAGGTCGGGCGGCTCGCTTTCCGCCCCCTGCGCGGGCCCGCACCGCCAAAGAAAAACGGCGGAAGCCCTGTCCCGCCGTTCCGTTCGCCGTTTTCCGTGCCGTTCCCCTCAATATCCCAAAAATTCCACCCCTTTGAGGAGCACGTCGTTCACCAAATCGTTCTGCAAATAGTAAAAAATGATCTTCCCGTGCCGTTCGGCGCGCACCATGCCGGTATCCTTCAAAAAGCGGAGTTGGTGGGAGACGGTGGTCTGGTTGATGCCGAGCACTCCGGCAATATCGGTCACGCACATCTCGGAAATGGCGAGCGCGGACAAGATCCTGAGCCGCGTCCCGTCGGAAAAGATGGAAAAAAAGCGGACAAGGGAGCCCAGGAGATCATCCGTAGGCACATAATCCTCGATGAGCCCCTGTGTCCGCTTGTCCAAAAGCAACAATTCTGCCATACTGTTCACCTCGCGGTTTTTCTGACAGAATACCATCTGCACGCATGCGCATACGGGCCGCCTTTGTCGAATTTTAAGAGAAAAAGGCGAAAACGCTGTGCGTTATCAGCCGATTTTCGCGGAATACCCCGCCTCCTCCACGGCACGGAGGAGCGCTCCGTCCTCCACATCCCCGTCGAGGGTCACCACGGCGGTGCCGGGCTTTCCCTTCTTTCCGAGTTTGACTTCGGCCTTCCCGACGCCGGGTACGGCGGCCAGCGCATCGGTCACGTGCTTGACGCAGTGTTCGCACATCATTCCTTCCACAGTCAAAGTTTTTTTCATCGATGTATCCTCCGAAAGAGTTAAATTTTTTTGCTTGGTTTTCATGAACCGCGTCAGCCGCAGGGCGTTTCCCACCACAAAGAGGGAGGAAAGGCTCATCGCCGCCGCGGCATACATGGGGTTGAGCACGACGCCGAGGGTGGAAAAAACGCCCGCGGCGAGGGGAATGCCGATACAGTTGTAAAAGAAGGCCCAGAAGAGGTTTTGCTTGATGATGCGCATGGTCCGCCGCGCGAGGGCGATCGCCCGCGGCAGGGCGCGCAGATCCCCCCCGACGAGCACGGCGTCCGCGCTCTCGATGGCAACGTCGGTCCCGCCGCCCATCGCAATGCCGACGTCGGCCTCCTTCAACGCGGGGGCGTCGTTGATGCCGTCGCCCGCCATCGCCACGTAGCCCTTGCCCGCGCGGGAGGCGCCCTCCCCGTTGCGCTCGCGCATGTCGCGCACATAGCGGAGTTTGTCCTCGGGGAGAAGTTCGGCCCGCACGCAATTTTCGCCGTCGGGGAAGCCCGCTTCGGCCGCGATGCACCTTGCCACTGCGCCGTTGTCCCCCGTGAGCATCACGGGCGCGCAACCGAGCGCGCAGAGGGCGGAAACGGCCTCTCTGCTCCCCTCTTTCAAGGTGTCTGCAAGGGCGAAAACGGCCAAAACGCTGTCGGATCTCGCGAGAAAGAGCACCGTTTTTCCCTCGGCGGAGAGGGCCTCGAAAAGTCTGCGCCGCCCGCCGAGGTCCACCCCGCGCGCCGCCATCATGCGTTCGTTGCCGAGGCAGTATTCTTCGCCGTTCACCCATCCCACGGCGCCCTGCCCCGCAACATATTCCACGCGTTCGGCCTCATAGCCCTCCCCGCAGAAATCCGCAATGCACTGCGCGAGGGGGTGATTGAGGGTTTTTTCGACCCCATATCCCACTTTTTTGCTTTCCTCGTCTCCATCGAAGAACACAACTTTGGGCTTTCCTTCGGTGATGGTGGCCGTCTTATCGAGGAAAATATCGTGCACCGTCGCCATTTTTTGCAAGGCCTCGGCATTCTTGAAAAGCACGCCGAGCGCGGCGCCGCGGCCCGTTGCGGCCATCACGGCGACGGGCGTCGCCAGTCCGAGGGCGCAGGGGCAGGAAATAACGATGACGCTCACGCCGAAATTGAAGGCCTTGTACACGTCCCCCGTCACCGCAATCCACACGATAAAGGTGAGGAGGGCAAGGGCGACCACCGCGGGCACAAACACGGCGGCCACCCTGTCGGCGAGTTTCTGGATGGGCGCCTTGCTCGCTCCGGCCCCCTGCACCATGCGGATGATGGAGGAGAGCATGGTCTCCTCGCCCACTTTTTCGGCGCGGATCTTGATATACCCGCTCCCCACGAGGCAGGCGCTCATCGCATGTCCGCCCGCGCCCAGTTCCGCGGGGATGCTCTCCCCCGTCACGGCGGATTGGTCCACAAAGGCGTGCCCCTCCGTTACGGTGCCGTCCACGGGGATGCTCTCCCCCTGTCTGACGACGACGATATCCCCCCGCTCCACCTCCGAAAGTGACAGCGTTTTGCAGTTTCCGTCCCGTTCCACGGTCACGGTATCGGGGGCGAGGGAGCGCAGTTTTTCAATTTCGGAGCCCGTTTTTTTCTTGCTCTTGTCCTCCAAAAATTTGCCGAGAGTCACAAGGGTGACGATCATCGCGGCCGACTCGAAGAACACGGAATGGGTATCGGGGTCGAGGCACACCGCAACCACGCTGTACGCAAAGGAGACGGCGGCGCCGAGGGTCACAAGGGTGTCCATATTGGGCACAAGGCGGAAGGCGGCGCGCACCCCGCTCACGAAAAAGGGGTAGTTGACGGCGAGCACGGCCAGCGTCAGCGCGATCTGAAAGCCGTAATTAAGCCACCCGTGCGGCACGGGGAGCCCCGGGATCGCATGCCCCATCGCGAGGTACATTTCGGGCACAAGGAGGGCGAGGGAGAGACAAAACCTCACCAAAAGCCCCCACTTTTCCCGTTTTTTGGGGGTCTTGCCGTAGTCATAGATGCCGTACCCGAGCCCGGTGACGGCGGCGCGGATGCTCTCCTCGGAGCAAACGCCCTCGTCAAACTCCGTCTCCATGCACTCTCCCATGAGGGAAACGGCGCAATTTCGCACCCCATCCAGCCTTTTTACGGTGCGCTCGATGCCCGCGGAGCAAGCCGCGCAGGTCATGCCCGTCACCGAAAATTTCTTTTTCATCTCTCTATTCGAACCTCTTGAAGAGGGCGGCGATCTCGTCGAGCACCTCCATATTTCCGTTTTTCACGTTCTCGGCGACGCAGGTGTGCAGGTGTCTCGTCAGCACGAGTGCGGTCAGACTGCGCACCGCCTTGTCGATCGCCGCCAGTTGGATGAGGACGTCCTCGCAATAGCGGTCCTCCTCCACCATCTTTTTTACGCCGCTCATCTGCCCCGCGATGCGGTTGATGCGCGTCACCAGCCCCTTCTTCTCCTCCGCGGAGCGCACCGTCTTGCGCTCCCCTCCGCAACAATCCATACTTCCTCCGTATATACCCCTATCGGGTATCTTTATTGTACTCCCTTGCGGGGAAATTGTCAACCTTTTTTGCAAGAAAAAAACGGCTTCCGCCGCTCTTTTTCCTTTTTCTTTCCTCGGAGGCCCTCCGCCCCGGGCTTCAAACCGTCAAATCCGCCCAAAAACCGTCCCACGGGCCACTCCCTCTATTCCACCGCTTCGAACATCTCCTTGCCCACGCCGCACAGGGGGCAGGTCCAGTCCTCGGGCAGGTCCTCGAAGGGGATGTCCCCGTCGTACTCGTACCCGCACACCTTGCAAACGTACCGTTTTCCGCCCTCCTTTTTTTGCTCTTCCACATAGGTGGGCGCGTTGACGCTCGTCTTGCCTTTCAGCACTTGGTGGTAGTAGGCGTAGGTCATGGGTTTGCCGCCGTGCAGAACTTCGGCCTCGTACACTTCGCCGAGGAAGACGGTATGGGTAGAGGTCTCCATCTTTCCCACCACTTTACAGGCGAAGTAGCAGAGGCACCCGTCGGGCACGGGCATTTTGCCGCGCACGGCGTAGGGGGTATCCGCAAACTTGTCCGTCTCGCGGGAGGAGCGGAACCCGAAGGTGCCGATGAGTTTCGCATCGCACTTTTCGCCGAGGACGCACACGGTAAAGTACCCCGTATCCTCCACGCATTGATGGGTATAGTTGGCGCGGTTGAGGCTCACGGCGATCGTAGCGGGCTCGCTCGTCACCTGCATCGCGCTGTTGGCGACGCACCCCACCGGTCTGCCCTCGTCCCACGCGGTGCAGAGATAGACGCCGTAGGACAGGTTGAAAAAGGCCGTCTTATTCATGGCATGCTCCTTAACGAAAAGCGGACGCAAGGTCCGCTTTTGTGGTTTGGTTTTTGGTTATTTCTTTTCTTCTTTCTGGGCGATGACTTCTTTGCCGTCGTAGTAGCCGCAATTCTTGCAGACTTGGTGCGCGGCCTTCAATTCGTGGCAATGGGGGCACTCCACAAGGGTAGCCGCCGTGGCCTTGTAATTGGCGAAGCGCTTCGCCGTTCTGCTCTTCGATTGTTTGCTCTTGGGAACCGCCATATTGATTTACCTCTCTTTGCGTAATTATTCCTCGTCCGTTTCGCAATCGTCCTCGTCCCTTTCGCAATCGCGGCACAAGAGCCGCAAAGGCAGGGCGAACGCGACCGCGTCCCTCAAAAATTCCCCGAGGCGTACTTTTCCGCCCGTATAGCCGTACTCGCCGCCTTTGGGCGGGCCGGGGAAGAAGGTCCCCTCCGCATCGGAAAGGATGCGCCGCTCCGTCCCGGCAAGGCACCTCGAACATTCGCCCCGCAGGGTAAAGGCCACGGTGCCCCACACTTCCACGCTCTCGTCGGCATGGATCTCGTAGCGCAACTGCGCCTGCACGGGGGAGGCGAAGGAGGTGAACGGAATGTCCAATAGTCCGGCGTCCGCCTCGCACTCGAAACCGAGGTCACCTGACGGGGTGTTCCGCGCGAGACTGCCCCGCACGTCTATTTCGGGAATCATTGACTTGTTAATTATATTGTATTTGCGCGCTTCTGTCAATCGTTTTTCGCGTCGGTTTTGGCGATTTTACGAAAAAGTCAAAGGAACGCGGCCGTTTCGCGGGCGATGACGAGTTCCTCGTTGGTGGGAATGACGAGGATCTTCACTTTGGAGCCCTTTGCGGAAAGGTCGTGGATGGCGCCGTCGTTCTTGTAGGCGTTCTTGCCGTCGTCGATGGCGATGCCGAAGGCTTCGAGGCCGTGGCAGATGCCGGCGCGCACGCTCGGCGTATTTTCGCCGACGCCCGCGGTAAACACGATGGCGTCGAGGCCGCCGAGGGCGGCCATATAGGCGCCCACGTACTTTTTGCAGGAATAGGCGAACATGTCGAGGGCGAGGCGGGCGCGGTCGTTCCCCTCTTCGGCCGCGGCGCAAAGGTCGCGGAAGTCGGAGGAAACGCCCGAAACGCCGAGCATGCCGCACTTTTTATTGAGGTAGTTGAGCCCTTCCGCCATCGTCATGCCCTTTTTGCGGCACAAGAATTCGGCGGCGGCGTAATCGATGTCCCCGCTCCTCGTCCCCATCGGCACGCCGGCGAGGGGGGTGAAGCCCATCGAGGTATCGATGCACTTCCCGCCGTCCACCGCCGAGATGGAGGAGCCGTTCCCGA
>CANQAZ010000007.1 GCA_947589555.1 uncultured Clostridia bacterium | reverse complement strand
AATGAGCCCGGTTCAATACCGAACTCATTCTCAAATCATCTAATTAAATTTTTGTCCAACTTTTGGGGTTCACTTCATGTTTCAATTCGCTAAATTATAAAAGTAAATCCGAACCATTCACTCGTTACGAGTATTTGGTTCGGATTATACTGACTTGGTGCGGATGACAGGACTTGAACCTGCATGGTCTCCCACAGGAACCTGAAACCTGCGCGTCTGCCAATTTCGCCACATCCGCATATTGCCCCTGTTTTTACTCGGCGGGGAACCGAGGCGGAGGTCAATTCCGCAAGTCAAAACTCCGTTTTGACGACCTTATCGCCCGAGGAGCCGTCGAGAAGCCACACCTTTCCGCCTCCCGAAACCGACTTGACGGGTTTTCCGTCCGCCATTTCGAGCGCGGCGTTGTTCTCCAACCCCCAAGCGCGGTATTTATTATACCGCACGATCTCATCAAAGTCAAGCATTCTTTCGTTGTAATGGGGAGAAATTTTCCCCGCCACCCAGCCGAGCCCGGGGTGCATCGCGTACTCCCCTTCCACCACCGAATCGGAATACATCTCCTCGAACCAGCAGATCGCGCCCGCAGAAAGGCCGCAAATCAATTTCCCGCTCTCAAATGCGGCGCGGATGAGTTCCAAAAGCCCGCTTTCCCGCCAGTGCCCGATCATAAAAACGGTGTCCCCGCCGCCGACGTACAAAAAATCCGCCCGCTCGAATTTCACCGCCGTCTTTTCGCGGTCCCACTCCCGCCCGACGGTGAGCGCGACGTCCGTTTTGATGTCGAAAATGCCCGTGTACACCTTGTGAAAGGTGTTGTAGTAGGGCATGCAGTCGTGGCTGGCGGTGGGAATAAAGAGCCCGCACGCGCGCCTTCCGCCCGCGATCTTTTTCGCCTCGGCCGCGATGTATTCGTCGATTTTCAGCGTCTCGCGGTTTTTAAGTTCGCCTCCGCCGAGCAGAAGAAGACGCGTCATGCTTCCTCCGCCTTCGGATCGCCGTCCGTCGTTTCCTTTTTTTCAGCCTCCTCGTCCGCCACCGAAATGCCGGCCGTTCTATCGACGGGCAGGGAGAAGATCACGCCGCCCGCGGGCGTCTTTGCCCCGACGCTTTCGGAGAGCGCCTCCATCATGGGCACCGTGTTCTCCTTCTTGGTGAGGACGAGCAAAATTTCCTGCTCCTGCATGAGGGTGATGCCGATGAACTGTTGGGCCTTGTCGTTCATCATCGACCGCGCGCGGAGAATGGTGCCCCCCGCCGCGCCCGCCGCGCGGGCCGCGTCCATCGCCGAATCCACAAAATTCGCCGCCACCGCGACGACGATCAAATCGAATTTTCTGTCGCTACTCTTCATGATCATACTCCAATCGGTTGTTTTGTTGGTTGCCGCGCGCGTGAGGCCGCTTGCGACGATTTGCGAGATGCCCGTGAGCGGTATGGTAAACGAGATCCCCCTCCCCGCGAGGTAGAGCGCCATTTCCCGCCTGATGTTGCGCATGATGAGTTCCTCGTCCGTTTCGGGAATGACGGAGAGAACGACCGTCTTTTCCGTCTCCCCGATCCCCAAATAGTCGAGGAGTTGGGAACGCGCCGTGCCCGTGCCGGCGAAGGAATAGGAGAGCGCGACGGAGCAATCGTCCATCACCTCTTTGAGTTTTTGCTCGTCCCTGCGGTTGACGATGCTGACGAGCAGTTTGGTCCGCGCGGGCGCGGGCGGCTTGGGCGACGGTTTTTGGGCGGCGCTCTTGAACATGGAGGCGACCGTCTTGGCCGCCGTCACAACGGTGTTTTCCTTCTTCTTTTCCGCCATCAGTCCACCTCGTATTGCAGGAATTTCTCTTCGACCGTGAGGAAACGCCGCTTGATTTTGCCCGTTTTGTATTTGTAGGCGATGCCGAGGATCTGAATGGAGATGAGCGGAGCGAGCGCGACGAAGGCGACGCACCCGAATGCATCCGTCATCACAAATTCTGTCGCCCCGCCGTGCAGAGCGCAACATGCGCCGATGGCCATAGGCAGGACGAAAGAGGAGACCATCGCGCCGCTTGCAACGCCGCCCGAGTCAAAGGCGATGCCCGTGAAAAGCGGCGGGGCGAAAAAGGTCAACGCGAGCGCGGCAACGTACCCCGGCACGAGGATATAAAAGATGTTGATTCCCGTCAGAATGCGCATCATGGCGAGCCCCAATGAGATGCAAACGCCCGCACACAGCGCCCGCTTCATGCTCTTTGCGCTGATGGCGCCCGCGGACATGCGCTCTACCTGCTTGTTGAGTACGTGCACGGCGGGCTCCGCCGCGACGACGAAATAGCCGATGAGCATGCCGACGGGAATGAGGAGCCACCCTCCCCACAACTCCGAAAGCGCCTTGCCGATTGCCCGACCGACGGGCATGAAGCCCGTATTCGCCCCCGTCAGAAAGAGGATGAGGCCGACGCCCGTATAGACGAAACCGATGACGATGCGGACGAGTTGGCGCTTATGGAAGGAACGGGTGAACAGTTGGAAGAGGAGGAAAAAGACGACGATGGGCGCAATGGCGATGGCGACCTCCTGCGAGTGATCCAAAAAGCCGTGCGCGTATTGCATGAGCGCTTCGAAGGTATCGTCCACCACCGGCATGGCCGCAAGTTCGTATTCGACGTCGTTCACCTTGAACACGACGCCGAGCACGAGGACGGCGATGATGGGCCCCACGCTGGACAGGGCGACGAGGCCGAAGGAATCGTCCCTCCCCCCTTTGCCCGCGCGGAGAGAGGCCACGCCGACGCCGAGGGACATGATGAAGGGCACCGTCATGGGGCCCGTCGTCACTCCGCCCGAATCGAATCCGACCGCCCAGAACGATTTATCGACGAAAATGCTGACGATGAAGGCCGCTACGTAAAAGACGATGAGGAGGATGGAAAGGCGGATGTGGAACACGATGCGGAGCATCGCGATCATGAGAAAGACGCCCACCCCCACCGCGACGGTGAGAATGAGGAGCCAATTCCCGAGCGGGGTCACTTTGGCGACGGCATCCACCTGCCGCGCGAGAATCTGCAAATCGGGCTCCGCCACCGTGACGATAATGCCGATGACAAAGGACAGGAGGGCGATGAGCCAGATCTTGCGCGATTTCGTCATGGCGGAGCCGATCTTTTCGCCGATGACGAGCATGGACATATCGGCGCCCTGCGTGAAACAGCCCATGCCGAAGATGAGCAGGAACACGCCGATGATAAAAAGCACGAAAATGCCCGTGTCGAGCGGCGTAAACGTGAGCGCAAGCACGAGAATGATGAGCGCGATGGGCAGTATGGACGTAAGCGATTCGATGATCTTATCGCGCAACGCTTTTGTCATCATGCGGGTTTCCTCCGTCGTACATTCTATTCCCCGGATCTCACTTCCCGTACTTTTGCTCGATCATGGAAATCTTGTCGATGCGCCGTTGGTGCTTTTCGAGGCCCGAAAATTCCGTCGTAAGGAAAGTCTTGACGATATCGAGGGCGAGATTGACCCCCACGACGCCCCCGCCGAGGGCGAGCGCGTTGGCATTGTTGTGCTCGCGGGTGAGGCGGGCGCAGGTGGCGTCGGTGCACAGCGCGCAACGGACGCCCGGCACCTTGTTGGCGGCAATGGAGATGCCGACGCCCGTGGTGCACACGAAAATGCCCCGGTCGCATTCCCCCGCGGCGACCGCTTCGGCGGCGCGGAGCGCGAAATCGGGATAATCGCAGGAGGCCTCCGTCGTCGTGCCGAAGTCGACCGCTTCGTAGCCGTTCTCCCCAAGATATTTTGCGATGACGTTCTTCAAGGCGAGCCCGCCGTGGTCGCAAGCAAGCGCAATTTTCATGGTTTTCCCCCTTTATTCGGTGATATTTTGATTTTCTTCGAGCCGCAACGCCTTGACAAGGCGGGGCATGCACGCGCGGATGGTTTGGAGGGCGGCGCGGTAGACCTCCGTGCTCTGCCCGTACGGATCGGGGATCTCCACGCCGCAAAGTTCATAAAAACTCGTGACGTTGGGCTTCCCGCCGAAGGAGACGCGCTGGGATTCCGTCATGCACACGACGGCGTAGGCCTCCTCCACCATCTTGGGCGTGAGACGGCGCGAAGTGAACTTATCGGAAAACGGAATGTGCGCTTCCGTCAGCACGGCCGCGCTGTTTACAGACATCGCACTCCCCGGTTGGGCGTTGAGCCCCGCCGACAGCACCGTAAACCACCGTATTTTTTGCTTTTTCAGCGTTTGCTTCATCACCGCCTCCGCCATCGGCGAACGGCAGGTATTTCCCGTACAAACGAAGATGATTTTCTTGTGTTTCATGATGTTTCCCCGAATGCTCTTTTCCATCTGTTCATGACGCCCGCCATCACGCCGCCCCGCAAGCGGGGCTCCACGCCGATGAGCAAAGTCGCCCGATTTTCCCCCTCGCGGAGCAGGGCGTAGAGATTGCGCGCCATTTCTTCCCCCGTGCCGCCGAGGTCGAGCACGTCATATCCCGAAAGTTCCTCCGCGACTCCCCTCTCCGCGAGGATGCAGGGGGCGCCGCCCGCCTGTAACTCGGCGCGGTACAACTCCGCCGCTTCGGCCGCAGAACGGCACGGCGCCGTTTTGCAGCGGGGCGCGTAGTGCTTATACGCCATACCCGGGCTCTTGGGCCGTTCCCCCGCGCGGAGGCGGTAGACGAGGCAATCCCCCGCGACGGAGGCGATCATCTCCCGCGTGACGAGCCCCTCCCGCAAGATCTGCGGAACTTCCCCCGTGCAGTCCAAAACGGTGCTCTCGATGCCCCCCGTACAGGCTCCGCCGTCCAAAATGAGGGGGATCTTGCCGTTGAAATCGTCATAGACGTGGCGGGCCGTGACGGGCGAGACGTGCTTGGAAAGGTTTGCGCTCGGCGCGGCGACGGGCAGATCCACTTCCCGCAAAAAGGCCTGCGCGGTGGGCGACGACGGCACGCGGACGGCGAGCGAGCCGAGCCCGCACGAGACGTACTTGGAGACCTTCCCCGCCGAGGGATACACCATTGTGAGGGGACCGGGCAGAAAGGCCGCGCGAAGAGCCGCCGCGTAGGGAGGTTCGCCGCCGATGAGGGCGGAAATATCGTAATCCCTGTGCACGTGCACGATGAGGGGATTATCCGACGGCCTCCCTTTGAGGGCAAAAATTTTGAGGACGGCTTCGTCGGAAAAGGCGTTGGCGCCCAAACCGTACACCGTTTCGGTGTGGAATGCGACGATCTCCCCCTCCTCGATGTATTGTTTGGCGCGCGCAAGGGAGCCGCGCGAGCACCCGAGAATTTGCGTTTCCATCGTCAATCGAAGGGAATATCTCCCTTACCTTGCGGCGGGAAGGCCTCTTCGGCCGTGGGATTCTCCTCCGGCGCGGCCTTTCTGCCGTATTGCGGCTCTTCCTGAGGCTGGCCGACCGTCTCCACATCGGTGAATTTTGTCTGCTCGCCGAGGAAGCGGAGTTGGATGCGCCCGAGCGCGCCGTTGCGGTGCTTGGCGATGACGAGTTCCGCGGCCCCCTTTACGACGTTCCCCTTTGCGATCTCATCGGCGGAGGCGCCCACATCGGGACGGTTGATGAACATGACAATATCGGCGTCCTGCTCGATGGCGCCCGATTCGCGCAAGTCGGAAAGTTGCGCCTCCTTCGTCTGAATGCGGCGAAGTTGGGAAAGGGCGATGACGGGCACGTTGAGTTCCTTTGCCATGATTTTGAGGTCGCGCGTGATGTTTGCGATCTCCTGCGTGCGGTTGAGTTCCCCGCCGCGCGAAGTTTCTTCCCCGCCCATGAGTTGGATATAGTCGATCATGACGAGGTCGAGTTTTCCCTCGCGCGCCACGAGACGGCGGCATTTGGAGAGGATCTGGGCGGGCGTGATGCGGGAACTGTCGTCGATAAAGATTTTGCTGTGTTGCAACCGGTCGCTCGCGCGCATGATGTTTTTCCACTCCTGACGGTCGAGTTTGCCCGCGAGCGCCTTTTCCATGCTCACGTTCGCATGCGCGCAAAGGAGCCTCTGTACGATCTGGATGCGGGGCATTTCGAGGGAAAAGACGGCCGCGACGCCCCCTTTGTTGAGGCACGCGTTTTCCACGATGTTCATGGCGAAGGAGGTCTTGCCCATGCCGGGACGGGCCGCGATGATGATGAGATCGGACTTTTGCAGGCCGTTTGTGATGCGGTCGAGGTGACGGAAGCCCGTTTCCACGCCGCGGTAGGCGTTGGGGTCGCTCTGGATGTTTTCAAACTTGTGCAAAACATCCTGTATGGTCACGCCGTCTTCGAGCCCTTCGAGGGCGTTGGCCTCCTGCCTCCGAGAAACGTCGTACACGAGTTTTTCGGCATAGGCCGTCGCGTCCCGCTCGTCCCCGCTCTTCATGCTGTTTTCGATGATGTCGCGCGCGGCGCGGATGAGCGTGCGGTTGACGCTGTCGCGGCGCACGATTTCGAGATACTGCTTGTAGTTTGCGGCGGAGGGCGCAAGTTGGGAAAGTTCGGTGATGTACTGCACGCCTCCGGCGCGTTCGAGTTTTCCGTCGTGCTCCAACCGGTCGGTGAGCGTGACGAGATCCACGGGCATTCTCCCCCCGTAGACCGCCTTCATCGCAAGGAAGATCTCCCTGTGCGACTCCTGGTAGAAATCTTCGGCGGAGAGCGCGTCCAAAACCTCCGATTGGATCTCTTCGTCGATGAGAATACAGCCGAGAAGAGCGGCTTCCGCATCCAAATTGTGCGGCATTTGATTGGTTGCCATACTTTTTCCTCTGTTTTATAGCGTTTTTTCGAATTGGTCGAGCGTTTCTTCGAATTCCTTCATCGCGGCGTCGAAAGTCTCCTTTTGGGTGAGGTCGGCGCCCGCAAGTTTGAGCAGGGAAACGGGATCGGCGGAGCATCCGCCCGAGAGGAATTTTTTATAGTCCGCGACGGCGGGCCCCCCTTCTTTCAAGATGCGATCGGCGATGCAGATGGCCGCCGTGATGCCCGTGGCGTACTTGTACACGTAAAAAGAGGTGTAGAAGTGCGGGATGCGCGCCCACTCGATGGCGATGTTGCCGTCGTGCACGATGGCGGGCCCGTAGTAATCCTCGTTGAGTTTTTTGTAGAGAGCGGAAAGATTGTCCTTGTTGAGGGGCTCTCCCCCCTCCGCCATCGCATGCGCGCGCTCCTCGAATTCCGCGAACTGCGTCTGGCGGAAGAGAGTGGTGCGGATCATATCGAGGAAGTAATTGAGCAAATACTGTTTGAGTTTTGCGTCCTCCGTCGTTTTGAGGAGATATTTGAGGAGCAGGACCTCGTTGACGGTGGATGCGACTTCGGCGACGAAAATTTTATAGTCCGCCTTCGCGTAGGGCTGATTGGCGTTGGAATAGTACGTGTGAAGGGAATGCCCCATCTCGTGGGCGATGGTGAACACGTCGTGCGTGGTCTTTTGGTAGTTCAAAAGGACGTACGGGTGGGCGCCGTAGGCGCCGCTCGAATAGGCGCCGCCCCGCTTGCCCTCCGTTTCGCAGACGTCGATCCAGCCCTCGTCGCGCCCCTTCCGGAAGAGCGCAAGATACTCCTCCCCGAGGGGGGCGAGCCCTTTGAGACACAAATCGTAGGCCTCCTCGTAGGAGAGTTTGAGTTCGGCGTCCTCTACAAGGGAGGGGTAGATATCGTACATGTACTGCTTCCTGTACCCCATCGCCTTCTTGCGGAGGGCGATATAGCGGTGCATGAGCGGGAAGGCCGCATGGACGCTGTGAACGAGGGTGCGGTAGACGCTCTCCTCGACGTCCTCCTCGAAGAGCGCCATTTGCAGACAACTGTCGTACCCGCGGGTGCGGCAATAGAAGATATCCTTTTGCACGTTGCCGTAGTACGTCGTGGAGATGGTGCCGAGCAGTTTGCGGTAGGCGGAATAGTACTTTTCGTACGCTTCTTTACGCTTTTTCCGATCCTTTCCGTTCATGATGACGGAATACAGCCCGTGCGAAAGCTTGACCTTTTTCCCTTCATACACGATCTCGGGGAAGTCCACTTCGGCGTTGTCGAGCATCATGAAGGCGAGGCTTGCCGTTTGCAGGGGCTCGTCCGCCTGCGCCAAGATGATTTCCTCTTTCTCCGAGAGGGTGTATTTTTTGCTCGCCTTGATGCGGGAGAGCATGTAGTCGCGGGCCTTGAAGCGGGGATCGGCGATGAAGGCGTCGAGCGTTTCATCGGGGAGCGCGGTGAGTTCGGGGGTGACGAATGCCGTTTCCGCCGAAAGTTTGGTGTAAAAACTCATGAATTTGGCGACGTACGAGCCGTATTTCGTCACGCGGACGTCCTCGTCGCGCTTCAAATGCGCGTAGAGAAAGAGCCGCATCGCCTCGCCCGCGATCTCCTCATCCGCCTTAAAAAAGGCGAGAAGCCCCTCCGCCGTGGAGAGCGTGCCGCGGAATTTGGAAAAATCCGCTCTTTTTTCGAGAGCGGCGAACGCCTGCTCCCATGCCTCATCCGAGGGATAGAGGTCACAAAGGTTCCATTTGTACTGTTCGGGTACTTCTGTTCTCTGCATATAAACTCCTTACGGTCAATTTTTGAAACTGTGGATGGGCGCCGGGATGAGCCCGCCGCGCCCGATGAATTTGCTTGCGTCACCGCCGTGCACGGGAAGGACGGGCGCGCGGCCCAAAAGCCCGCCGAATTCCACTTCGTCCCCCACTTTTTTGCCGGGTACGGGAATGACGCGCACCGCCGTCGTCTTATTGTTCACCATGCCGATGGCCGCCTCGTCCGCGATCATCGCCGAAACGGTAGAGGCGGGCGTATCGCCGGGAATGGCAATCATATCGAGCCCGACGGAGCACACAGCGGTCATCGCTTCGAGTTTTTCGACGGAAATTTGCCCCGCTTCGGCCGATTCTATCATGCCGATGTCCTCGGAGACGGGAATGAAGGCGCCCGAGAGCCCGCCGACGCGGGAAGAGGCCATAACTCCACCCTTCTTCACGGCGTCGTTGAGGAGGGCGAGCGCGGCCGTCGTGCCGTGGCACCCCACGACGGAGAGCCCCAATTCTTCGAGGATGTGCGCGACGCTGTCTCCCCGCGCGGGAGTGGGCGCGAGCGAAAGATCGACAATGCCGAAGCGCGCGCCGAGCCGCTTTGCCGCCTCCTTTGCGATGAGTTGCCCCGCCCGCGTAATCTTGAATGCCGTCCGCTTGATGACTTCGGCGGCGTCGGTGAGGTCGGCGTCAGGGACAAAAGAGAGCGCGTGCCGGACGACGCCGGGGCCCGAAACGCCCACGTTGACGACGGTATCGGCCTCGCCCACGCCGTGGAAGGCGCCCGCCATGAAAGGATTATCCTCCACGGCATTGCAGAATACGACAAGTTTGCAACAGCCGATGCCGCCCTGCGCGGCGGTGCGGGATGCAGTCTCCTTGACGATTTCCCCCATAAGGCGGACGGCGTCCATATCGATGCCCGAACGGGATGAGCCGACGTTCACCGAGGCGCACAGACGTTCGGTCTGCGCCAATGTCTCGGGGATCGTGCGGATAAAGGTCTCCTCGTAGTCCGCCATCCCCTTATGTACGAGGGCGGAATAGCCGCCCAGAAAATCGACGCCGAGTTCGTGCGCGGCGCGATCGAGCGCGCGCCCCACAAGCCCGCTCTGCGCGGGGAAGGCCGCCGTCACGAGGGAAACGGGGGTCACGGAGACCCGCTTGTTTACGATGGGAATGCCGTACTCCCGCGAAAGCGAATCGGCCGTGGGCACGAGGCGTTCCGCACGGCGCATGACGCGTTCATACACCGCGGCCGCCGTTTCCTCCGCCGTCCCGCGGATGCAGGGAAGGAGGGATACGCCCAGCGTGACCGTGCGGATATCGAGGTGCTCCTTTTCCACCATGTCGATGGTTTCGAGAATTTCGTTTTTGCCGAACATTTCCGCTCCTTCAAACGTTGTGCATCGCGTCGAAGATCTCGGCGTGTTGGATGCGGACGTTCATGCCGATGCTCCTGCCGAGTTCGTCGAGCGCCTCCGCAAGAGCGGTAAAATCGGGATTTTCCTCCTCGCAACGGACGATCATCACCATTGCAAACTGCCCGCCGAGAATGGTTTGGGAGATATCTTCGATATTGCAGTTGCGTTCATCCAGCAGGGTGCTCACCTTTGCGATGACGCCCCGCCTGTCCGTTCCCGATACCGTTACGACTGCACGCATTTCATTCCACCTGCCTTTCAGTCCAAAATTTCGTATTCGACGAGGAGATTGCCCTGCGTCACGGTGCGCACGCTTCCGCCCACCTCGAAGGGAGGAAAATCCTTTTCCCCGTCCACAAAGATCTGCCGCACCATTTCCTCTTCCCGCTTGCGGTTGGGAACGTTGAACGTCGCCACGTTCACATCCACCCCGTCGTGCGTCGTCCAATCCTCGATGCCCGCAAACGGCGCGGTCATGCTCTCTTTGAGCCCGAGGGTGATGAAGCGCAACATTTTGACATAGGCATGGCAACGTTTATAACTGATGCCCATGTACGGGAAGGAAAAGGCGATGAACATTGCCGTCCACACGCTCGTTGCCACAATGACCCACGTGCCGTCGGAAGAGCCGTACGGCAAGAGCAAATAAACCGCGAGAAGGGCGGCAAGCCCGACCAAAAAGAGCGCGATCACGGCAAAATAGACGCCGAGAATGCGCCTTTGTTGCCTGACGGCGGCGTACAGATCCTTGTCCTCGTAAATTCTTATCATGATTTTCTCCGTTTAACTGCGTTTTTGATCCGTTCTGACATAAGTATAGCCATCCTCCTCCCGCCGGTAGAGTTCGTAGCGGTCCTCGTATTCGGCAAAGAAGTACTCCGGCGCGCCCTCCACGTCAAAATAGCGCGGGTACTTCGCGGCCTCCTTCCGAGGCGTGGGTTCCGGCCTCCGTTCGGGCTCCGGCGGCGCGGCGGCTACGGGCGGGGAAGCGGGCTCCTTCGCCGCGGCGATCTCTCCTTTCGCCTTTTCCCCGTCGCCCTCCTCTTCGGCGCTCCGCGGCTTCGCGTTGAACGCACGGCGGGCCGCAAGGACCCAACTTACGACCGTCACGACGGAGCAAAGCGCAAAACCGACCCAAAAGAAGACGATCCAATCGGTAAAGACGGGAAAAAAGAGGGCGAGCACGGCGCAGACCGCCACATACAGCGCGAGAATGCGGATGTGCAGGAATTTCAAAATTCCGTAGAGGAGTTTGCCCGCGTAAAACAGGACGTTCCACACGGCGAGCAAGGCGGATTTGAGAATGGCGAAAAAGGCGCGGAACATGGGCTCACTCTGCAATGAAGAGCACGCCGAGAGTGTTCCTGCCGCAGTGCCCCGTAACGACGGAGCCCGCCACCGTCTCGATCACGTCATCAAAGCCGAAGGTCTCAAAAACCGCCTTCTTCGCAAACTCCACAAGTTCGCCGTCCGCGCTGCTGTGCGTGACGAAACAGCGGGTCCTATCATAAGCGGGATACCGCTCTGCGAGGTCCTTGATGTAAGAAGCGACGCATTTTTCCATCGGCCCGCGGTATTTTTTGCCCGGAATGAGTTGTCCGTCGTCCATTTCGATGAGGGGATGGATCCTGAGCAGATTGGCCCCGTACATCTGCATGCGGGAGCACCTGCCGCCCGCATAGAGATAGTCGAGCCTGTCCGGGATGAAGGAGGTGTTCACTTTGGGACGGAGCGCATTGACGCACTCCGCGATCTCCGCCGCCCCCGCCCCCTTTTCGAGCATGTCCGCCGCCTTCATCACGAGAAGGCCCTGCCCGGAAGAAAGCGCTTTGGTATCCACGACGAAGACCTTCTTTCCGAAGCGTTTCGCCGCCGTGACGGCATAGGAATGGGCCGAAGAAGCCTTCGCCGAGATGTTGAAGTGGATGACGGTATCCCCTTTCTCCGCATAGCCGGCAAAGAACGCTTCATATTCCGAAATGCTCGGCGCCGCGGTCTTGGGGAGTTGCCCCGTTTTATCGTAATAATCAAAGATGTCCTGCGGAGAAACATCCACGCCGTCCTTATAGGCGTTTCCGCCCAAAATGACGGAGAGCGGCATGATGCCGATATTCCTCTTTTGTACCTCTTCTCCGAGGTCGCAAGTACTGTCCGCCGTAATGCGAATCATATTACCCTCCGTCTGTTCAATCGAACAGCCCGTCAAAAAAGTTGCGTACTTTGATACGGAAGGTCTCCCAACGCGTAATGGACGCCTTCCGCGCGATGGCCCATTCGGGCACGACCGCCACGATCTCCTCCTCCCGCAGGGGTCCGACGCCCGGCTTGGAACAATCGCGGCTCGGGTAGCGGTTGTCGCCGAGGACGAAAATTTCCCCGCCGCCCAACTCGCAGACTTCAAAATCATACGCGCCCACCGCGTAGGGCTCGTCGAGCGCGACAAATTCTTCCGTGCCCGCGTAGCGCACATAGACTTTTCCACCCTCGCCCTTTACGGCATCCCCCGCCACGGCGATGAGCCGCTTGATGATGGTATCGTCGGCGAAAGAGGATCGGTCCGAAACGTCGAGGATGACGATATCGCCGCGTTCCGCCCTTTCCCCCTGCTGTCCGTACACCCAATCGTCCTCGAAGAGGGTCCTCTGCATGGAATCGCCGAAGATACGATAGGCAACGTAGGTTTGGCGGAACCAACTTCCGACGAGGATAAACGCGAGGAAAAGGATCAAAATGACCGATACGACCGTGAGAAAGACGCGGCCGTCGTCCTGCTTTCTTGTGAGCAATTCGGGACGCCCTTTCAAGATGACACGTCCTCCGCTTTCAATGCTCTGTGTGCGAGCACATCGGCCGTCAGCATGACGACGCGCCCGCAGGTGAGGCATTTGATTTTATAGTCCGAGCCGACGCGCACGATCTCCCACCGTTCCCCGCCGCAAGGGTGGGGTTTTTTCATGCGGACGACCGTGCCGAGGCGCAACATGCTTATATCCATAAGAGATTGTTGACGAGCGCGTCGCCGTCCTCGCAAAGGAATACGACGGAGACGACGCCCGAATAATCGGGAAGAGGCGCGCCCGTCTCCGATTTGAGGTCGGCGCTGGAAAGCAAAATGCTCTTCCATTTTCCGCCCGCGTCCACCCTCGTTTCAAAGGAATAGCCCGCTTTCTCCTCCGCATCGAGGTAAAAGATGATTTTGAGGGTCGCCCCGTCCGCGCTGTACGCGTCAAACAGGAAGGAAGCGCCCTCGGGAGGCTCGTAACCGGGCTCGCTCACGCGGTAGGAGATGAGCCCCTCGCTCACGTCCAACCCCTCGATGCCGCCGTACCCGGGCAACAGGCGGAGCGCGGAACTTGCGCCGTCCATAAAGCAATCGGCAACGGAGCGCGCGCGGCGGCGATAGGCCGAAAAGCCGTTGAGTTCATCGCGGTTGCTGTAAATGACGCGGGTCGCGGGGCGGCTGTTGCGGTAATTTTTGTCGAGAACGACGTCGAGAATTTTGGAGGTCACGGAAAAGTTATTGGAGTACTTTGCAAACGCATAGACGAGCATCTTGTCGCCGCTCGGATATACGTCGAGAGGGATGATTCCCTTCGTGCCGTTGAGATTTTCCGATTTTCCGAGGATGCGGGTCCAGTCGCGCGCGGTGGAACCCGTGATTTTTTCGGTGTAGAAAACGCCGTACTCCACAATCTCCCCCTCCTCGTCGAAGGAGCAGGTCGCCACGAGGTCCCCCCTTTCGTCCTCGCCGACTTCGAGCCCGATGGGCTTACTGAGGTACACCGAACGCCCTTTGAGGTATTTATCGAGGAAGAGGAAGATGTTGTGTTTGGAGTGGGAACCGATGAGCCCGTTGCCGTGCGCGGAATAGAGGATGGCCTTTTCCACTTCGGGGTTGAGTTGGCGGAAGGTATCGTACACCCTGTCGTAGTTGTATTTCTGGTCGTTGATGGCGGAAATGAGCATCACGGGACATTTGACGTAGGGCGCATAACTCTGCGAATCGATGCCCGCGATAAAGCGGTGCCTCTCCTCGTCGAACACGTGCTGTTCGGTGCCGGAGAATTTTTCCATGCCGCGGTAGGCAAGCCAACCCGCCGCACAGACGGAAACAAAGCAGGCGAGGGGCGCATAGGGCGCAATCTTGAAGAGGACTTCCCCGCCCGAGCGGAGCCCGACGGCGCCGACGGCGGTCACTTCGGGGCGTTCGGAAAGGTAGCGCGCCGCGTAGCGCGCCACGCCCGCCCATTCGTACCAACTCGTTTGGCGGGCGCTGGGATCGGCGCGGTCCAACCGGTCCTGCGCGCGGCAATAATTGGCGTAATCCACGTCCTCGGGGTAGACGGTGTGCTTCTCCGTGCCGTTTTCCCCGCAATAATCGACGCACAAAACGCCGTAGCCCCGCTCCACGAATTCTTTCACGAGGCGGTCGTCAAAGCCGAAGCCCGCTTCGAACAGCAAAAGAACGGCGGGAAAACTCTCCTGTTGCGCGGGGAAGGAATAGCGCGCGTAAATTTTGACTCTGCCCTTCTCCGTTTCGCGTCCGTAAAAGAACACGTCGCGGCTGACCGCGGTGCCGTCGTTCTCCTCGGGGGAGACCTCCTCGTTGAAAGGAAGTTTGTCGTCAAAGTCCCGCCAAAGCGTTACGGGGGTCAGAATGGTGTTCGCCACAAAGTCACCTCACTCCGCCTGTATCTGCGAGCCGTGCTTTTCGGTCGCCTTTTTTACAAGCAGTTTTTTATCGATCCGATGTTTCAACTCCTCCACGTGGGAGATGATCCCGATGGAGAAATGTTCGCCTTTGAGTTTTTCGAGGCTGTCGAGCACGACGTCCACGAGGTGCTCGTCGAGGGTGCCGAAGCCCTCGTCCAAAAAGAAAAATTCGATGGGACGGAGAGATTTTGCACAAATTTCCGCGGAAAGGGAGAGCGCGAGCGAGAGCGAAACGAGGAAAGTTTCCCCTCCCGAGAGGGTGTAAACGCCGCGCGACGCCCCGCCGTTGAAATTGTCGCCCACGAAAAATCCCCCGTCATAGCGCAAAAAGTACCGCCCGCCCGTCAGGGACAGGAGCCTCGCGCTCGCGTTTTTCGCCACGTTTTGGAGGCATTCCTCCGCGACGAATTCCATGAATTTATTTCCGTCGAGGAGTTTTTTCAACCGCTCCGCGATCTCGGCCTCCTTCTGTTTTTCGGCATACGATTTTTCGAGCCCGCGCTTGACGGCATAGTCGGCCTCGGCGCGTTCGAGTTCCGCGCGGCGCAGGGCAAGGGCCTTTCCGGCCTCCCGCTCCCTCTCCTCCGCGGCGCGCGCCGCAAGTTTCGCCCGCTCGGGGGCGTCCCCCTCCGCCTCGGAAAGGTCCTCCTGCGTGAATTCGCGCACGCGCGCTTCCGCCGCGGCGAATTGTCTGCGGAATTCTTCGTATTGGGCGCGGGCCTCTTCCGCGTTGCCGTATTTTTGTACCATGAGGCGGGCCTCTTCCGCGTTTTGGAAGCCGTACCGCTCACAAGCGGCACGGTAGCGCGTTTTGGCATCGCCGAACGCTTCGGCGGCGGCGTTTGCATTCGCTTCGGCGGCGGCATAAGCGGCCTTCGCATCGGAAAGCCCGCCCTCCGCGCGCCGTCTCTCTTCGGCGTACTGCCTCTTTTTGCGTTGTTTTTCTTCGAGCGCCTTGCGGAGCGTTTCTCCGTCCGCCCCTTCTTCTTCCTCGGGGGGATAGCCCGCGATCTCCTCTTTCAGCCGCAAAAATTCCATCTGCAACTGTTGCATCCGTTGCAAATGCAAATCATATTTGCCGCGGTAGGCTTCGAGTTCCAACCGCTTTTCGGTCAATTCCGCGCGGGTGCGTTCGCGCTCGTCGTACGCCCGCCGCAACGCCGCATAATCTCCCTCTTCGCCCGCGGCAAGCGCGCCGTATTTTTCGATGAGCGGGGCGGTATCCGCGGAGATCTCCCCGTGCTTTTCGGTCAACGCCGCAAGTTCGCCGCGGAAGGTCGCGTATTCCTTGCGGAAGAGCGCATCCTTGCCCTTCTCCTCCGCAAAGGAGACAAAATCCCCCTCGCCGAGGGCGGCAAGCCTTTTTTCGAGCATTTCCCGCTCTTCATCATAGGAAAAATCGGCAAATTGCTTGGCTTCCGCTATGTGTTCGGCGGCGATTTTTTCCGCTTTCCGCTCCGCCGCTTCCCGCCGTTTTTTTCTGTCCTCCCGCTCCGCGGCGCGCGCCGCGCGCTCGGTCAGGCGGGCGATCTCCCGCTCTTCCCCCTCTTCGTCGTAGGCGGAGAGTGCCTTGCACGCGGCCTCCGCGCCTTCGAGCCGCCCCTTTGCAAGGAAGAGCGCATCCTGCGCCCCGTCCCTGCGCCGCGCCGCCCGCTTTCCGTCCTCCGCGAGGGCGACAATCTCCGCGGCCCGTTCGAGGCGGGAAAGTTCCCTGCCGAGCCCCTCCATCTCCGTCTGCCGCGCAAAGAGCCCGTCGTAAACGCGCTTCGCCCTGTCCGCCGCGGCCTTGCGCTCCGCGAGAAAAGCAATGCGCTTTTCCTCCGCGCGCGCCGCTTCCGAAAGGGCGGCAAGTTTACTCTCCTCTTCGGCGAGGGCGGCAATCTCCTCCTTGCGCCGTTTGATATCCGCCTGCGTGACGGCCTCGTACGGCCGGAGTTGTACTTCGAGCATGTTCGCTTCGTTCTTCACCGCCGCAAAGCGGGCGTTGACCCGCTTGGTGAGCGTTTCGCCGTAGGCTTCGAGGTCGAAGAGGCGGGAAACGAGTTTGAGCCGATCCCCCCGCGGGGCTTTGACGAACTGCGCGAATTCCCCCTGCGGCAGGGCGATGCACTTTTCGAAATCCTTCTGTTCGAGCCCGATGACGCGCTCCAACAGGGCGTTGCTCTCCCTTACGCCGTCGGCGAGTGCGGCAAGGGAGCCCTCCCTCCTTTCGTAGACGCGGGCATTTTGCACGGCATTTTTGCGTTTGACTTCCCGCTCCACGCGGAAAATGCGCCGTTTTCCTTCAAAAACGATCTCGAATTCGTAATTGACGTACGCTTTATCGAGTTTGTAGTTGATGATATCGGCAATACTGCTGGAACGTTGCCCGAGGCGGAACACGTTTCCGTAGAGGGCGAAGCCGATGCAATCGAGAATGGTGCTCTTGCCCGAGCCCGTATCCCCGAAGATGCCGAAGATGCCGAATTGCAAAAGGTCGGTAAAATCGATCTCGGCGGGCTCCGAAAAGGAGTTGATGCCGCAAAATTCCAACTTGACGGGTCTCATACTTCCTCCCCCGCGAGAAGGGCCAAAAACGCCGTTTTGAGTTCCGCGGACGGCTCCTCGCCGTATTGGGAGCGGTAATATTCGGAGAAGAGTTCGGAGGCGGAAAGCGAAGAGCGCACCGCGGCGGGCGCCGCCTCCTCCGACCTTACGAGGGCGATAAGGGAAACCAGCCCGTCGTTCGCCTCGCGCAAGGCCTGCGTCTCTTTGGCCGTAAGCGGCGCGTTGAGGTGGAGGGTGAGTTCCGCATAGCAATCGGGATACTGCGGCAAAAGGCGGAGCGCCTCCTCCGCGCCGACCGCTTCGAGCCGCACCAGTTTTTTCCCGGCGCGGACGGGGATCTCCTCCGCAACGCGGATCGCCGTGCCCTCCGTTTTGAGAAGCACAAAACTCTTATCCGCCGTTTCGTCGAAGGAATATTGCAATAGCGAACCCGAATAGCGGGCGTTTTCGCCGATTTTTTGCTTTTTGTGGAGATGCCCGAGGGCGACGTAACCCGTTTTGGGCAGACAGGAAAGCGGCACGGCGCGCGCGCCGCCGAGGTCGATGTCGCGCTCGCTGTCGCTCGTCTTGCCGCCCGCCACAAAGAGGTGGGTCAACAGGATGTGGGGCATATCGCCGCGGTAGGCCTCGTCCCCCGCCGCGATCCAGCGCGAAATTTTTTCGGGAAAACTTTCCTCCGTCTTGTCCTCGCGGAAGCGCGCCTCGTTGGGATAGGGCAAGGCGTTGATGTACACCCGTTCGCCCGCCCTGTTTTCGATGACGACGTACCTCTCCCCCGCCTCGACGGCCCGCACGGGGCGGTTGCCCCCCACGGGAATGGCCGCGGGACGGTTGCCGAAGAGATAGATGCCGTCCTCCCCCGAAAGAGGAGCCGAAGCGGCGAGACGGACGCCGTCGTCGTGGTTGCCGCTGACGATGACGACCGCCCTCTTTTCCCCCGCAAGCGCCTTGACGGTGCGGAAAAACACCTCCTCCGCCTCGGCGGAAGGAAGGTAGGTATCGAACACGTCGCCCGCCACGAGGACGAGATCGACCTCTTTTTCTTCGCAGACGGAAACGAGCGCCCCGAGCGCTTCTGTCTGCTCGGGCAGACGTTCGCGGTCCATGAGCCGCTTGCCGATATGCCAATCCGAAGTGTGTAAAATGTTCATGGGAAAAGGCAATCCCTGAAATTTGCGCGGGCGCTTCAAAAGCGCTTGCAAAATTTTGGGGTTATGCTATACTATTATACAACAGCCAAACGGAAAAAGCAAGAGCATTCCGACCACTTTCGGAAAAAAACGGAGGGATTCATGTCGTTCAGCGCCTTCTCCAAAGATTTCACCGCGAACATGTACACGAGCGTGGAAAACCGCTTCATCACCAAATATCTGCCGCAGGCGGACGGGGATGCCGTGCGCGCTTATCTCTACGGGCTGTATCTGTGCCAATGCAAGGACGAATTCGACGCCGAAAGCGCGGCAAAATTGCTACATATCCCGATGAAGCGCTTCGTCGAAATTTTCGGGTTTTGGGAGGAATGCGACCTCGTGCACGTGCTTTCCCGCGAGCCCCTCTTCGTCGAATATCTGCCCGTCAATTCCGCGGTGGGCAAGCCCAAGACGATTAAACCCGAAAAATACGCCGAATTCAACCGCGAACTCTATAAACTCCTGCAAAAGGCGGGTAAGGAATTCCGCCCCTTCGAAATGCAGAAGATCCTGGAATTTCTCGAAAAAGAGCCGATGGAGCAACAGGCGTTCCTCCTCGTCGCCGAATATTGCCTGAAAAAGGACGGCGAGAAACTCTCCTTTTCCCACGTCATCAACAAGGCGCAAAAACTGTGCCGCGAAAGCAAATATACTTATGAGCAGGTCGAAGCCGACCTTGCCGATTTCAACGTGCACGAACGGGAACTCGCGCGCATCTTCGCCCTCCTCGGCATCTACCGCAAACCGCAGGAGAGCGACTACGACTATCTCGAGAAGTGGCTGGCGCACGGAATGGAGACCGAAGCCGTCTACGCCGCCGCGGAATTCATGAAAAAAGGCACCCTCCCCTCCCTCGACGTCCTCGTCGGCGAACTCTGCGAACACCGCGCGACGGACGGGGAACACGCCCGCGAATACCTCGCGCGGCGGGAATTGCTCGCCGGCATCGTGTTCAAAGTGGCGCGCAAATTGGGGGTAAAAGTGCAAAATCCCCGCCCCTTTGCCGACGAATACGCCGAAAAATGGACGGAGCGGGGCTATGAAGAGGAGGGGCTCGTCCTCCTCGCCGGGCTGGGACTCAAACTCGGATACGGCTTTCCGGAGTTGGACGCCCTCATCGAAACGCTCTACCGGAGCGGCGTCGTCGACGGCGAAAGCGTCAAGGCCTACTGCGAAGGGCAGGACCGCCTCCTCCGCCTCCTCCAACGCATCCAATCGGCGTGCGGCGTGGTGAAAAAGACGCAGTCCGCCCTCTCCATGATCTCCGTCTGGCGGAACGAATGGAATTTTTCGGAGGAAATGATCTTGGAGGCGGCAAAACGGAGCGCGAACGCCTCCGCCCCTCTGCCCTACATGAACAAACTCCTCTCCGAGTGGAAGCGGGTGGGCGCAGTTGCCGTAAACGAAATTCCCGAGCGGCCCGCAGAAGAGCGGCGCTCCGAATACCGCAACGAAGCGGCCGTTGCCGCAGACCTGCGCTCCGAGCGCGAACGCTTTTATGCCGCGCGCCGCCGCGCCGCCGAAGAGAGAGCGGAAAATGCGCGGGCGGCCGCCGAACGGGACGAAGGATTTAAGGAAGCCGACGCCGCATGCCGGAAGGATGAGATCGCCCTCGCAAAGGCGGAGGTATTCTCCCCCGCGGAAGCCGCGGCCGTTGCAAAGCGCCTCGACGAAGCGCGGGCAAAGCGGGCGCAGGCGCTTGCGCGCCTCGGCCTCTCGAACGCCGATTTCGTTCCCAAATTCTTCTGCCCGAAATGTTCGGATACGGGCTTCTTGCCCGACGGAAGAATGTGCGATTGCGATAAAAACGGCTGAAAAACAATTATTATGTCACGCATAGTACTCTGCAAATATTGAAAAAACGACTTGAATGTCTGACTTTCAAGCCGTTTTTTTGTTTTTATTCGTATTCTCCGTAGTCGCGGCGGTCTCCTCCGCCACGAAACGGCGAGGGCGACGGGGGCGGAGGAGGAGGGTAGTTATCCTCCCACTTTCCCCTCTTTTTTTCGGGCTTTGGCGCCGCCTTGATTTCCACGAGCACGACGTCCACGCCGATTTTCCGCACGCATTTGAGGTCGATGAAGAGATCGGCCTTCCCCCAGCGGAAGCCCTTTCCGCCGGGCACCACAAGCCCTTGCACCCTCCCCTCGGGGTAGGTGAACACGACGTCGCAGATCTTGCCGAGGCGTTTCCCGTCCGAGAGGTTGACCGCCTCCATTTTTTTCAGTTCGCCGAAACTTGTTTCCACACCCCTATTTTATGCGGGATAGATGCGAAAGTTTCAGAAAATTTCCTTGCGGATGGCGCCGAGCGCGTTTTTTTCGAGGCGGCTCACCTGCGCCTGCGAAATGCCGACCTCGGCGGAGATCTCCGTCTGCGTCTTGCCTTCATAGTAGCGGAGCATGAGGATCTTCTTCTCGCGGTCGGCAAGGCGGTCGATGGCCTCGCGGAGGGCGACCCGCTCGGTCCAGATGGCCTCGCTCTGCGTTTCGTCGTAGAGTTGGTCCACGAGTTGCAGGGTATCGCCCGACTTGTTGTAAACGGGGTCGTAGAGGGAGACCGGATCGGAAATGGCGTCGAGGGCGTAGACCACTTCTCGCTCTTTCACCTGCATCTCCTCGGCAATGCGCTCGATGGTCGCTTCTTCGTCGCGCTCTTCGAGCCCCTCGCGCACTTTCAGAATGCGGTACGCCGTATCGCGGATGGAGCGGGAAACGCGCAAACTGTTTCCGTCGCGCAGATACCGCTTAATCTCGCCGAGGATCATGGGCACGGCATAGGTCGAAAATTTTACGTTGAAATCGAGATTGAAATTATCGATCGCCTTGATGAGCCCCACGCAACCGGCCTGAAAAACATCGTCCGCGTTGGCGTTTTTCGCCCAAAAACGCTTGACGAGGGAGAGCACCAACCTCATATTGCCCACAATAAACTGGTCGCGCGCGGCCTTGTCCCCCGCTTTCAGGCGTATCATGAGCGCCTCGTTTTCCTTTGCGGTGAGTTTGGGAAGTCCTGCGGTATCAACGCCGCAGATGTTTACTTTCTGCAACATGGCATTCCTCCTTATGTACTTCGGGAAAAGGAGTATCTGCGTTTTTGCAAAAAGTTATGCGCGGCGGGCGGGAGCGGAAAAGAGCATACAGCCCGCGCGGCGGAATTCTTCTATTTTTTCGTCCAGCCGTTGCTCGGTCACGCCGAGTTTTTTCGCCAAACAGCCCTTGCAGAGCCATCCGCGGCCGGGGTTGTATTTCCGGTTGAGCCCGAGGGCGTCGTCGCCGAGGGCCCCGCCGCACCTTTCGCAGGTCATCGCTGTGCGACGCGGAGCCTCATCACGCTACACGCGTGCGCCTCCACCCGCGCCGAAAGCACGCCGTTCGCGGAGCGCACCTTTTGCCCCGTGTAGGCCTCCACGCCCGCAAGGATCTTTCCGCTGATTTCGGGCACCCCCAAATCGTCCGCCGAGACCCAAAAGTTGACGGCCCCGTCGGAAAGGTTGAAGAAGCCGACCGCGAGGTCTCCCCCTTCGAGGGCGCGCACAAAAACGGGCAGATCGTCGCTATCGGCAAAGCGGATGAGATACGGGCGGTTGCCGCGCGGATCCTTTGCGATGGAGAGAAGGGTCGGGTCGGTCAAAATGCCCTTCGTCGTTTCATCGAGGTTGCGGATGTCGCATCCGATCATGAGCGGGGAGGCCAGCACGCACCACGCCGCAAAATGCAGGCGGTATTCGTCGTCCGTACAGCCGGAGAGCCCCACGTTCCCCTTGCCGTGCATGCCCACGACGAGCATATCCATATCGTTGAAGCACCCTACGCCGCCGTACGGAAGGATGTCGTACTGCCGTTTGATGATGTCCTTCACTGAATCGAAGGTATCGAAAATATCGGGGGTAGAGCGCCACATATTCGCGCCCGTGGAGCCGATCCATTCATGCGTTGCGTCCACGCCCCAACTGCAACCGCTGAACAGGATCTTCCTGCCGCTACTTGCAAGCGCAAGGCCCATGCGGCGGTATAGATTTTTCCCGTCGGCCGAAGCGGGCTTGAAGCAATAATCATATTTGAGGAAATCCACGCCCCACGAAGCAAAGGTGCGCGCATCGAGATATTCGCGGTTGAAACTCGCGGGATAACCCGCGCAAGTCATCGCCCCGGCGCAGGAATACATGCCGAATTTGAGCCCCATTGCGTGCAGGCGGTCGGCGACGTACTTCATTCCGTGCGGAAATTTTTGCGGATCGGGAACGAGCCTTCCCCTGCCGTCCCGCTCTCGGAGCGCCCAGCAATCGTCCACAACGACGTATTCATATCCCGCCGCTTTCAGGCCGGTGGAAAGCAGTTTTTCCGCGGAAGAAAGGATGAGTTCCTCGCTGATGTCCTGCGCAAAGGTGTTCCAGGTGTTCCAGCCCATAGGCGGAAGATAGGCGATCATAATTGCCTCCCAAGAGATCTTTTTGGGACAATTATACCGAAAAATGCCCTTTCTGTCAATGTTTGCGGCAGTTTTTTCAGACGAGTTTGGAAATTTCCTTTTTGAGCCGTTCGATGATCTTTTTTTCGAGCCGGGATATGTAACTTTGGGAAATGCCGAGGCGGTCGGCGACGTCCTTTTGGGTCATTTCCTCTCTCCCGCCGAGGCCGAAGCGCATGTACATGATCTTCTGCTCGCGCTCGGGCAGTTTTTTGAGCGCCTCTTTGAGGAGTTCCTTTTCGACGTTCGCTTCCACGCCGCCGTACACCGTTTCGCTGTCGGTGCCGAGGACGTCGGATAGGAGCAATTCGTTGCCCTCGAAATCGGTATTGAGGGGCTCGTCAAAGGAGACCTCGCTCTTCAACTTGACCGTGCGCCTGAGGTACATCAGAATTTCGTTTTCGATGCACCGTGAGGCATACGTCGCAAGTTTGATGTTCTTATCGGAACGGAAGGAATTGATGGCTTTGATGAGACCGATGGTCCCGATGGAAATGAGATCGTCGCCGTCCACGCCCGTATTCTCGAATTTGTGCGATATGTACACGACGAGACGCAGGTTGTGCTCGATGAGGGAGGCCTTGACCGCTTCCACGTCCTCCCCCGCCTCCATCTTGCGGAGCATTTCGCCCTCCTCCTCGGCGGAAAGCGGCAAGGGCAACGCCTCACTTCCGCAGAGGTAATGGACGACGTTCTCGCTTCCCCATAGCCCTTCGAGCCACGCTTTCAGCATTCCCAACAACTTCATGTTCTCCCTCCGAATAGGCGGTATGTAATATGATCTGGTACTCCCCGCTCTCCACCGCACCGAGCGCGATCAAGGCCCCCTCGCTCACTTTTTCCCCCACTTTCAGGCTGTCGCAACGGAATACGGGCGAATCCCTGCCTCCGTTCACGGTCCCGATGCGGATGTGCCCCTCCGCGCGCGGATGAGGACCGAAGAGGGCAAAAACGGCCGCGGCGGAGGCGACGCAGACGGGCTCCCCGCGGAACGAAAGCAGGTTTCCGCTGTCCGAAAACCCCTTCCAATGCACCGTTTTTCCGCCGACGGACAACACGCAGGGCAATACGGCGCGTTTTTCGCATCGGTAGCGATAAAATCTTCTTGCGCCGAGCGTGACGAGAATACAAAATCCACCCGCGAGCGCGAGCACGAGCGCCACGGGAGCCTGTTCGACGAGATAGCCGCTCCCCTCGGCGTATTCCACGCCGAAAAAGGAATAGGCGGCCGTGAGCAATCCGCCGAGCGCAAACGTCATGAGGAAAAAGGAGACGATCGCGACGAAATAGGTCTTTTTCGTGCCTTTGGATACGGCCGCCACGGCAATGAGCACGCCGCCCAAAATTTTAACGAGATAGGCCGCCCATAAGGGAAGCGGCAGGAGCGGAAAGACGAGCGCTTCGGCCGCGCCGACCGCGGCGGCAAGAAAGAGGCGCCACAGCCGCACCCGTCCCCGCGCACATTTCAGAGCGAGGTAGAGTAGTTCCGCATCGATCAAAAAATTTTCCAGAAACGCATACTCGGCATATACGACCATTCTTCCCTTCCCCGTGACAGGTATTATAAGGGCTAAAAGGGCACGAAAAAAGGCATATTCCGTCGGAATATGCCGAAATTTGTTTGCGCTAACCGTCGCCCTTTTTCCGCACGCGGTCCCGGTGCGAAAATGCGCCCGCCTGCGAACGTTACGGATTTCCGTAGCGTTCGAAATCGTAATCGTATCTGCTGCAACGGTACCCATCGGAATTTTCTTTCAGGGTACAGCCGTCAATGTGGGGGAAAGAAGAATTCGGTTTCAAATATTTGCAATATAGGCAACGCGGCCTCCACCCGCAATAAGGGCACCGCGTCGAATTGAGGGGCAAAGTCGCTCCGCAACCGATCCCTCCGCATCTGATGGTTCCTGTCCACATAAATCCTTCCTCCTTTTTCTTCTTTTTTTGATTATATCACCGTTGCGTGCAAAAAACAAGGGCTTCCGATAAAATTTTTGCCGCGCCCTTCATGCCATAGACCCGCCACGCGGCGGCCGGGCGAGCGGCATTGCGCTCCGCCGCTTCCCAAAACGGCGCGGAAAATCTCTCCGCCCGCAAAGGACTCCGTTTTATAACTCTATCGTTTCGACCTTAAAATCACAATAGTATTCGGCGGAAATGCCCTTGAATTTCAACACGCAATAGTCGGGATCGGTGACGCCCTGTTTATAAAACATCTTATCGCCGAAGCACCAGATCTCGTCTTTCGTCGCTTGATCGGTACAAATTTGCATTTCTCCTATCATGGAAACGCCTTGATACTTGAATTTTCCGCGCTTATAGAAATAGATACAGGCCTTATTGTTGGCCGAATACTGTTTGATCTTGTTGGACGAAGTGTTGGTCGTGAAATAGATCTCATTTCCGTCGATCTTACGCGGGGCAAGCATTGCCCTTATCACGGGATAGCCCTGTTCGTTGACGGATGCGATAAAAGCCGTCTTTTGTTCGGAAATAAATTGAATGATTTGTGTTTTATCCATTGCGCTGTTTCTCCGTTAAATTGAATTATTCTTTCGCGTTTTTGAAATATTCTTCCCGCAGAATGCCGCGCTCCACGATATCGACGCGCTCGCCCGTCGTGGGACAGCGGAAGTACTGCCTGCGCGTTCCCTCATAAGTAAGCCCGCACTTTTCCATGACGCGGGAGGAGCCGATATTTTCCGCCGCATGCTCGCCGTCGATGCGGAAAAATCCCACTTCCTCAAACGAGTAGCGCAGAACTTCGGAAAGAGCCTCCGTCATGATGCCCTTCCCCCACCATTTTTTGCCCATACAGTAGCCGATCGTGCCGCGCTCCTGAAATTCGTCCGCGCGCAGAACGGCAATATCGCCGATGAGGACGTTCCCCTCTTTCAGGACGATCGCCCACTTGTAGATATGCGGCTCGCCGCTCTCCCGTTCCCACATTTTGAGAAGAGCGCGCGTAACTTTGATGTCCCCGTGCGGCGTCCAAGTGAGATACTTTGTGACGTCGGGATCGTTCATCCAATGCGCGAACGCCTCTTCGGCGTCGCTCTCTTTCCACGGACGAAGGATCAACCGCTTTGTTTCAAGAATTTTTATGCCTTTGTGTTGCATATCGCTCTCCTCAAAATGAAACTTAAACTGTACTTATGGGAAACACGGTTTTATCCATATTTTGATAACCGATCGTTATATGTCCTACCCCAAAGCGGATAAAGAAAAGCATTAGCGGAATGAACAGAAAATTAAGCCAAGTGTTTTCATGCTTCTCCACCAAATTCCCGTTTCACGCTTTTATTATAGCATACAGCCGCACGCAAATCAAGTGCAAGCGGGCGAATCTAACCGCCGGGGATCCTCGCGTCCGTTTTTACCACGAAGAGAGCCTCCCAAAGGAGGCTCTCTTCGTGGTGCATCTTGAGGAGCTCGAATCCCCAGCCTTCGGTTCCGTAGACCGACGCTCTATCCAATTGAGCTAAAGATGCATATACAGTTGTTTGACCGATCTTTGCTTCCAGCCTTACTTCGTCGCTACGCTCCTCGTGCCGCGCTTCGACGGCACAATACGTGCGCGCGGGGCGGTTCCGTAGACCGACGCTCTATCCAATTGAGCTAAAGATGCGCATGAAACGGGCGAATAGGCAAGCACGGCTTTATCGCACCACCGCTTCACCCGATTACTCGCATATTATAGCCCCTTTGCGACGATTTGTCAACGGTTTTTCGGCGCGAAAAAACATTATCCACAGAAAATTTGTAATTGTGGATAACTTTTTTTGAAAAAATCCCGCAAACGACGCGATTTTTGTCGAAATGTGGAATTCTGTGGAAAAATCAGGGGTAAATTGTGGATAACTTTTTTTAACTTTTCCCCCGCGGGCAAACCGCGGCGCACTTATCCACGGTGAATTTATGCGACCATGTGGATAAAAAAGCCCCCGAATTTCCCCATAATATACTCGTTGCGGCGGGAGAATATGCAACTAAATTTGAAAACGCTCAATTATATTTTGTGTGCGAACGGAAGATGAGCGCCATCAAAAATGAGAATACGACGGCCGCAGAAACGCCCGCACTTGCGGCGGCAAGCGAGCCCGTGAGGGCTTGAAAGATCCCCTCTTGCGCCCCCCGCATCGCACCGTTTGCAAGCAAGTACCCAAAACCCGAAATGGGCACGGTCGCCCCCGCGCCCGCCCACTCCACGATCGGTTGGTACAATCCGAGCGCCGTCAGTGCCACCCCCGCCAGCATGAACATGACGAGTATTTTTCCCGCCGTCAACTCGGTCAGATTGATGATGACCTGCGCAACGGCGCAGATGAGGCCGCCGACCAAAAACGCCTTCAAAAACATGAGCAAAATATCTAAGTATTCCATATATGTAAGGACCTCCTCCCCATATCGTCCGCGGAAAGAGAAGCGCTCCCATTTATGGGCACCTTGCCCGCGCTCTTTTCGACGAAAGGCGGATGAGACAAAGGCGAAAATCGTATCTCCCCTACCGTTCGAGGACGACCGCGTGGGCGATGCAGGGAATGCTCTCCCCCTGCCCCGAAGAGACGGTGGAAAGGAGGGCGCCCGTCGCCACGAAGAGGATCCTGCGGAGCGCACCCGACTGCATACGGTTGATGAGATAGGAATTGAGCACGACGGCGGAGCACCCCGCGCCGCTCCCTCCTTGATATTCGTCCTCAATGACGTTGTAGATGATTTCGCCGCAATCGACGTGCCTCTCGGAGATATCCAGGCCCTTTTCCCATGTGAGATCCTTCAAAATGCGGCTCCCGAGCGCCCCCAAATCGCCCGTGACGATGAGATCGTACCGTTCGAGTTCTTCTTTTGTCCCGCGGAAATGCGCGAGTATGGTATCAGCCGCCGCGGGCGCCATAGCGGCGCCCATATTGTTGACGTCGGTCACGCCGAAATCGACCACCTTTCCGAGCGTCGCCGCCGTAATTTTGATGCCGTCGCCCTTGTCGGAGAGGAGCGCGGCCCCCGCGCCCGTCACCGTCCACTGCGCCTGCGGGGGGCGGGTGCAACCGAGTTCGAGGGGATAGCGGTACTGACGCTCGGCGGAAGCAAAATGGCTTCCCGTCGCCGCGACCACGCGGTGCATGAGGCCGCCGTTGATAAAGGCCGCCCCCACTGCAAGGCTTTCCGCCATCGTGGAGCACGCCCCATACACCCCCAAAAAGGGCACCGAAAAATCGCGCGCCGCAAAACTTGCCGAAATGATTTGGTTGAGAAGATCTCCCGAAACGATGCAATCGATCTCCTCGCGCTTATAGCCCCCGTTGGAGATCGCGCCGTCGATAACGTGGGAGAGCATCTTACATTCCGCTTTTTCGTAGGTACTTTCGCCGAACATATCGTCGGCAAGCGCCGTCTCCACATATCGCCCGATGATCCCCTCGCACTCTTTGGGACCGGCAATGGTGCTCGTCGCCACGATGCGCGGCTGTTTTTTGAAGTAAATGGTCTGATTTCCCATAAAATAAACCCGACTGCATTTTCTGCAATCGGGTCAAAATCATGCATAGCCCCCTTCCTCGGGGAGAGTCGGGAAAAGCGCCGTCCGCCTTCCTATCTCACCGTGCGGCGGTAATGGATATCGGCGTAGTCGCGCAAGCGGCCCACATCCCTTGCGATGCCCGCGCTGTTCTCGTTCGCCTTTGCGAGAAGGGCACCGTTGAGAGCGGTCGCGGAGGCGATCTGCGTCAGCCGTGCGTTCGTCGACGCCAACCGCGCGTTCGTTTGCGCCGCGGCGTTGGATACGGCCGAGGAGATCTGTCCCGCGCTCTCTTTATCGATTTCCTCTTTCATCCCTTTTCCTCCACGCTTGATTTGTCTATCATTATATCCCCTCCCCGAAAAATGTCAAGTAAATAAAGCAATCTTCACCGTTTATTTTTTCAAAATATTTCGCGATCTCCCTGCCAAACTCTCCTTTTTCCGCTCTGCCTTTTCCGCCCGTCCTCTCCTTGCTAAAAAACCGACGCGGACAAAATCCCCGCAAAAAAATACGGCGCCGATCGGCGTCGCATCTTTTCATTTTTTACTAAGTAGTATAAGGAAAGCGCCTCGGGCTCCTTTCGTCCTCTCCGCGCGTGAAATCCGCTTGAAAGGAATATGGCCTAATTGTATTTCGTCATCCTTCGTACGGCTCATCCTCTTGCTTTTCTGTCGTATCGTTTTGTTCCTGCCCTTCTTTATCGCTCGAGGACGCGGTTTCCGCCACCTCTTTATTTTTGCGCTTTCTTCCAAAAAGATTACGAATCGTTTGAACTCCTTTGTGAAAAACCTCCAATAGAAAGGCGTCGCGGAGGAGAAACAATGCAAGGAAATAGACGAGGATACCAATTAAAATGAGAACGATGAGGCTCCAAATCGCCAAAGGCAACCAAATTTTGGATATAAAAACTGCCGCGCACATAAGCGCACCCGCCACCCAGTATTTCCATGAACAAAGAAATACAGGCGAAAGTTTGAAGCATTTCTTCTTTTTACAGTACACGAAGCCCGCTGTTGCCACGGAAAATTCGGCAACGACCGATGCGATACACGCGCCGATCGAATAGAAGAATGGAATCAAACACAAATTCAAAACGAGGTTGACCATTGCACCAATTACTACCGTAAGGGTAAGTACGTTTTGCTTGCCTATCGGAACAAAATACTGCATTCCGGTCACATTGCTCAACCCTATAAAAATCACGAGCGGACTAAACAGTTGTATCAACAAACTGCAAGCCTCATACCCATCGCCAAAAAAAATCGGAACAAATATATCGGCTATGGCGATCAATCCAAACATAATGGGTACCGCCAACATCCACACAAAGCGGTACGATTTGTAAAGATACGCGTGGACCTGCGCCATGTCGCCCTCTTTGAACCTTCTTGAAATGCGCGGGATCATCACGAGTCCCAAAGCGGTGACCGCGGTGAGTGCCATTTTAACTACCTTTTCTGCCTGCTCATAATATCCGTTTTCCGTATATCCGTCCGCAAACCAACCCAACATTGACTTATCCAATACCGTATATAATTGAACGGCAATGGTGGGTAAAAACATTTGCAAAATCGTTTTTGTATCTTTCAGGGGATGGATATTCCTGACCTTGCAAATGTATTTCGGCAGAAGAGCCCAAAGCAACAAGTTGCCGATAACATTATAAACAATGCTGAATAAAACATATAGCCAAAGATCGTCCGCGCTTTTAACGAATACAAAAATCGAGACGATGCTGGCTATCCTGAACAAAGTACTGAACAGCGTAGTTTTGCCGAATTCCTCCATCCCTTGCAAAAACCAGGAAATATCCAACGCGCTGTTGATAATATTCATAGCAAGGATCAGACAAATCAAGCGTTGATTTTGGGGTGCGATCAAAAAGGCATAAATCATATAACCGCCAAGCGTTACCGCTGACGTCAGAAGCCTGAATATAACTATTTCCCAAAATTTTCTGCTACGTTCTTCCTTGTCCTTTTGAGAATATCCTATGGCGCGTTGTGCATACGTTGTCGTGCCCAATACGGCAACCAGCATGAAATAAGATACTATGGAATTAGCATAACTATATAACCCGATATTGTCCACTCCCAAAACCCGGGAAACATACGGGGTCACGACAAACGGCGCTATCAGCATCAGCAACTGATACGATACGTTATAAATAAAATTTTTTTTCAGACTTTTTTCAGCCATTTATTTCCTTTCGCACTGTTTCGATAGCGTTCTTTATGACGATATGCATGTCGTAATACTTATACTCACCGAGACGGCCGCCGAAAATCACCTTTTTCTCTTCTGCGGCGCGCTCCCGATATTTCTCATATAAATCATTGTTTTTTAGATCGTTGACGGGATAGTACGGCTCGTCCCCCTTCTTCCATTCGGTAGAATATTCGCGGGAAATTACGGTCCGCGGCTGTTGTCCGAATTCAAAATGCTTGTGCTCAATGATGCGGGTATAAGGAACGTCGGCAGAAGTATAATTTACCACAGCATTGCCTTGAAAATTATCCGTTTCGAGCGTCTCGGTTTCAAAGCGCACCGAACGGTATTGCAAAGCGCCAAAACAATAATCGTAATATTGGTCGATGGCCCCCGTAAAAATTATTTTACGGGCGACCACCGTTAAACTCTTGCGATGGCTGAAAAAATCACAACCAAGCCTGACTTCCGCACCGGCAAGCATTTGCTTTATGATTTGGGTATAGCCGCCAATCGGGATCCCCTGGTAAGCATCGTTAAAATAATTGTTATCGAAAGTAAAGCGAACGGGAAGCCTCTTTATGATAAACGGCGGCAGTTCTGTACAGGGCCTTCCCCATTGTTTTTCGGTATAGCCCTTGATCAGTTTTCGATAGATCGTTTCCCCCACCAAATTGATTGCTTGTTCTTCAAGATTTTTCGGCTCACTTGTAAAACGTTCCCTTCTCTCCGAATCGATGCGCGCTTTGGCTTCCGCGGGCGTAAAAACATCGGGCCAAAGTTTTGTAAACGTATTCATGTTAAAGGGCAAATTATAGCATTCGCTTTGATATCGAGCGATGGGACTATTGATATAATGATTAAATCGGGCGAACTGATTGATGTAATCCCACACTTCCCGATCCGAAGTATGAAAGATGTGCGCGCCGTAGCGATGAACGTTGATCCCCTCGATTTGCTCCGTATATATATTGCCGCCTATATGATTGCGTTTTTCAACAACGAGACAGGATTTGCCCGCCTTCGTCAATTCGTATGCACACACCGCACCGAATAAACCGCTACCGACAATCAAATAATCGTACATCATTCCCCTCTCTATCCTATCCGTCCGCATAATTTCTTTAAGCCAATTCAAACTGCGTAATTACACAAAAACCAAAGGATATGTTTCATTGAAATTATATATCAAATAATCGTTGACATAAACACAAATCATAAACGCAAGATAATAAATCACCATTGCGGTTCTCATCTTTTTATTCTCCTCCTCTTTTATCATCATGGAGGAAAGGACTATCATTAAAATCTCCGGATATAAATATAGCCGATTGGTGAACTCAATAAAATATCCGATATCCGAAATCGGAATGAAGAGCGTGTACAGATCGAGCAATTTCAAACTCTGTGCGCTGATATTTCCGCGTTTATGGATCATAACGGCTACAACCGGGATAATCAACACGATAAATTTGAACGTCATTCCAAATCCGATCGTTCCGTTAATGTTGACGGCATAATCGGAATACTTGGAAAAGAACGGCAAACTCAACAGCAACGGAATGATCAACCGATAGATCAACGGGCACAATAGAATGACAATATAAAACAGAACCCGTCTACCCGTCAGTCTGAATTTCACGCGGTCCTTCGCATACTCTCTGCGCAAAAACACATATAAGATAAAAAATATGAAACAAATAATGGCCGTCCGATGGAACAAACATGCAAGCGCGTTAGTAACCGCATAAGCGACATATTTTTTATTGATCAAATAGAAGCACGCCAAGAACAATAAACTCATCGCCATAGACTGTCTGATAATATTCAAGGACGGATGAAAGTACATGGCAAAATAAAAGGTAATGCAAAAAATCGCATTAACGGAATTTTTGTATTTGCTTAGTCCCAAAAGGAAAATATATATGATAAAAAATTCATAAGCAAAAAACGCGAAGTGAACATCCGCGCCTAAAAACTGAATGGCTCTTATAAGCAAATAATAGCCCACTTCGATGTTGTCCGAAGCGGTTATGAGATCTACTAATTTTGTTGTCCGGAACTCCTCGAAAATCTTTGCGTAATTAAGATAATCCGTCCCTACATTATCCCTGAATCCCGCCAAAAGAGAAAACGGCAATGCGGCAATAGCAATTAAAAAGTATTTGGAAAACCTGCCTGCTTTTATTCTGAAAAGCAGACTGTACAACAACGCCGTAGCGCCATAAGCGCTAAAATAGATTACAACGGATAATGCTACCGACATATTGGTTCAGTGGTATCGGATGCGACCGATAAAATTGTGGATACGCCTCACAATGGGACCGCGATAACTTCCATATACGCCCATACTTTTGACTTTTAACTTATTTTTCAAAATATAGACGTTAAACAACCGCTCCGCAACAAATCCAAAGGTACGCGCTTGATAGGAATTCCGCGCGCTGTTATCGATTTTTGTCTCCAATTCAAATAAAATCGGGAATAGCCATGAGCAATAATCGTCAAGCAATGTTTTACGCGCAATAAACATATTGAAATAATATGCTCCGTGACTCTGATAAACCGCTTCCAAAGAAGGCAGATAATCCGGATATTTTTCGCGGACGATCTCCCTTATGCAGTCCAAATCGCTCCCGACGTGCGCCTTATCATATTGCTCATATAACGTCGGCTTCGTATAATATTTATCGGAAACAATCAAATCTCTTTTTTTCAATATTTTTAATGCTTGCCGTTTGGAAATCGGTTGATTGTGCATCAAAAAATATCTACGATAATGTTCCAAACCGACATACTCGCTCCTGCAATTTTTCCAAATCCAATAGAGAGCGGTCAGTTCACAATAACTGCCATTCTTTTCCGAAATATTATCCGCAACGCTATCTTTTACTTGCGCGAATGATATCTCCGCGCCGCCAACCGAAATCACAACTCTGTCGTCAGCCCACATTTCAAATTCTTTGTGTGCGACGACGAATAGATCCATCGACGGCGTTTTTTCTCCTTCCCTCTGCATACAATCCAGCCTCAAAGAATTTCGTTCAAACGAATTGAAACAGCCTCGGCGCAAAAATCTTTTGCCCGTTGCAATGACAAATCGCAATACTTTTGATAGAGCGCCTCGTCACTGTAAAGCGCTTCTATATCCCGGGTCAACCCCTCCACGTCCCCGACCGCATGGAGCATGCAATATTTTCCGTTGCCCGAAACTTCTCCATCGTCCGTATTCGTCATGACACACGGTTTCCCCATCGTCATTCCCTCAACAATTACGGTCGGAAGCCCTTCCCATTTGCTTGTTAAAATATTGATGTGCGCGGCGGCGTAATAATCCTGCATGTTCTCGTGTTCACCGACGAAATGACACCGCGCCTCGATCCCTAACGTTTTCGCATATTCTTTATAGTGTTCCAACAAGTCTCCCCCGCCGACAAAGACCAAATGCTTATCGTAGCCATCCGCCAACATTTTTTTCAGCACATCCATCGCCACATTTTGTCCCTTTCTGTCTTCCATGCGGGCAACCATCAGCATGAAATCTCCATACTTCTCACGCAATTCTTGCACAATGGAGCCATCCACCTGCTTGTCCGAAATAAACGTCGGATTGTAAATCTGATATATCTTTTTCTCGTACATAAATCTATGGCCGGGATATATGTCCTTCTGCCCCGCGGAGGAAAGCACTACAAACCCATCGATCTTTTTATAAAGAATCGGGTAAGCATCGCAAATTGCGAAATATGACAATATATTGCCGTGGCACCAACAAATCTTCTTCTTTGACTTAATGAAATTTTTGGCGACAAAGGAAAGGTCATTGATATGGCCGGCGAAAGCAATGGCGACATCGTATTTCCGATGTTTTGAAAAAACTTTTCGGACGGCTTGCGCAAAACTTACAAAAGGAGAAAGGATCGCATAGGCATATTTTCCCCACCACCATTTTTGTACGCCGTAACTATATAATTCGGGGCACAGTTTTCTGTTAAACTTGAACCGCCTGTAACATACGGATTCCGGTAATGTTTCAACCAATTCCTCCCGCTCAGGATTCAAATTATATACATCGACATCATGCCCAAAACGGCAACATATTTTGATATAATCTATACCTACTTTTTCTATGCCGCCAAAGCCGAGACTATCAAACACAAACGCTATTTTCATTTTCCACTCTCCAAACGATTATTCGTAATTGTACAAATAGGGCCACAATTCTTTTTCTATTGTTTTTACATCGGATAAACGTTTATTAAATCTTTTATATAATTGCGTGTTTTTTATGGATTTCGAAGGATCAAATTTCATTTTGGGCGCAACATGATGGACTTTGTCTATTCCGCAAAAGGATAAAATCAAATCGGAACATTCCTCATAATGATAAATCATGTCCTCAAATCTCAGCCGTAATATTCTCTCGGGATCATCTTGCTCAAAAGCGCGGTGGGCACGCGTTACTTTATACCAAATACAAAAGTCCTCAACATTTTTAGGTACGATGTTCCCGTGATATAATTCCTGCTCGGCAATATATAAATCGCGCGGGTCCCTATCTACGCAAACCACTTTGATGTCATTAAAATATTTCAGATAATGATTGGTATTGGAAGCGGGAACCAACTGATCCGCCATCACAAATTCCTTGCCGTCGGAATTGGCGACAGAAAACAAATCTTCGATATATTTCTTTGTGATCGAATAGAATTTTTCCTGCGGAAATGTTGCGTACTCTATATTCTTTTTTAGGAACAATTGAATATTTCTGTCCCGATTGAGATGAAACACGGAATGAAATATCTTGTTCACTCCCCTTTCAAGAAAGTATGCGACCCTTCCCTTGTCCCACAATTCACGATGCCAAGTGCCGACATATTGCAAATCGGTCAGGTCCTCAATATATTTATGGGACAGGCGTTCCCATTCCTTTCCAAAATAGCGGTTATATTTTTTTATAAAATGCCCGCCATTGAGAAAATCCGCAAACTTTTTATATCGCCGCAAAGCATATCCGCTATTATGGCGGTGGTTGTTTTCCACCAAATTATAATCCAGATCCCTGATTCCGTCCGGGTCTTGAATAAATCTGAATTCATAATCGCCCATATCATGGACATTATCGCATTCGGTGATCAAGTCGGTGACTGCACTGGATCCCGTACCATAATAACTGGCGCAAGTAATAAACTTCATCGTCGCTTTTCCTCAATAATCTTATAGCCTTTCTTCTAACGCCTTCGCTATACGGCGGCAAGCGAAACCGTCTCCGTAGGGATTGCTCGCGTGCGCCATTTTGTCATAAGCGCTACGATCTTCGATCAGCGTTCTGAAATTCGTATATATCGTTTCCTCATCGGTGCCGACCAACTTCAATGTACCCGCTTTGATCCCTTCGGGGCGCTCCGTTGTATCGCGCATCACAAGCACCGGTTTTCCGAGCGAAGGCGCTTCTTCCTGTATTCCGCCCGAATCCGTCAATATCATGTAACTCCTTGCCATGATATTATGGCAATCCAACACTTCCAGGGGCTCTATCATGTGGATCCTGTCGCAGTCTCCCAATTCGTCCTCCGCTATTTTACGGACCACCGGATTCATGTGAATAGGATAAAGCGCTTTGATGTCTTTATGCTCTTCCAGTACCCTTCTGATCGCCCGAAACATCTGATGCATCGGCTCGCCCAAATTTTCACGACGGTGCGCAGTGATGAGAATTAATCTGCTATCCGCCGCCCAACTCAATTCGGGATGCGAATAATTTTCTCTCACCGTGGTTTTCAACGCGTCGATAGCCGTGTTCCCCGTCACAAATATCGTATCGGGCGCTTTGCCTTCGCGAATAAGATTATCCCGGCTCAGTTCCGTCGGAGCAAAATTGAATTTGGCGAGGATGGATACCGCTTGCCGATTGAATTCCTCGGGATACGGCGACATGATATCATACGTTCTCAGCCCTGCCTCAACATGGCCTACCGGGATTTGCAGATAGAAGCAAGCCAGCGCCGTAACGAACGTCGTCGAAGTATCGCCGTGAACAAGCACGACGTCGGGCCTTTCCGCTTCCAGTACCGAGCGGATGCGCTCCAAAATATTTATCGTAATATCAAACAGCGTCTGTTTTTCTTTCATGATCGATAAATCATGATCCGGAACGACGGAAAACGCTTGCAAAACCTGGTCGAGCATCTGCCGATGCTGGCCTGTGACGCATACTTTCACCCGAAAATTCGGATTGGACTTCAATTCCTTCACCAACGGGCACATTTTGATCGCTTCCGGTCTCGTCCCGAACACTATCAATACCGATTTCATTTTTGCGTCTGTTTGCTCCTATCTTTTAAGTAAAATACAAACGATATCGGCTTCGCAAAAAATTCGTAGCCGCTCATTTTTCTGCGGGGTCTGTTTTGTTTGATCCAATAAGAAAATCTTTGTCGGTTGATGGTCGCCCTGAACTTGTGCCAAAGCCCCTTGCACAGTTGACGCCGCTTAAAATAATACGCCTCTGCGCCGTTCGGACTTTCGATCCGTATTTTAAGCCCGTTATCGGATAATCCGCCCGGCAAATATTCCTTTACCATCATTGTGATGTTGGAATACACAAAGGGATGTTGGATCGACATTTCATCAAAAAGCATCGCCTCTGTGAGAAATTTTTCGCCGGGGAACACGGGAAAACGATAAAGTTTCAAAATTTCGGTATAATAAATTTCCGGCTCGCCCCAAAACTTGTATTTGTCTCTGATTTCGATTGTATTGCTGACCAACGTATTTTCAAAGACCGTCTTTCCGAGCAAATTGCCGTCGGGGTCCGTTACCCTGCCGACGATCCCGCCATAGCCTTTTCCGCGGTATTGCTCCGCCAGATCAAAGATATCCCGCAACGAATTTTCGATCAATCGGTCGTCATCGTCCAAACAGAGAAAGAGATCGCCGCGGCACTCTTCTATCGCGAGGTTGAAGGCCGTATGTTTTCCGCCGTTTTCTTTCTTATAATATCTGATTTCAAACGCATTTTCCGCAACGAGATCCGCAACCGTATTTTGCGTATCGTCCACCGAGCCGTCATCGACGATCAACCATTCGATCTCTTGCCCTGCCGTCAAACGCTTCCTGGCCGCCGACAGACTGGCATAGACGTTTTTTAATTTCCCGGCGCGGTTAAACGTCGGCGTAAACACAGTCAATTTCATCATCGTCACCCGATATCGGCATACAGATCCAGCAACCGCCGCTCCATGATTTCCCAACTGAATTCTTCCCGATACAGCCGCCTCGCGTTGATGGCCAAGTCTTTCAATTTTCCGCGATCGGCAAACAGGCGCTCTGAGGCCTCGATAAAGGCGTCGGCGGAATATCCGATCGTCTCTCCGACGTGGAATTGACGGACCAGTTCGTCCACTCCCGTCCCGTCGCACACGACGATCGGTTTCCCCAACGCCAAAGCCTCATAAAATTTGTTCGGCGCACTGAATTTATGGTTGGGGATCGACGGGTCGTAAGTAGCGAATAAAAGATCGGCCTCGCTTTCAAGCGCTAAAACCGTATCGTAGGGCAAACTACCCAAATAGGTAATATTCGCACAGCGCCCGCCGATCTCGCGCATGAAATCTTCCAGGGGCCCCACTCCGCCTACGGTCAATTCAAACTTCCCGTTCCCGGCGATTTTTTCGGCAATTTCTTTCAGTAATCTCCCCTCCGACAAAACGCCGCAGTACACGATCCTGATTTTTCCCTCTTTTGCAAAAACGTGATCCTCGATATCGTATTCTTTCAGTTGCGGAGAATTATGGATAACGACCGCTTTGCGCGGGGATGCCTTTGCGATCTGTTTTATCCTTTGCTCCGTGCAGATGAGAACGCAATCCGCAAACTCGATGATGCCGATTTCGCGCTTTTCAACGATGTTTCTGACAAGTTTCGGCACTCTGTGCGATTCGATGTAATAATCATAGATGTCGTAAATGAACGGGATCTTGTTTTTCTTCGCGGGTTTATATACGCCCAGCGCGCCGTCCAAATCGCACGCATGAACAAACGAGATCTCTTTTCTGTGCCGCATGAATTGCCGTTTCGTCCAACGGATAAACCCCAACAGTTTGAAGATCCCCTTCAAGCCCGAACCGTGCTTCAAGCGTTTTTCGTAAAACAAACATTGCACTCTTTCCCCATCGAACAATTTCTCCGTGTTCGCGCGCGCCAAGCCGTCGCGGTCCCACCCCAAAACAAGCACACGAAATTCTTTGGAGAGCGTCCTTATTGTTTTTAAGGCTCTTGAATCATTGTAAATTGCCGTTTGTCTTACGAATAAAATCGTTTTCATGCCAACGCTCCGGGCGTTTCCCGCCCGACGATCCGCTTCGTAAATCCTTTCAGCGCCTGAGCCGCGCATAGAGTCGGATCAAAAGCCAACATCTATGCTTCAAAGCAAAATGCATCCACCTCGCTTTGAGCGATCCTTTGAATTTCGCCCTTTCAAGCGCATCGCGATAGATCGGATTTTGCAAATGGATCTCTATGTCTTTTTTTATTTTTTTGTTGTTCCCGTTTCCGTTAAATTGCGAAACGACAACGGAAAACAACTCGTGAACGATCTTTCTGTCCGTCTGTTCCCGGAAATCGCCCGTGTCGAGCGCCATTTTTTCGCGCAGATGGCAGATGATAAGTTCGGGCCCGTCCCACCGGTACGCCTTGCGGCTTCCGGTAACGGAATCCCTATTGAGCCGATACCCGTAGAGGCACTCTTTCAATACATACATGGAGGACGCGTGAAAGATGCACGGGATCATGCACGCCCCGTCCTCTCCGATCTCCAAACGGGCGTCTTTCACCATGTTGTTTTCGAAGAGTTCTTTCCGAATACACCCCCCCCCATACGCACGGGAAGATATATTCCGCGTTTTTCGCTTGGATCAGGTGCGGGAACATTTCGCGTTCGATCTCCTTTTTGGAATAAAAGCCCTCGCGCTCGGGCAAGGGGTGTTTTACGGCCTTTCCCGGGGTCAACAGCGTATATCCGCACCTCACGATATCGACGGACGGAAGAAGCGCAAAGCGCTCCAAATAACCGCGCTCGATACGATCGTCGGCGTCGACAAAGACCAGATATTCGCCGCGCGCGGCCTCCACTCCGATTTGGCGGGCCTTGACCACGCCGGAATTGGACTGGCGGATGACCCTTACCCTTCCGTCCCGTTCCGCATATTCGCCGCAGATCGCAGGGCTACGGTCCGTGCTTCCGTCGTCTGCAAGGATCAGTTCGAAGTCATGATAGGTCTGCGCAAGAATGCTGTCGAGGCACTCCCGCAAATATTTTTCGGCATTATAGACGGGCACGATCACCGAAAATTTCATGCCGTGACCTCCTCGTAAATTTTCGAATTGATCTCTTTCTGGTCAAATTTTTCTTCCGCAAATTTACGGCTGTTTTTCCCCATGAGATCGGCTTCTTGGGGATGTTCCAAAATATAAATGCACTTTTCCGCCATCGCCCGATAATCGCCGCGCTCGATCAAAAAGCCGTTATACCCCTCGACGACGGTATCTTTGCACCCGATGGAATTGCTCGCGACGATCCCTCGTCCCGTCGCCTCGGCCTCCATGATCGACATCGGCATCCCTTCCCGGTAACTGGACAGCAGCAGCAGCACGCAATTTTCCAAATGCGGGCGGACGTCCTCCGCCGTGCCGAGATAGCAAATGCTCCCGTCGTCGATATACTCTTGGATATCGGCAACACGGATCGTCCCCTCCGCGCCGAGATAGTTAAAAACGGCCTCCGGATGGCTCTGTCTCACCAGTCTGGCGGCGGCGCAATATTCCATGACCCCTTTGGTTTTGAGCATCCTCGCGACCATGAGAAACACATGATGATTGATGATGGGCTTAAAGGCAAACCGCTCCAAATCGACGCCGATCCCGGGGACTACTTCGCATTGCTCCTCTTTCACGAGTTTGCGCGACAGAAATTCCGCCTTGTCGTCCCCGTTCAAAAAGAACACTTTTTTGGCGTATCGGAAAGACTTGCGGTACATTTTGCAGACGGCAACGCGGATGAGTTTCCACTTCAAGCCGTTGTTGACAAAGACGTCGCCCGCTCCCTCCACCATAGAAAAAATTTTGGGAACACCCGCCTTTTTCGCGGCGCGCACGCCGAAAATATTGGGTTTGAGCATGAACGTAAATACGATGGACGGCCCGATTTTCCGTATCAACGAAAGATAATGCTTTTTGAGGGAAAATAATTTCAATGGATTGAGCGCTCTATTCCGATCGCGGACGCAATAGAACGCAACGCCGAGCGCCTCGATCTTATCCCGCCTCTGCTCGTCGAACGCGATCACGGAGACGGTATTCCCCTCGGCTTGGAATTTTTCGATCAACGGTCTCCGAAAATTGATGACCGAATCGGACGTATTGCAGATCAACAAAATTTTCATCGGGTCTCATCCTCGGTAGAATTTTGCTTATACATTATACTACACCGCCTCGCGAAAAGCAATGAATTTCAGCAAAATTCCTCAAACGCATCCCTTCTTTTGCATCAAAGGGCCCGCCGCGCGGCGTGCGCATGCAAACCGCGCTTACAAAACCGGCGGCAAGGCGCTCCGCGGTGCAGTCCCCGCCCCGCTTCATCTCGTTTTTCATCCCCGCAAAGCCGCACCCCCACTTCATCGCATTTTTCATCCCCGCAAAGCCGCACCCCAACTTCATCGCATTTTTCATCCCCGCTTTTTCCTTTCCTCTGCGCGCGGGGGAGGCCGCCGAGGCCGGGCTCTCCTTTTCCCGTTCGGGCGGAAAATCCGAGGGCGGGCGGGCGAAAAAATTTTCCCGTTTTCTTGTCATCCCGCTCGCGGAATTTTCCATTTTCGCGGTATGATGAAAGTATGAAACTCCGGCAAAAAATTCAAAGCAACCTCATCCGCGGCGGAGAAAAAATGCGGCCGCGCGAGAAAAAAATTCCTCCGCCCGCGCGCGCCGTCCCTGCCGCATCGAAACATTCGGCGATCACC